>NZ_JBHZAL010000005.1:360264-413922 GCF_042754245.1 Nocardia sp. NPDC059228 | reverse complement strand
TGACCATGGAGTCCGACCTGCCCGCTCTCGTCGAGGAGTTCGCCGGCGCTGATCCGAGTGCGGAGGTGGGCGAGGATGATCCGGCGATCATCCTCTACACCTCCGGTACGACCGGTCGTCCGAAGGGTGTGGTGCACACCCAGCAGAACCTGGTCGCCGTGGCCGACTATCACCGGTTCATGGACGCCCTCGCGGCCGGTTTCCGCGGCCAGGGCTGGGATGGTTCCCCGGCGGGTCGCCGTTACCTGGCGACGATGCCGTTGTTCCACATCGCGAGCCTGCACAACTTGTCGATCCCGCGCCTGGCCACCGGTGACGCGGTGATCTTCCCGGCCTCGGGGGAGTTCGACGCCGAGTCACTGTTGAAGCTGGTCGAGACCGAGCAGGTCACCAACTGGGCGGCGGTGCCGACGTTGGCGAGTCGCATTCTGGCGGTGGATATCTCGCGCTATGACCTGTCGTCGCTGACGGCGTTCTCGCTCAATTCCGCGCCGTCGTCTCCGATTCTGGTGCAGCGGCTGCGCGAGCGGTTCCCGGTCGCGTTGCAGGGCCTGACCACCAGTTACGGGTGCACCGAGTCCGGTACCGCCGCGACGGTGGCGACCCCGCCGGAGTTGGCTGCTGACAACGAGACCGTGGGTCGTGCGGTGGTCGGTGTCTCGGTCGAGGTGCGTGATCTCGACGGCAACCCGGTGCCCGATGGTGAGGAGGGTGAGATCTGCATCCGCAGCCCGTATGTGATGCTCGGCTATTGGAACAACGAGGAAGCGACCAGGGCCGCGATCGATGAGAACCGTTGGCTGCGTACCGGTGATTACGGCACGCTGCGGGCGGGCAAGCTCTACATTTCCGGTCGTCGTTCGGATCTGATCTTGCGGGGTGGGGAGAACGTGTACCCGCAGGAGATCGAGAATGTCCTCGACGAGCACCCGCTGGTGCGCGAGTCGGCGGTGATCGGGGTCCCGCACGAGGATCTGGGCCAGGAGGTCGCCGCGATCGTGGTGGTCGACGACCCGCGGCAGCTGTCGGAGGACGAGTTGCGCGATCACGTGGCCAAGCAGCTGGCCTACTTCAAGGTGCCCGCCCGCTGGCTGGTCACCGCGGAACCCCTGCCGCGCAACGCCACCGGCAAGGTACTGCGCCGCGACCTCTCCCTGGGAAAGTGAATTCCTGTGTACGACACCATCATCAAGAACGGGCGCTGGTTCGACGGCACCGGCGCACCCTCGGCCATCCGTAATCTCGGCATCCGGGACGGCCGGGTGGCGACCGTGTCGGCCGCGCCGCTGGACGAGACCGGCTGCGCGCGAGTGATCGACGCGACCGGCCGCTGGGTCATGCCGGGCATGATCGACATCCACACCCACTACGACGTGGAGGTGCTGCTGGATCCGACGCTGTCGGAGTCGCTGCGGCACGGCGTCACCACGCTGCTGCTCGGGTCGTGCTCGCTGTCCACCGTGCATGTCGGCGGTTCGGACGCGGGCGACCTGTTCGGCCGGGTGGAGGCGATTCCGCGCAAGCACGTGGTCGAGGCGGTGGACGCGCTGAAGACCTGGAACAGCGCGCACGGCTATGTGGCGGCGCTGGAGTCGCTGCCGCTGGGGCCGAATGTCGCTGCCTTCATCGGTCATTCGGATATCCGGGCGTCCCAGCTGGGCCTGCAGCGGGCCACCGATCCGGATGTGCAGCCGACCGAGTCCGAGCTGACGGCCATGGAGCACAAGCTGACCGAGGCGCTGGACGCCGGATTCGTCGGCATGTCCTCGCAGCAGTTGCTGTTCGACAAGCTGGACGGCGAGGTGTGCCGGTCGCGGACGCTGCCGTCGACCTATGCCACCGGCAAGGAGCGGCGGCGGCTGAATCGCATTCTGCGCGACCGCAAGCGCGCGTTGCAGGGCGGTCCCGATGTCGCCAAGCCGCAGAGCATGCTCGGTATGGCGGCCAGCAGCCTGGGCTTCTTCCGGCCCAAGCTGAAGGTGAGCCTGCTGTCGGCGGCCGACATCAAGGCGATTCCCGGTGTGGTGAAGGTCTTTCCGCTGCTGGGCCGGATCATCAACGGGCTCGGCGGCGACTTCCGCTGGCAGCATCTGCCGGTGCCGTTCGAGGTGTACTCCGACGGCATCGATCTGCCGGTGTTCGAGGAATTCGGTTCCGGCGCAGCGGCTCTGCACCTGTCCAACCAGCTGGAGGAGCGGCGGGAACTGCTGGCCGACGAGAACTACCGCCGCTGGTTCCGCAAGGACTACGACAAGAAATGGGGGCCGCGGGTCTGGCATCGGGACTTCTTCGACGCCGAGATCACCGAGTGCCCGGATGCGAGCGTGATCGGCAAGACCTTCGGTCAGGTCGGCGTGGATCGCGGCGGCGTGCACCCGGTGGACGCCTTCCTGGATCTGGTGGTGGAGTACGGGCCCAAGGTGCGCTGGCGGACCACCATCTCCAATCACCGGCCCGAGGTGCTGGATGTGCTGGCGGCGGATCCCAGTGTGCAGCTGGGCTTCTCGGACGCCGGCGCGCATCTGCGGAACATGGCCTTCTACAACTTCGGGCTGCGGCTGCTCGAGCGTGTGCACAAGGCGCAGCAGGCGGGGCGGCCGTTCATGACGGTCGAGCACGCTGTGCACCGGGTGTCCGGCGAGCTGGCCGACTGGTACGACCTGGATGCCGGTCACCTGCGCGAGGGCGATCGGGCCGATGTGCTGATCATCGATCCGGCGCGGCTGGACGACAGCCTGGAAGCCTATGCCGAGAGCCCGATTCCGGAGTTCGACAACCTCTCCCGCATGGTCAACCGCAATGACGACACCGTCACCGCGGTGCTGGTGAACGGCGAGTTCGTCTTCGGGCTGGGGGAGAAGGCCGACACCCTGGGCAAGGAACGCACCGGCGAATTCCTGCGGGCAGGTGCCCGATGAAGGCCCGTAGATTCGACGGCCGCGCCGCGGTCGTCACCGGTGCGGCCTCCGGTATCGGCGCGGCCATCGCCGCCGCGCTGATCGCCGAGGGCGCGAATGTGGTCGGCCTCGACATCGACGAGGCAGGTCTCGGGAAGAAGGCCGCCGAACTCGGCGACGCCTTCGTCCCCGTGGTCACCGATGTCACCGACGAGGCCCAGGTGGAGGCCGGGATCGCCACCGCCGCATCCCGTTTCGGCCGTCTCGACGCGGCCTTCAATGTGGCGGGCGCGTCCCGTATCGGCGCGGTCACCGACCTCACCGAGGCCGACTGGGATTTCACCATCGACCTGATTCAGAAGAGCGTCTTCCTGTGCACCAAACATGAAGCGCGCCTGATGAAGTCGACCGGTGGCGGCGCGATCGTGAATATCTCCTCGCTCGACGCCCGCGTACCCATGCCCGGTGGTAGCCCGTACTCCACCGGCAAGGCGGGCGTGGTCATGTTCACCAAGAACGCGGCCCTGGAGCTGGCCCAGTTCCGCATCCGGGTGAACGCCATCCTCCCTGGCCTGGTGGACACCCCGCTGGTCGCGGCGGTCATGGGCTACGAGCCCGCCAAACAGCTATTCCTGGACCGCATCCCGATGGGCGCGCCCGCCACCCCGGAACAGATCGCCGCCCCCAGCCTGTTCCTCGCCTCCGACGACGCCTCCTACATCACCGGCATCGACATGGTGGTGGACGGCGGCTGGGAGCTGAGCAACTTCCCGAACTTGGCGAAGCTCGCGGGCTGAGCCGGGAACCCGCCCTGGGCCCCGAAACACGTTCCAGCCCAGGGCGGTTCAGCTCACGCCTCGCCGTCCGACCAGGGAATGGGATTCGGGAACGGTAACCGTGCCGGGCACGCGCGGCCAACCCGACCTGCTGCGGGGTGGTGCCGAACCAGCGGCGCACCACCCGGGTCAACTTCGATCCCGGACCAGCCGGAATGCCGCGCCGCCCGATTGCGTGCAGTCGGGCGGGCGCCACCGGCTTCGCTGCGACCGCGGGGCGGCTATCAGGACAGATCGAACCGTCCGCCCTGCACAGCCCGAGTGAACACGTCCCACTCAACCGGTCCGAAAACCAGCGCGGGCTGACATCGCACGAGTCGTGCGATGGGCGGTGCGAGGCGAAACGCTGTTTCGCCGCGCTCGTTCCGTATCTGGACATGCTCGCTCGGCGCCGGGCGGCCTCGTCCGGGTGGAATCTGTGGACCTCCCGGCAGTAGTGGGCCGGGCGGCGAATTCAAGAGGCGTGCTGGTCGGTCGGCAGCAGTTCGCGGATGAGTTGTTCTACACGCGTGCGGATTTCATCGCGAATGGGCCGTACGGCGGCGACGCCCTTGCCCGCGGGGTCGTCGAGCTGCCAGTCGCGGTAGTCGACGCCGGGGAAGTACGGGCAGGTGTCGCCGCAGCCCATGGTGATGACGACGGTGGAGGTCTGCACGGTGTCGGGTGTCAGGATCTTCGGTGTCTGAGCGGTGATGTCGATGCCGAGTTCGGCCATCGCCTCGACCGCGGCGGGGTTGATGGTCTCGGCGGGTGCGGTCCCGGCCGACCGGACCTCGATCGCGTCGCCGGCCAGGTGGGTGAGGAAGCCCTGGGCCATCTGGGAGCGTCCGGCATTGTGGACGCAGACGAACAGCACGCTGGGTGTGGCGGTCATCGGCTGGGTGGGCCTTTCAGGAGGTCTGGATTTTGTGGGGGCGTGACGATGTCGTCCGCCGGCACGGGATCGGGGTAGAGCAGCCCGATCAAGCCGAAACCGAGTGCGGCGCCTAGGATTTGGGCGGCGATGAACGCGGGCACCGACGCGGGGGCGATCCCGGCGAAGGTGTCGGAGAAGACGCGCCCGAGGGTGACGGCCGGGTTGGCGAAGCTGGTGGAGCTGGTGAACCAGTAGGCCGAGCCGATGTAGGCGGCGACGGCTGCGGCCGAGAGTGCCGCGCGCCCGGTGCGGGCGAGCGCGAAGATGACCGCGATCAGTCCGGCCGTGGCAACCACCTCGCCGACCAGGTGACCGGTGGTGACGCGGTGATGGGTGGCGATCTGAGCGGCGGGCTGGTCGAACATGATGTTGGCCAGCACCGCCCCCGCGACCCCGCCGGGTATCTGCGCACCGATGTAGGCCGCCAGGTCGGTGGCGCTCAGCCCGGTGCCGCGGCGGCGTCCTGCCCACCAATCTGCTACCGAGACAACGGGATTGAAGTGCGCCCCGGAAACCGGGCCGAGCATCAGGATCAGGATGCCCAGCCCGAACACCGTGGCGGTCGAGTTCTCCAGTAGTTGGAGACCCACATCGTGTGCGGATAGTTGCTGTGCCGCGATCCCGGAGCCGACCACTACGCACACCAGCAGACCGGTGCCGACGAACTCGGCCAGCAGTCGTCGTCTCAGCGTGTTCATCGGACCGCAGCCTCGGGGAGCGCGATGTCCAGTAGTGCCGAAAGCTGGTGCAGTGCAGCGGGTTCGATCCGGTAGTGCACCCATGACCCGCGCCGCTCGCTCGACAGCAGCCCCGCCTCGCGCAATACCCGCAAGTGATGGGAGATGGTCGGCTGGGAAACGTCGAAGCCGTCGGAGATATCGCACACGCAGGCTTCCTGCCCGGTGTGGCTGGCGATCACCGACAGCAGCCGCAAACGGACCGGGTCCGACAACGCCTTGAACACCGCCGCCAGCTCCGTCGCGGCCTGTGCTGTCAACGGTTCGCGGACCAGGGGCGTGATCTCACACGCGGGTGGGGTCACGGTCAGCGGAAGCACTTGATTCGACACCCGTCGATATTGATGGATATCGAATCAATGGGCAAGCGAACACCTGGTGAACGCCCCGGTGCGGGCTCAGCCGCAGCAGGATGCCCCGGAGGCCACGGCATCCGCCTTGGCCGCGCTGCCGCAGCAAGCCCCTTCGGCGGCGGCTTCCTCCGCGGTGCCACAGCAGACCGCCGTGGCCTGCGCGTCGTCCGCGACCGCTCCCGAGGCCAGCACCGGTGCGGTGCCGAAGGTTTCGCTATCGGCCAGCACCGTGTAGACCTCCCAGCGCTCGGCGTCGGGCGCGGCGACCCACACCTTGTCCTGGGTGGCGAAGCAACAGGTGGTCGCGATCTGCTCCTCGGTGAACATGCCGGCCTCGGAGAGCCGCGCGATCTCGGCGTGCACCTGGTCGCTGGACTCGACCTCGACCCCGAGGTGGTTGAGGCTGCCGCCGTGCCCCGGGTTCTCGATCAGTACCAGCTTCAGTGGCGGCTCGGCGATGGCGAAATTGGCGTAACCAGGCTTGCGCTTGGCGGGCTCGGCCTGGAACAGGGTCGAGTAGAACGCCACCGCCCGGTCGATGTCGTCGACGTTGAGAGCGAGCTGAACACGGGACATGAGACTGCACCTCCGCTTGTGAGACATATGTCGAAGAACTTGTGTGACCGAGTCTGCGCCACTATTTCGACATATGTCAAGAAGGTGGGTAACCTGGTTCGCATGCCCAAGGCACTGCCCGTGATCGACATGTCCGCCCCGGTCTGCTGCGCCCCCGTCGCCGCCGGTCCCGTCGACGACGCCGCCGCCCTGGAAATCGCCCTGCGCCTCAAGGCCATTGCCGACCCGGCTCGCGTGAAACTCCTGTCCCTACTCCTTGCCAGCCCTCTCGGCGAGGAGAACACCGGCGACCTGGCCGCAGCTGTCACCCTCGCCGAATCCACCGTCAGCCACCACCTCGGCCAGCTGAAGAAGGCCGGCCTGATCGAGTCCGAACGCCGCGGCATGAACACCTACCACCGCGCCCAGCGCGACTCCCTCGCCGCCCTGTGCGTCGTCCTCGACCCGAACTGCTGCCGCTAGCCGCGACTGTCGAGATCCGCGAACAGCCTCGGTTGTCAAAGGCTTTCGATGGTGTCGTGCTGCCTCAGGTGCCGGTGGCCGAAAGTCGTTGCCGGTGAGAATGCGTTGACGCGGCGGGCATTTCGTGGGCCGGCCGCGTCGATGCAACCTCGTCGTGTTCGTGTCAGTGGACGCCGGAGCCGGTCGCGGCGTTGCTGTAGATCTGCGCCATGGGGCAGGTGGGCTGGGGGTTGCCGCCGCAGAAGACCAGGACCAGGAAGCCCAGGGGGAAGAGGATCGGTGCGGTCAGCGCATCGGTGAGGGCTGAGCCGGTGGTGGCCACCGGGGTCGCGACGACGGGGGCGGGAGCGGGTGCTGCCGCTGCTGTGGCGGCGGGCGCGGCCGACGCGAGCGCGATCGAGACGATGGCTGCTGCACCAAAACGCTTGGCAATGTTCATTATTGGTCCTCCTTGGCGGGAGAGTATCGATTTGCGAACACTGTAGTTCGTGAAGATTCGGTATGAAGTGACATTGCTTCAAATTGGGTGGGATTGCGCAGGTGGCGCCGGGCGCTCGGCCGGCGAAGCCGATAGCGGCCCCTCCGTCCGGAATCTGTGCTTGGATACGCGAACCTGGGCGGCCGGCGAGGTGGTCCGATGTGACCGTCCGCTGGAACCTGTTTCACTGGGTGAGGTGGGTTTGACCAGGGATTATCGGATTCGATGCCCCGGAAGTTGGGGGCAGTTTCCCGAATCGGGGTGGGTGGGGTGAACGCGTTTTGTACACTGCCCGCTGAAGTGAATAGACGTCACTTCAGATCCTGAATTCGAGGTACCCATGAAGTCTTCAACACCGGTGGGGGTGTTTGCCGTCCGTGTCGCCGCGGCCGTGATCGGCGGGGGGCTGCTGATCGCGGGCGTTGCCGGGTGCGGCAGCGACAAGTCGTCCGACAGTTCGCCGGGCGGTGCCACCAGCACCGTCGCCACCTCGGCGAGCTCCACGGCCGCCCCCGCACCGACGACCGTCGCGCCCGCGCCGACCACCGAGGCCCCCGCGCCGCAACCGGCGGCCACGGAACCGGCCGCGCCGCAGCCCGTCGCGCCGGAGGTCGTCGCGCCGCAACCGGTCGCGCCGCAGCCGGCCGCGCCCAAGCCTGCGCCGCAGACGCAGCAGCAGCAGAAGCCCGCGCCGCCGACCCTGGACGCGCCCGGATTCGAGCCGCGTGCGGGTTACTGAGAGGGCTGGACAGGTTCGTGCTGGGTAATGGCGGGCGGTGGCTGTGTGCCGCTGCGGTAGCGCTCGCGGCCTCGGTGTCGACCGTGGCCGCGGCGAACGCGGATCCGGCCTCGCCGGATGCCGCCCCCGCGGGCAAAGAGCTGGTAGTGCTGGGTGATTCGTTCTCCGCGAACGCCTGGGACTTCTTCGACGAGGGCAACAGCTGCCTGCGCCACGGCCGGACGGCCTGGCCGGTGCAGCTGGGCCGGCTCATGGGCGTGTACGGGACCGACGAGATGGCCGATCCCTCCTGCCCGGGCGCGTCGATCGACAGCGGCCCAGGGTGGAGCCTGGCCCAGGAGGCCCAGAAAGCGGACAAGGCAGGCGCTTTCGGGCCGAATACCAAGGTCGTCACGCTGCAGTTCGGGCTCAACGACAAGTGGGGCAAGAACGACCAGACGCTCTGGAAGTCGTTGCAGGGCTGCGTGTTCAACCTGGCCGACGGCTGCGATCCGGAGTCGGTCGACCAGGGCCGGATGCCCGACTACAACGGGGTGTCCGGGGCGTTGATGGCCAAGCGCATGAGCAATGCGGTGACCTACATCAAGTACTACGCACCGAACGCCCGCATCGTGTTCGTCGGCTATCCGGAGTTGTTCGCCCCGGGCACCAGCACGGTCTGTCTCAGCATCGGCGGCATCGCGCCGTTCATCCAGCCACGTGGTCGCGCGGTGGTGGAGTACTTCGACCGCATCGACCAGGCGCAGCGGGAAGCCGCCCAGCTGCTGGGCATCGAGTTCCTGGATTCCCGCGCGCTCACCACCGGTCATGGGCTCTGCTCGTCGCAGCCCTGGCTGAATGGCGTGTTCGATCCGCGGACCGACCTCGACGGACTGTTCTTCCATCCGTCGAGCCAGGGTGATGCCGTGGTCGCCAATGCCATCTACGACCGATACGGGCACTGATGCCATCGAGATTTCGTCGATCGGACCGTTGACCATCGATAGCCTCCTCGTCGAGTTTCCCGATTGTCCAGGGGTTTTGCGGTTTGCTGAATCGCGCACCCCGGCCCTCGGGGCCTCTTGTACACTCCGCGCAAAAGTGAAAAGTTCACCGTTCAATTTGCGATTCGAGGGTTTCATGAAGTTCCGTATCCCAGGCGCGCGCACCGCGGTGGCCGCCATCGGCGGGGTCGTGCTGATCGGCGCGCTGGCGGCGTGCGGAAGCGACAAGGCCGCCGACACGCCCACCACCCCGGCGAGCACCACCGCTGCCGTCGTGAGCAGTTCGGCCGCTCCCGCGAGCAGCGCCGCCCCGGCGCCGAGCGCGGCCCCCGCACCCGCCGCGGCCCCGGAGGCCGCCACCGAAGCACCCGCCCCGCAGCCGGCGGCCCCCGCAGCGCCCGAAGCGCCTGCGGCACAACCGGTTGCGCCCAAGCCCGCGCCGCAGACCCAGCAGGCGCCCAAGCCCGCGCCGCCGACCCTGGATGCCCCCGGGTTCGAGCCCCGCGCAGGCTACTGACGAAACCGGAGTACACACGTGTCGGGAATCAACGGTCGGTGGCTGTGTGCCGCGGTGGTCGCTTTCGCCGCGGCCATGACGGGAACATCGGGGGCGCAAGCGGATTCGGTTCCGCAGGGTAAGGAACTCGTCATCCTGGGCGACTCGTTCACGGCCAACGGCTGGAACCCGCTGTCGCAGGACAAGAAGTGCGACCACGGCGACACCGCGTGGCCGGTGCAGCTGGGCGCGCTGATGGGCGTGCAGGGCACGGATCAGATGTGGAACCAGTCGTGTCCGGGCGCGTCGTTCGACACCGGGGACGGGTACACCCTGAAGGTCCAGGTGGCCAATGCCGACAAGGCGGGCGCGTTCGGGCCGAACACCAAACTGGTGACATTGCAGTTCGGGCTCAACGACTTCTGGGGCGGCGCGAAGCAGTCCCCGTGGAATTCGATCGAGCACTGCTTCTACGACGTCCTCGGTGGCTGCGGTCCCGACGCGGTGGCCGCCGGCCGGATGACCGATCCGCAGAACGTGACCGGCACCGAGTACGCCGCCCGCATCGCCAAGATCATCACCTACATCCGGTACTACGCTCCCAACGCGCACATCGTGATCGTCGGCTACCCGGAACTGTTCCGGCCCGACCAGGATTCGATCTGCTACGACATCGCGGGCATCCCGGCCACCCAGCCGCGCGGCCGCACCGTCGTCGAGTACCTCAATCGCCTCGACCAGGCCGGGCGTGAAGCCGCCGCCCAGCTGAACCTGGAATACCTGGACGCCCGTGCGCTCACCGCCGGGCACGGGCTGTGCACGCCGCAGCAGTGGGTCAACGGAGTGTTCGACCCGAAAGTCAATATCGCCGGGCTGCCGTTCCACCCCGCTCCGCAGGGCGACGCCGTGGTAGCAAACGCACTGTACGAGAGGTACACACGATGACCCGCCCGCCCGAAGTCGCCCCGCGCGAGGCCTCCGCCGCGCTCGCGGTGGAGCAGTACGCCACCCAGCTCCTCCAGCCCGCCCAGTCCACGCGGGCCGCCGAACCGGTCCTGACGGCCGAGCCGGTCCGGACGAAGGGTCTCACCGAGTACGTCGCCGAGCGCGCCCGGCGGGAGCGGCCCGCGCTGCCCTCGCTGACCGGCGCGCGGTGGTGGGCGGCCTTCGCGGTATTCGTGTTGCACGCCTTGGTGTTCCTGCCGGTGTACCCGTTCCAGAAGTCGGCGCTGTTCCGCCATATCCACGAGTGGATCCCGATGCAGCTCGGGGCCGCGGGCGTCACGTTCTTCTTCGTGCTGTCCGGCTTCATCATCTACTGGTCGTTCCGGCCGGGCATGTCGGTGCGCGCCTTCTACCGGCGGCGGGTACTCAAGATCTACCCGACGCATCTGTTGGCCGCCGCCGCCTTCATCGTGGCGGCGAGCGTGCCCCTGCACCGCGCGGTGGTGTGGGTGCCGAACCTGCTGCTGGTGCACACCTGGGTGCCGAAGTGGACCACGGTCGGCGGGCTGAACGTCCCGTCCTGGTCGCTGGCCGCGGAAGTGCTGTTCTACCTGAGCTTTCCGCTACTGCTGCCGCTGGTCATGCGAATCCCGACCCGCCGCCTGCTGCTGGCCGCGGGCCTGCTGATGCTGGGCATCGCCCTGCTGCACACCTCGTACTTCCTGTGGGTGGACGGTCCGAAGGGCATCGCGAATGCCTTTGCGCCGCGGCTGGTTCCGGGCAATGCGTCGCCGCACTACGAACTGCACGCCTCCCCGGCCTGGTTCCAGCAGCCCGACATCCCGGTGTCCCCGTCGTACTGGCTCAGCTACACTTTCCCGCTGTCGCGCCTGCCGGAGTTCTTCCTCGGCGTGCTGGCGGCCCGCATGGTGCTCGAAGGTCGTTGGCGCAATACCAATCTCGCCTGGCCGCTGGTCGCGCTGACCGTCGCGTACGCGGCGACCTGGGTGGTGCCGGTGAACTACAAGATGTCGGTGCTGCTGCTGCCCCCGATGACGGCGGTGGTGGCCACCATGGCCGCCCGGGACCTGGCCGGCATCCGCGGCCTCAACTCCCACCCGCGCATGGTGTGGCTCGGCAATGTCTCCTTCGCCTTCTACCTCATCCAGTTCCCGGTCATGGTCGTGGTCACCCGATACCTGATCGGCGGCAGGGAGTTCGGCATCCTCGGCTGGGCCGGCTTCTCCCTGCTGTGCCTGGTCGCGTCCACCGCCCTCGCCGCATTGCTCTACCACTGGGTCGACCTGCCCATCATGCGGAACTTCGCTCGCTCGAAGCGGGTCGCCCGCGCGAAGGTCTAGTCCACGCTCGAACTGTTGCTTGTCGATAGCTGTCTTTGCTGACCGACGTTCCTTGCGGCACAACCTTCCCCACTGCTGGTCGTCCGTCCTAAAGCCGGGTGGTGTTCACCACCCGGCCATGGGCAGAGCGGTGATCCGACACCTAGAACCTGTTCTATTCGGGGCGCACTTCGGTAACGACCCGCAAAGGAACATGTATGCGCCACAAAGGCGTTGGAAACGTCCATGGCAAATTCTTCGCTATCACTGCTGCGGCCGCACTGGCCGTGTTGGGGGGCTCCGCGGTCACGCCGTCTGTGGCGCAGGCCGCGGTCACCAGCCCGAACCTGATCGTGGATGGCGATGCCGAGGCGGTGGCGCAGTGCTCACCGAAGGGGCTGGACGGCATGACGCTGCCGGGCTGGACCATCGGCAAGGGTGAGCCGAATGCGGTGTGCTACGGACAGTCCGGATGGCCGGACACGTCCTCGCCGGGTCCGTCGAACCGGGGTTCGAAGTTCTTCGCCGGCGGCGGCACCGGTAATGCCGAGATGGATCAGACCATCAGCGTCTCGGCCGCGGGTGCGGCCATCGACCAGGGTGGCGTGAGCTTCGATCTCAATGGCTGGCTGGGCGGTTTCGGTGCCCAGGACGATCGGGTCAACATGACGGCGACGTTCCTCAGCGCATCGGGGTCCGAGCTCGGCTCCGCCGAGTGCGACGACGTGAGCAGTATCGATCGCGGCCTGAAAACCGGTCTGCTGCAGCGTGATACGAAGGGCACCCTGCCGAAGGGCACGCGCGCGGTGAAGATCCAGCTGAACTTCAGCTGGACCTACGGCGACACCAACGACGGCTACGCCGACAACCTGTCGTTCACCATCGGCGCCGCACTGCCCGCACCGAAGCTGACCGCACCCGCCTCGACGGTGCCTGGTTACGACCACGTCTTCGTGGTCTACCTGGAGAACCAGGACTACGACGGCCTCACCGGCATCATCGGAAATCCCCAGGCCCCCTACATCAACGGCCTGCGGTCACAGGGCGCGACACTGAGCCAGTCCTACGCCACCACGCATCCGAGTGATCCGAACTATGTCGCGCTGGCGGCCGGCGGACTGTACGGGCTGGTCGACAACAGCGTGGGCGCCACGACCATCGACGCGCGCCACATCGGCAACAGCGCGGACGCGGCGCACAAGAGCTGGAAGGGCTACGCCGAGGACGCCAACGGCAATTGCGACCTGGCTGCCCACGGCGAGTACTACCCGGATGACCTGCCGTTCGCGTACTTCAAGAACATGAAGTCCGACCAGTCCTACTGCGCGGCACACCTGCAGCCGCTCACGCAGCTGACGAGCGACCTGAAATCCGCCGCCACCACCCCGAACTTCGTGTGGTTCGCTGCCAACGAATGCCACAACATGGAGGGCTGCGGCGTGGCCTCGGGCGACAGCTGGCTGAGCACCACGGTGCCCGCGATCCTGGACTCCCCGGCCTGGAATCAGCAGCGCTCCCTGCTGATCGTGACCTTCGACGAGGGCACCACCAAGGCGTTCGGCCCGCTGTTCCCGAACCGGGTCCCGACCATCGTGCTCGGCTCGCAGAACTCCGTGAAGCCCGGCTACACCAGCTCCCAGCGCACCGACCAGTACGGCTTGCTCCGCACCATCGACACCGCCCTCGGCCTCCAGCCCCTGACCAACAACGACGGTTACGCGGCCACGGTGAACGACATCTGGTCCGGCCACTGACGGTCCCGTCGCTCGTCCGGACGGTCCGACCGCGCAGGCACACCCGGTGTGCCTGCGCGGCGTGTTCGGTGTTGCTGCGCGGCGTGTCCGGGCGACGCGCGCCATGCTGGGCGGATCGCGAGGTGCGGGATCCTGTCGGTTCGCACGGCTAGTCTGCGGGGATGGTCAAACCGGAGTCGGCGCTGCGCCGCTTGATGCGCGATACGGGAAAACTGCTGCAGCCGTATGGGTTTGAGGGGGCCGAGCCGACCTGGGTGCGGGGGATGCCCGGCGGTACGGCCACCGTGGCGCGGACGCGCACATTCCGAACGTTCACCGGTGGACAGCAGATGCTCCGATTCGGGCTGGGCGCCTGGGCGACCCCGACCGCGTGGTGGGAATTCCGCAACTGGCGCAACGAACGCCTGGGCCTTGCGCCTCTCGCGATCGAGTCCGCGGCGGGGCCCGGCCTGCTCCCGGGCGAGGGTCTACCCGAGGACCCGGACCAGCTGTGGTCGGTACGCCTCGACCCCGACCAGCCGGGGCACGTCCAGCCCGGCGATATCGACCTGATTCGCGCTGAGCTGCCCAGGCGCGTCCATGCCCACGCCCGCCGCGCGCTGCGCCTGCTCGACTCGGACAACTATCTCGAAGAGCTGCTGGCGCAACCGAGTCCGACCGTCGCCACCTGGGAGGCCATCGCCGTGCTGCTCGTCGAGCAGGGCCCGAGCTCCCGCCTCGACGAGGCTCTTGACCGCCTGACGCGCGCGGCGCGGGAGCAGCCCGACTCGCGCACTCAGGACGTCGTCGACTTCATCGCGGCCCGCACCTTGTCGAGCCGCTCGGCGTAGAGGAACACCCGTCCGCATCCCAGGCAGAGCAGGGCGAGCAGGTCCGTCAGGGCCCGCCCTTGCGCTGGATAAGACCCGAAGCGGGACGCCAGGGCGAAGAGCCGGCACATGATCAGCCTCCGACGCAGGCTGTGCCCAACCGGGTCCGTCGGCCGGCGCCACCCCTGGCCCCGATCCGGGGGGCAAGGGGTGTGGGGGCAAGGGATTTGCCGGGTACGAACCGGCCGTTCGCTGACCTAACGTTCAGCGCCGCAGGGTAATCAGTTGCGGTAGCTCTCGGAGGAATCGGCGTGGTTGTGCAGTTGGCCGTCGAGGCAGACGTCGCGGGGACGGGTGAGCCGCGATGGAGTCCGTTGCGGCGGATGGTGTTCCGGTATTCATTCGTGACGCTGGGCGTCGGAATGGCCGGGGTGTGGGTGTTGCACATGCTGCTGCGGTCGGTGGGAGTCTCGCAGCAGACCGTGATGGGTGTGGCGAAATGGACGGCACTGCATCCGCTCACGGATTGGCTGGGGGAGCGTGTCTTCGGCGTCCATGTCGACTGGTCGTTCACGGGAAGCGGGGATACCGCGGCGAATTGGGTGTCGATTTTCACCCTGCTGGTCGTCGCCGCGCCGGTCACGGCGGTGTGGTCGGTGCTGGATCGGCGGCGGCCGGACTATGTGCGGCTGTACGCGTGGTTCCGGATGGTGGTACGTCTGGCCCTGATGAGCGCCCTGCTGCTGTACGGCGTCACGAAACTGTTGCCCTCGCAGATGGCGTTCGCGCTGGACCGGCTGGTGGAGCCGTTCGGCGATCTCAGCCCGATGGCGGTGTTGTGGTCGCAGACGGCCAGTTCCGAGCCGTACGAAATCGCCTTGGGCGCAGCGGAAGTCACCGCGGGTCTGCTGCTGGTCCTGCCGGTCACCGCGGGGCTGGGTGCGCTCCTGTCGGTCGTGGTGACCCTCCAGGTGTTCCTGCTGAACCTCACCTTCGATGTGCCGGTGAAGATCCTCTCCGGCGAGCTGCTGGTGTACGCGACGGTGCTGGCGGCCCCGGATATCGGACGCACCGTACGGGCACTGGTCGGGCGGGCGGTCCCGATGCGCGTGCCCGAGCCGCTGGTCTCCTCGGTGCGCGGGCGGCGAATCCTGGTGGCGGCACAGGCGATTCTGGGGGTGTGGATATTCCTCACAACTCTCGCCGAGGGCCATGACGCCTGGCAGGCGTACGGGAACGGCCGGCCGCACTCGCCGCTCTACGGGATCTGGAACGTCACCGAATATACGGTCGCAGGCCAGGAGGTCCCGGCGCTGGTCGACTTCCGGTCCTCGCCACCGGATGGGCAGCTCGCAGGTCCACTGGACCGCTCCCGCCGACTCATCTTCGACGTCCCGCAGGGCGTGACCGCCCAGCGCATGGACGACTCGCTGGTGTCGTTCCCGGTGGAGATCGATACCGATCTGCACACCGTGACCATTACGAAGGATCTGGCGCACCAGTGGAAGCTCGCCGTCCTGAACTACGAACAGCCCCAGCCCGATCAGCTGATGCTGGACGGTCAGCTGGCCGGCCGTCCGGTCCATCTGCGCCTGACCCGGGTCGATCTCGACCGCTTCCGGTTGATCTCGCGCGGATTCCACTGGGTCCAGCCTGTGCCGTACCTCCGTTAGTGGCGGCGTGTTCGTCGCGACGTGCGGCGCGGGAGCAGCCCGACTCGCGCGCTCAGGACGTCGTCGACTTCATCGCGGCCCGCACCTTGTCGAGCCGCTCGGCGTAGAAGAACACGCGTCCGCATCCGAGGCAGAGCAGGGCGAGCAGGTCCGTCAGGGCCCGCCCGCCATTGCGCTGGATCAGATACGTATCCATATTCCCGCTCAGGGTGACGCGGCGTTCCCCGCAGTCGGGGCAGGGCGTGGCCGGTGGTGTAACCCGCTCGGGCTCGGTCTTCCTGGAGAACACCGCGCTATTGTCGCCCGGCGAGCCTATTGCTGCCCGGCGGAGCGCTGATACTCGCGCCACGCCTTCTGTGTTTCGGTGAGTTTGGGCTTCGGTGTGCGATTGCGGAAGAAATTGACCACCATCACGACCGGCAGAATGAACGCCTGGAAGAAGATGAGGTAGGAGCCGCCGTCGAAAAGGAAGGCGAGATAGAAGGCGTAGCCGAGATAGACCGCGCCGAAAATGCCGTTGATCGAGCGTGAGGCGCTGCTCTGCCCTTGTCGCACCACCGCCAGCGCCAGCATGATCACGCCACTGAGCGCGAGCAGGCCCACATACCAATTGAACATGGTTTCCCCCGAAGACAATTCGAGCCCAACCGTTCGGCTCGGCCGCGCCGAACCATAACACCGGCCGGGACCGGGCGCCATCGATAAATCGATGCACGCCCGGTGTCTCAGCGGCGGGGAATGGCGGGGGTATCCCAGGCGCGGGCGTAGCGGGTCTTGTCCGCGGACTTGTTCGGCTTGGCGCGGTACACCACGTACGGGCGCACCAGGTAGCCGATGGGCGCGGAGAACATGTGGACCAGGCGGGTGTAGGGCCAGAAGGCGATGAGGGACAACACGATCAGGCCGTGCGCCTGGAAGGTCCAGGGGGTGCCGACCATGAGGTCGGGGTGCGGATGCAGGGTGAACAGGCTGCGGAACCAGGGGGAAACGGTCTCGCGGTAGTTGTAGGTGCCCCAGAGCAGATTGCTGCCGACGGTGTTGAGCAGACCGGTGATCAGGGCGGCGGCCAGCAGGACGTACATCACCTTGTCATTGGTGGTGGTGGCCTGACGGACGGCGGGGACGGTGACGCGGCGGTAGAGCAGGATGCCGATCCCGGCGATGACCGCCACGCCCGCAACGGATCCCGCGGAGACGGCGACCACGTGATAGGTCTCCTCGGAGATGCCGACGGCGTCGGTCCAGGACTGCGGGATGAGCACGCCGAGCACGTGCCCGCCGATCACCCCGAGCATGCCGAAGTGGAACAGCGGGCTGCCCAGCCGCAGCAGGCGCGACTCGTAGACCTGTGAAGACCGTGTGGTCCAGCCGAATTGGTCGGTGCGATAGCGCCACAGGTGCCCGAGCACGAACGACGTGAACGCGATGTAGGGCAGCATCAGCCAGAGCGCGGAGCTCATCGGCGGGCCTCCGATCCGGTGAAGGCGAGCGGGTCCATGGCGAAGGGGTCCAATCCGACTTCTTCCTCGGGCGGGCCCTGGGCGGCGAGTTCGGCGATACGCCGGCGGTCGGCGGTGGTGACCGGTGGCAGGGTCGCCACCACCGACGCCAGCACCCCGGCGTAAGGAGATCCACTGTCGGAAAGCGACAACCGCAGCAGTTCCAGCACCGGGACGTGTTCGCCCAGCAGTCGTTCGCCGCCGACGGGATCGACGGTGGCGGCGAATTCGAGCAGCACGGGCAGGTGGTCGGGCAGTTCCTCGTCGCCGAGCTCGACCCCGGCGTGGCGGTAGGCATGCTTGAAACGCAGCAGCGCCATCCCGCGCTTGCGGGTGTCCCCGTAGGCGTAGAAGGTCAGGTGCAGGCTGGCCCGGCGGCGCATGTCGAAGGTCTCGACATACTCCTGGGCCAGCGCGATCGCATCGCCGGTGCGCAGGTGCGCGAGGAACCCGGCCAGCAGCGGACGGACCGCGTCCGGCAATTCCGCTGCGGCGGCGTCGAGCTCGTCGAGCATGGCCAGGGTCTGCGCGCTCGGATAGTCGAGCAGCAGCGCGCCCAGCCGCCACACCAGTCGCCGATCGCGTTCGCTCATGGCGACGGCCGGTTCGGGCCGTCGCCGCAGTTTCAGCACGCTCATCGCGGGGCTCCGGTGGATTCCGTTGCGGCGGTGGCGAGTTCGTCGATCATGGCGCGTGTGCGCGGGTGCGGGTAGTCGAGCGACAGCGCGTTCAGCCGCCAGGCCTGCCGCCGATCCTCTTCGTGCGCGGTGACGGCGGGTTCGGTGCGCCGTCGCGGTTTCAGCAGGCTCATCGTGTGGCTCCGGTGGGTTCCGGCTCGGCGGCGGCAGCGCCGCTGCTGACGCCGTCGACACCGGAACCGTGGTGGCCATTGCCGTTTCCGTTGCCGTTTCCGGACGTGGCGGTGGATACGCCGGCGCCGCTGCCGTTCGCTCCATTTCCGCCATGGCCATTGGCACCGGAGCCATTGGTGCCGGTTTCGGTGGGCACCAAGCCTTTCGTGCTCTTGCCGTCCCAGTTCAGCAGGTTGATGCGGTTGGACTTCTGGTCGGGGGAGGCATCGTTGGTGTCGGTGAGGTGGAATTTGTCGGCCATGTAGTCGAAGGCCGTCATGCCGGGGCCGCCGTCGGTGTCGAGCGAGCATCCTGTGGCGAGCGAATCCAGTTCGTGGGCACGGGAAGTCGCGCCCGACGGGATCACGTAGCGGTGTTCGTACTTCGCGATGGCCAGCAGCCGGTACATGGCCTCGATCTCTTCGGGCTCGAGACCGACGGCGTCCGGGATGGACAGATCGGGCTCCTGGCCGAGGTTGATCGAGCGCATGAACGACCGCATCCCGGCGAGCCGCTGCAACGAGGCGCGGACCGGGCCGATCTCACCGGCGGTGAACAGTTCGGCCAAGTACTCCAACGGAATACGCAGGGTGTCGATGGCGCCGAAGAGATTGTTGTGGTTCTCCCCGTCGTGCCCGGTCTGCGTGAGGGTGTCCACCACCGGCGACAGCGGCGGCACGTACCAGACCATCGGCATGGTCCGGTATTCCGGATGCAGCGGCAACGCGATCTGGTAGTCCACGATCAGCTTGTAGACCGGTGAATCCTGTGCGGCCTGAATCCATTCCGGCGAGATCCCGGCCCGCTCGGCCTCGGCGATGACGCGCGGGTCGTGCGGGTTGAGGAACACACCCAGCTGGGAGGGATAGAGGTCCTGGTCGTTCTCCACCGAGGCGGCCTCGAGAACCTTGTCGGCGTCGTAGAGCATGACCCCGATGTAGCGCAGTCGCCCGACGCAGGTTTCCGAGCAGACGGTGGGGATGCCGACTTCCACACGCGGGTAGCAGAAGGTGCATTTCTCTGCCTTGCCGGTCTTGTGGTTGAAGTAGATCTTCTTGTACGGGCATCCGGTGACGCATTGCCGCCAGCCGCGGCACTTGTCCTGGTCGACGAGCACGATGCCGTCCTCGGCGCGCTTGTAGATCGCGCCCGACGGGCACGACGCGGCACACGAGGGGTTGAGGCAGTGCTCGCAGATGCGCGGCAGGTAGAACATGAACGTTTCTTCGAACTCCAGCTTGACCTGCTCGGAGAGCTTGGCCAGCAACGGGTCCTTGCCCACCTGCTCCGGGCCCGACCCCAGCGAGTCGTCCCAGTTCGCGCCCCAGGTGACGTTGGTGTCCTCACCGGTGATCAGCGACTTGGGCCGCGCCACCGGCGTGGTGTCCATCTGTGGCGCGGACAGCAGATTGTCGTAGTCGTAGCTCCACGGGTCGTAGTAGTCCGACACCGTGGGCAGATCCGGGTTGGCGAAGATATTGAGCAGTCGCTTCATCCGCGACCCGGACTTGAGGGTCAGCCGGCCCTTCTTGTCGAGGGTCCAGCCGCCCTTCCACTTCTCCTGGTCCTCGTAGCGACGCGGATAACCCTGTCCCGGACGGGTTTCCACATTGTTGAACCACACGTACTCGGTGCCGGAACGGTTGGTCCAGGCCTGCTTGCAGGTGACGCTGCAGGTGTGGCAGCCGATGCACTTGTCCAGGTTCATGACCATGGCCAGTTGCGCCATCACACGCATATCAGTACTCCACTTCCTGCGAGCGCTTGCGAATCGTGGTGACCTCGTCGCGCTGATTTCCGGTGGGGCCGTGGTAGTTCAGCGCGAACGACTGCTGCGCATAGCCACCGATGAGGTGCGAGGGCTTGATCATGATCCGGGTCAGCGCATTGTGGATACCACCGCGTTTACCCTTGCCCCGCTTGACATCCGCCGTGCCTTCGATACGCGGCACGTTCACCGCGCGGTCCTGGGCGTGGTACATGAACACCGTGCCCTCGGGCATGCGGTGCGACACGATCGCGCGCGCCACCACGATGCCATTGCGGTTGATGGCCTCGATCCAATCATTGTCGGCGACACCAATTTTCGCGGCGTCCCTGTCCGACATCCAGATCGCCTGACCGCCGCGCGAGAGCGTCAGCATGTGCAGGTTGTCCTGGTAGGCGGAGTGGATCGACCACTTCGAGTGCGGCGTCAGATACCGCACGGTCACGCCGTTCTCGCTCACCTTGCCGATACCGGGCTCCGCGAACAGCGCGGTCATGTCCAACGGCGGCCGGTAGATCGGCAGCTGCTCGCCCAGCTCCATCATCCAGTCGTGATCGAGATAGAAGTGCTGCCGCCCGGTCAGCGTGTGCCAGGGCTTGGACCGCTCCACATTGATGGTGAACGGCGAATACCGGCGTCCGCCCGTCTCGCTCCCGGACCATTCCGGTGAGGTGATCACCGGAACGGGCCGGGCCTGCGTGTCGGCGAAGGTGATTCGCTTTCCCTCGTGTTCGGCAGCCAGGTCGGCCAGCTCGGTTCCGGTGCGCTCTTCGAGCGCATGGAACCCTTCCACCGCGAGCCGGCCGTTGGTGGTGCCGGACAGTGCCAGGATCGCCTCGGCCGCGTGGGTGTCCTTGGCCAGGGACGGACGGCCCTGCGCGACACCGGAAACCACAGTGCCGTTGACGCCGCGCAGGTAATCTACCTCGATATCGGGCAGAGTGGTGACACCCTTGGTGGTGAGTCCCAGCGTTTCGACCAACGGCCCGAGCGCGGCCATCTTGTCCGCGACATTCGGGTAGTCACGTTCGACGACAACGAGTTTCGGCATGGTGACACCCGGAACGGCCTCGCATTCGCCGTGCTTCCAGTCCAGCACCCGCCCGCCGGCCTGCGCCAGCGCGTCGGCCGTGTCGTGCTGCAGCGGCACCGCGACCAGGTCCCGGCGCACGCCCAGGTGCTTCTCGGCCAGCCAGGAGAACCCGCGGGCAATGCGGTGGAAGGCCTCGAAATCGGTCTTGGCTTCCCACGGCGGGGAGATGGCCGGGGAGAAGGCGTGCACGAACGGGTGCATGTCGGTGGAGGACAGGTCGTGCTTCTCGTACCAGGTGGCGGCCGGGAACACGATGTCGGAGAACAGGGTCGTGGACGTCATGCGGAAGTCCATCGACATCAGCAGATCCAGCTTGCCGGTGGCGGCCTCGTCGCGCCATTCCAGCTCCTGCGGGCGCACCCCGGTGGTCTCGGTGGTCTGCAGGTTGGAGTCCGCGCCGAGCAGGTGCTTGTGGAAGTACTCGTTGCCCTTGCCGGAGGAACCCAGCAGGTTGGCGCGCCACACCGTCAGCACGCGCGGGAAGTTCTCGGGTGCGTCGGGATCCTCGCAGGCGAAGCGAAGATCGCCCGACTTCAGGCCGTCCACCACGTAATCCGCGGGTGTCCTGCCCGCATGCTCGGCCTCGTCGACCAGATCGAGGGGATTGCGGTTGAGCGTCGGATACGACGGCATCCAGCCCAGGCGTGTTGCGAGCGCGATATTGTCGGCCGCCGTGCGCCCGGAGAAGGTGCCCTTGCTCAACGGTGAGGCGAACGACTCGGAGGTGAACGGGTCGTAGCGCCACTGGTTGTTGGCCAGGTACCAGAACACGGTGCCCTGCATCTGCCGCGGCGGCCGCTGCCAGTCCGAGGCGAAAGCCAGTGTGGCCCAACCGGTCACCGGCCGGCACTTCTCCTGGCCCACGTAATGCGCCCAGCCGCCGCCGTTCACGCCCTGGCAGCCGGTGAGCAGGGTCAGGGTGAAGAAGGAGCGGTAGATCTGGTCGGAGTGGAACCAGTGGTTGGTGCCCGCGCCCATGAGGATCATGGACCGGCCCTTGGAACGCTCGGCATTGTCGGCGAATTCGCGGCCGAGGCGTTCGGCCTGCTGAGCGGGGACGCCGGTGATCGACTCCTGCCAGGCGGGAGTGTACGGCTGGGTCGCATCGTCATAGCCGGTCGGCCAACTGCCGGGCAGGCCGGACCGGGCTACGCCATACTGCGCCAGCAGCAGGTCGAACACCGTCGTCACCCGTCGTCCCGCGATGACGGTGGTGGGCACGCCACGGGTGAGGACAGCTGCATCACTGCCCTCGAACCCACCCGGCGGCCCGTCGAAGCGGGGGAACTGCACGGCCGCAACATCATCGGTGCGCCCGTACAGGGTCAGCAGGGGATCGGTGTCCCCCAGGTCCAGGTTCCAGCGGCCCTTGCCCGTCTCGTTGAAGCGGTGGCCGAGAGAGCCATTGGGCACCTGCGGATTACCGTCCGCGTCCAGCAACACCGTCTGGTGCTCGACGCCCTCGCCGGTGCGGCCGAGATCGGCGGCGGTGAGGAACTTGCCGGGTGTGAAGGTGTGACCGCTGTAGTCGCCTTCGGTGGACCAGCCGCCCTCGTGCTCGTCCAGCACCACCAGGTACGGCAGATCGGTGTAGCGCTTGACGTAGTCGTTGAAATACGGAGTCTGCTTGTCCACGAAGAACTCTCGCAGCACCACGTGACCCATGGCCATGGCCAGGGCGGCGTCCGTACCCGGGCGCGCGGGCACCCACTCGTCGGCGAACTTGGTGTTGTCGGCGTAGTCCGGGGAGACCACCACGACCTTCTGGCCGCGGTAGCGGGCCTCGGTCATGTAGTGCGCGTCCGGGGTTCGGGTGACCGGGACATTGGAGCCCCACATGATCAGATAGCCGGCGTCGAACCAGTCGGCGGACTCGGGAACGTCGGTCTGGTCGCCGAAGACCTGCGGGGAGGCGACGGGTAGGTCGGCGTACCAGTCGTAGAACGACAGCATCGAGCCGCCGATCAGCGAGATGAACCGGGCGCCGACCGCATGCGAGACCATGGACATGGCCGGGATCGGCGAGAAACCCGCGATGCGGTCGGGGCCGTACTGCTTGATCGTGTAAACGTGTGCGGCGGCGGCGATTTCGGCGGCTTCCCACCATTCGGCGCGCACGAACCCGCCCTTGCCGCGCGCGGACTTGTAGGCCTTGGCCCGGTCCGCGTCCTCGACAATGGACTCCCACGCCAGCACCGGATCCTTGAGCCGGGTCTTGGCCTCGCGGTACAGCTCCAGCAGCGTGCCGCGCACGTACGGGTAGCGGATGCGCGCGGGGGAGTAGGTATACCAGGAGAACGACGCGCCACGCGGACAGCCGCGCGGTTCGTACTCCGGCTTGTCGGCGCCGACGCTCGGGTAGTCGGTCTGCTGCGACTCCCAGGTGATCACGCCGTCGGAGACGTAGATCTTCCACGAGCACGAACCGGTGCAGTTCACGCCGTGCGTGGACCGCACCACCTTGTCGTGCGACCACCGATCCCGGTAGAACTCGTCGGCCTCGCGCCCGCCCACCTTGTGCAGGGTGCGCAGATCACCGGACACCTCGCCGCGGTTGAAGTACTTCCCCAGTCGAAGCAGCGCATCGGCGGACGAGTGTCCGTTCTGCGTAATAGCCATAACGCCCCCTTCGAGCTGGAAAACCGGGCTGCCGGCTCGACTGTAGGGACGCGGGGGGAGGCATCAAAACGGTTTGCTCACAATGCTCGAAGCGCATTTGTGAGCTGTGAGATCGCCGCAATGTTCCGGTCACTGCGGGGTAGCGGCCGAGGTCACACCTTCCGGTCGCGACCTGGGGAAACCCCTTCGCAGGCGGTGAAACACGTTCTCGGAAGGGGCTTCCGGGGCAGTGGCGGTGAAGCTTCCGAAACGGTTGGTTCTCGGTTACTTAATATTTGTTAACACACCTTCGGATTGCTGAGTGATCGCTATATCGTGCACCCATGCAACGATTCGACGGCGTCATCGAGACCGCTGCCAACGGCGGTGCATACATTCGCATTCCCCCCGACATCATCACCGCCCTCGGTGGCGGCGGCCGCATCCCAGTCCAGGCCACCTTCGACGGCATCCGCTATCGCGGCTCCATCGCCAACATGGGTGCGGGACTGTGCCTGGGACTGCTGAAGGCGATCCGCGCCGAACTCGGCAAGGGGGCCGGCGACCGGGTCGCCGTCACTGTCGAGCGTGACACAGTGGAGCGCACCATAACTGTCCCCGACGACCTCGCCGCCGCACTGCGGGATGCGGGGGTGCAGGACGCCTTCGACAGGCTCTCGTACACCAACCGCCGTGAGCACGTCACCGCCGTGACCGATGCCAAGAAACCGGAGACTCGCACTCGCCGGATCGGCAAGATCGTCGAGTCCCTCGCCGGCGGTTCTTGAAACGGATCCGATGTCACATCGAAATTCGTTGACGGAGTTGCAATTTCATATCTGATCCGTTGAATTACGTTGTAATATAGGACATTTCGGGTTCCTGATATTTAAGGATAGCGATAGAATTAGTGCATGGATTCGACGGGGGTGACACTCGACACGTGCGGCATCGCAGAACTGGCGGCCGCCGTCGAAGCCCTGTCCGATTCGGTCCTCCACGGGAACCTCACTCCGCTCGCTGACGGTGATGTCGTGGATTTGATGCAGCGGTTGGAAACCTGCAAACGTCAACTGTCGGCGCTGGATTCACGCCTGATCATCGAGGCCTGCAATCGTTCGCTGCCCGAAGGCAGTGGGGCGAAGGGGGTGGTGCCGTTCCTGCGGCAGACCTTGGGTCTGTCGAAGTACGACGCATCGGTGCGGGTGAAGATCACCATGCAGTGCGGGGAATTCTTCGAACCCACCGGACACCTGCGCCCAGCGGCGTTGGAGAAGACCGCCGAAGCCTATGAGACAGGCGATATCTCACGCGATCATGTCCGCAACATCATCGACGTGATGAACCACCTGCCCGCCGACATCGCGGCAGAGACGCGCGCGGAAGCCGAGGACATCCTGGTCGGCCATTCCCGTGTCGGCTGGCCCGATGATCTGCCCAAGATCGGCCGTGACATCCTCGCCCGGGTCGACCCGGACGGCAAGGTCGTCTCGGACACCGACCGCCGTCGCAAGCGCGGAATCCTGCTGTGCCGCCCCGGCATCGATGGCATGTCCTGGATCGAAGGCTGGATCACCCCCGAACTGCGGGCCCTGCTCGATGCCGTGTTCGCCAAGTTCGCGCGCCCGGGCATGTGCAACCTCGAAGACCCCGAAAGCCCCACCGCCACCGCCACTGTCATCGACTCGAAGGCCCTCGAGGCCGCCGCCCGCCGCGACCGCCGCGACGCCGGTCAGCGCACCCACGACGCCCTGTTCGCGCTCCTGCAGCCCGGCGTCGACCCCGCCAAACTCGGCTCCCACCGCGGTCTGCCGGTCCAAGCCATCCTGACCATGAACCTCGCCGACCTCGAGCGTGGAGCCGGGGTCGCGACCACCGCCTCCGGCGGCCACGTCTCGATCAACGAGGCGTTGAAGCTGGCCGAGGGCACCCGCCCGGTACTGGTGGTCCTCGACGCCGACGGGCTGCCGCTGTACCTGGGCCGCTGCCAACGCCTGGCCACCCCCGCCCAACGGTTGGCGTTGATCGCCCGCGACAAGGGCTGCACCCGCCCGGGATGTGATGCGCCCGCGAGTATGTGCGCGGTGCACCACATCACCGACTGGGCCAAGGGCGGGCCGACCGATCTGACCAATCTGACCCTGGTGTGCGATCACTGCCACGCACTGGTCAACGACAGTCCCGACGGTTGGAAAACCGTTGTCATGGGCAAGGATTCCCCGTATCGGGGCCGGACCGGGTGGATTGCCCCGAAACGCCTCGACCCCACCGGCATTCCTCGCGTGAACGACAGACATCACGTAGGGCAGCAGGTCGCCGCTGCCATCGAATCCAGTTGCCAGAAGTGGGGTTCACGAGCAGCGTGATTCCTGGCCGCTCGTGTGCTGCTGGCGTGCGCAGGGCATGGGGAGGTGCGGGTGGACGATCGGCCTCGTGTGGGGCAGTGGGTCGCGGCTGCGATCGATTCCAGTTGCTGGAGGTGGGGTTCACGGGTGGCGTGATTCCCGGCTGCTCGTGCTCTGCTGGCATGCGCAGAGCACAGGGAGGTACGGGTGAACGACCGCCACCACGTGGGGCAGTGGGTCGCCGCTGCCGTCGAATCCAGTTGCCAGAAGTGGGTGCACGGGCCGCGTGATTCCCGGCTGCTCGTGTCCTGCTGGCGTGCGCGGGGCGCCGGGGAGGTGCGGGTGGACGATCGGCATCGCGTGGGGCAGTGGGTCGCGGCTGCGGTCGATTCCAGTTGCCGGAGGTGGGGTGCTCGGGCGGCGTGATTCCCGGCTGCTCGTGTCGGGCTGGTGTGCGCAGGGCACGGGGAAGTGTGGTCACCTCGCCTGCCCTACCGGACTTGGGCTGACGCCGGGTCGGGAGCGTCTCCCACCGACCCCGGCCCAGGGACTGCACGCATCACCTTCTACAGACACAACCCATCGCAAGTCCATCCTGAATTCCTCGAACGCCGAACAACCACAGCGGTCTTCTCCTCGCTAGATCCCATCCTGCGGATACCCCAACCCCGAGATCCAAGCGAATACCTCCTGCAGCGACACCCACATGCAGGTTCAAAGGTGATTGGGCTGGTAGGTGTAGGCGCGTCCTCAACCCCGGCCCCCTCCCTTCTCCAGGCGTCTTTGTCTTTTGATCTTTTGGTTCTTTGTCTTTTCGTCCTTTCGGGTTGCCGGCTTCGGGTTTTGGGTCTGCTACTCCGCTATCAGTTCGGCTTCGGAATCCAAGACTTGTTGGGCTGACTCGGGCACGCCGACGGGGCCGGGCCGATAGGTGATGGAGTGGAGGGAACCGGAGTAGCGGAAGACGCCTCGGCGGTCGCGGAGGGGCCAGGAGACGGGACCGCGGGCGTCGAGGCCGACGGAGATCCCCGTCCAGGGGGACATGCCGACGAGTTGGACCTGATTGGGGAGGGTGGCGGCGCGGACGCCGTCGATGCCGATGGTGAAATCCCAGCGCAGGTGAGGTTGGACGGTGGCGGAGACGGTGAAATGGCCGCTGCCGGAGGGGATTTCACCGGCGTCGACTTCGGTGTAGCGGCCGTAGGCGTTGTAGCCGAAGATCAGGTGGTCGTTCTCCACGTAGAGGAGGTAGCCGCCCAGCGGGTCGCCGTGGGCGACGAGAACGCCCTCATCGCCGGGACGGTAACCAGCCAATTCCACTGTGATCGTGAAGTCGCGGTAGGCGATCAGTCGCTGGGAGCGATAGCGCTCGAGGGTGGGGGTGCCGGGCAGGATGCGGACCTGCTCGCCGAGCCGGGCCTCCTCCGGTCGGCGCCGAGCCAGGTCCTGCCGGGTGACGAGCGGGAAAACCGTGTTGTGCCACGCGGCTTCGTCCCACGCGGCCGAGAGCTCGGCGACCTTGTCCGGACGCTGCTCGGAAAGATCGTGGAGCTCGGTCGGATCGGTGCGGACGTCGAACAGCTGCCAGCGTGGATTGTCGATGCCGCGCTCGGGCTCATAGAGCGCGAGGAGTTTCCAGCCGTCGCGGTAGAAGCCGCGGTGGCCGGTCATCTCCGAATACTGCTCGACGTGCTGCGAGACGGCGGCCGGGTCGCTCAGCACATCCACCGCCGAGACGCCGTCGAAGTCCTTGGCGGGCAGTCCGTTCCGGACCGTCGGCCGTTCGAGCCCGGCGAGTTCCAGCAGCGTGGGCGCGAGGTCGGTGATGTAGACGTACTCCTCGCGCACCCCGGTATCGGCCTCCGTGCGCGGCAGCCCCCTGGGCCACGACAGCACGAACGGCACCCGCACCCCGCCGGCGAAGGTCTGCCCCTTGTAGAAGCGGAACGGCGTATTCGACGCCTGCCCCCACCCGCGCGGATAGTGCACCCCCAGTTTCGCGGTGCCGATCAACTCGTCGTCGTGCGGCACATCCCGCTCCCAGTCGGGCTCGTCGACCTGGGCGAACTGCGCGAAATAGGTCCGGGTGCCCTCGGGCCCGCCCTCCGCGGTGCCGCCATTGTCGGAGGTGAACACGATAATGGTGTTGTCCAACTCGCCGAACTGCTCGAGCACCTCCACGATCCGCCCCAGGCTCTGGTCGATGCTGTCGACCATGCCCGCGTACACCTCCATGTACCGCTCGAACCGCGCCCGCTGCTCATCGGTCAGCGCATCCCACTCCTGCGCTTCATAACCCGGCTCGGTATTGCGCGGCTTCTGCTGTGTCCCCGCCGGGAACAGCCCCTGCGCGATCTGTGCGGCGAATCGGCTCTGCCGCAACCGATCCCAGCCCTCCCGATACCGCCCCCGATACTTGGCCTGATCCGCGGGCTTGGCCTGCAACGGCCCGTGCATGGCGGTGTGCGCGAAGTAGAGGAAGAACGGTTTGGCCGCGTCGTGCGCCCGCAGGTCCTTGAGGTAGCCGATGGCGCGATCGGTGTAGTCGTCGGTCAGGTAGTACCCCTCCGGATACTCCTCGACATCCACCGCCGAACTGTCGGAGATCAGCTGATTCGGATAGTAGAAGGAGTTCAACCCCTCCAGCGACCCGTAGTACCGGTCGAATCCACGCTGCGTCGGCCACGAATCCCGGTGCGCCGCCGGATGCAGCGTGGCATCGCGGACCAGATGCCACTTCCCGACCGCGTATGTCGCATATCCGTTGGCGCGCAATATTTCCGGCAATGTCAGCACGTCATCGGCCAATTCCAGCCGCAGCCCCGGATAGCCGGGATCGGCATTCGCCACGAAGCCGAAACCCGCACGGTGGGAATTGATTCCGGTCAGCAGCGCCGCCCGCGACGGTGAGCACAAGGGGGTCGTGTGGAAGTTGGTGAGCCGCAATCCGTTCGCGGCGAGCCGATCCAGGGTCGGGGTCTCGATCTCCGACCCGAACGGGCCGATATCGCTGAAGCCCATATCGTCGACGAGCACCACGACGATATTGGGCGCACCGGCGGGCGCGGTCGGCGGATAGTTCCACTCCGGCGTGGAATCGGCGGTGGTGCGGCCGATCTCGCCGGCGAAATTCTCATAGCCACGGGCATGGGCGGGGACTGACATGCTCCCAGCAAAGGGCGCGGGCCCGTGCCGGAGCCAGGGTTTCACTCTGGCTGCGTGCAACCGGTGATCCGTCATACATCCGCGGATAGCGTCGCCGCACACCATTCGGCCCCGGTCCACACTCGAGGTTTTCCAGATGAATTCGTCCCCCGGCGGTCTGCACCGCCGTCATTTCCTGCGCGGTTCCGCCGTCGCCGCCCTGGCGATCCTCGGCAGCGGAGCGCTGGCCGCCTGCACCTCGGCGGTGAACCAGCAACGCGGCGGCGACGACAACGCGCAACCCGTGCGCGGCGGTACGCTGAAGTACGGCGTGCTGGTGGACCTCGTGCCCGCCAACCTGCTCACCAATACCGGCACCACACCGTATGTGATCGGCCTGGTCTTCGAATCCCTGGTGCGCTACCCGCACGACAAGCTCGAACCCCAGCCGCTGCTGGCCAAGAGCTGGACCCTCGCCCCCGACGGCAAGTCCATCACCCTGGACCTGCGCGACGACGTGAAGTTCCACAGTGGCCGCCCCTTCACCTCCAAGGACGTCGAGTTCTCGCTGCGCACCTACGCCGATCCCAAGTGGTCGGCGCAGCTGAAGAGCACGGCCGCCGCCGTCACCGGCTTCGACACCAGCGATCCGCACCGCATCACGCTGACGCTGGCGCACCCGCTGAGCAATCTGTTCGACCTGCTCGACACCGTCCCCATCCTGGACAGCGAGTCCATCGACCAGCTCGCCACCGGCGACAAGATCATCGGCACCGGCCCCTTCCAGTTCGTGCAGCGAATCCCCAACCAGCAGTTGGTATTCGAGAAGAACACGGCCTACTGGGTGCCGGACCGCCCCTACCTGGATCGCGTCGAATTCACCGTCATCGCCGACAATCAGGCGCAGCTCAACGCCCTCAAGACCGGCCAGATCCACCTCGCCGACGGCATCACCTACCGCGACAACGAGAACCTCGCCAAGACCGACGGCTTCCGGGTCATCACCTTCGAGGGAGCCGAACTCCAGGTCTACGTCGGCGCGAACGTCGCCGACCCCGCCCTCGCCGATGTGCGGGTGCGCCAGGCCATCGCCTACGCCCTGGATCGTGAGCGCATCATCAAGGAGGTCTTCCGCGGCGCCGGCTATCCGCTGAACCTGCCGTGGCCCAAGAACTCTCCCGCCTTCGACGACTCCCGCAACAGCCGCTACACGCGAGATGTGGCCAAGGCCAAGCAGATTCTGGCGCAGCTGCCCAAACCGCCCAAGCTGCCGCTCACCTACAACACCGCCTACCCGGTCTTCGAGGCCACCGCACAGATCGTGCAGGCCAATCTCGCCGAGATCGGCATCGAGGTGGAACTCGCGCCCACCGAGAACGCCACCTTCATCAAACAGCTGATCGGCGCGCAGTTCCCGGGCCTGTGGATCACCGACCACTCCTGGGCGCAGTTCGTGCCGTCCACGCTGACCGTCAGCGCCTACCCGTTCAACGCGCGCAAGAACGCCTCCCGCTACGAATCGCCCGACTACGTCTCGGCCGCCGACGCCGCCTGGCAGCTGCCGCGCGCCACCGGCCCGGACGCCACCCGCGCCTACCAGGCACTCAGCGATCAACTGCTGGACAGCCTGTTCCTGATCGAGATCGGCGTGCACTACCCGCAGGACAGCGCATCCCGGAAACTGCACGGCTTCGACTGGACCAAGCGCCGCGAGCACGTGTTCACCCAGGCGTTCCTGGCATGACCGCCTATCTGCTGCGCCGGGTGCCGTCGGCCCTCGCGGTCCTCTTCGGGGCGTCGGTGCTGATCTTCCTGCTGCTGCGACTGGTGCCCGGCGATCCGGCCACCACCCTGGCCGGGCCGGACGCCACCCCGGAAACCATTGCCGCCATCCGGCATCAGCTCGGCCTGGACCGGCCCATCCCGGCGCAGTACCTGTCATGGCTGCACGGCGTGGTGACCGGAGACCTGGGGCGGTCCTACGTGATCGGTGGCCAGATCGCGGATCTCATCGTGCGGGGTCTGTCGAACACGCTCATCCTGACCGCCGCGGCGTTGTCGCTGGCGGTGATCGTGAGCCTGGCGGTATCCGTCGCCTCGGTCCTGTGGGATCGGCGCTGGCTCAATGCGATCGTGGCGGCCGCCAATACGGTGACCGTCGCCATCCCGGTCTTCGTGACCGGTGTGCTGCTGGTGCTGGTGTTCGCGGTCGCCATTCCGATCCTGCCGGCGGGCGGCATCCCGCCGGACGGGTTCCTGGCCCGGCCCGACATCGCCGTCCAGTACCTGCTGCTGCCCGCCATCTGCCTGGGCCTGCCGGTGGCCGCCGCGCTGACCCGCTTCCTCACCGAGGCCCTGCGCACCGAACTGGCCAAGCCCTACGTCCTCACCGCCCGCGCCCTCGGCATTCCGCGCCGCCGCATCATCACCCACGGCGCACTGCGAAACGCATTGCCCACCATGCTCACCGCGCTCGGCATCCAGACCGGCAATCTGCTCGGCGGCGCGGTGCTGGTGGAGGCAGCCTTCGCCTGGCCCGGCATCGGCCAGCTCATCGAGCAGGGCATCAACCGGCGCGACTATCCGGTGGTGCAGGCGCTGCTGCTGTTCTCGGTGGCCGTGTTCGTGGCCATCCAGCTGACCACCGACATCGCGCACGCCTACCTGGATCCGCGCATTCGTATCGGAGGTCGCGCATGAGCGAGCCCGCCGTCGCCGAGCGCGGCGACACCACGACGGTCACGGAAAGCCCTGGCCGCGAACCGAATCCGGGGCGGCCGCTACTGCGGGCGCTGACCCGCGGGCAGGGGCTGGCGGGCGTGCTGCTGATCGCCGTCATCGCGGTGGCGGCCCTCGCCGCCGGTCTGCTCACGAAATACGGCCCGCTGGAGCAGATTCCGGGAGCGAACCTGCTCGGCCCGAGCGGCGAGCACTGGCTGGGCACCGATGAACTCAACCGGGATGTGTTCACCCGGACCCTCTACGGCATCCGCGTGGACCTGCTCATCGCCTTCTTGGCGGTCCCGGCGGGCGCGATGCTGGGTTCGATCATCGGTCTGGCGGCCACCGTCAATCCGGTGGCGGATGTGCTGGCGCAGCGCGTCTTCGACCTGATCCTCGCCTTCCCGGCTCTCATCTTCGCCATCGCGCTCACCGCGGTCACGGGACCGGGCGCGCACGCGGTCGTCATCGTCATCATCGCCGCCGAACTCCCCATCTTCGGCCGCCAGATCCGCACCGCCGTACTGGCCGTGCGCGAACAGCCCTACGTGGAGGCCGCGGTGGTGATCGGTGCGAGCACCGGCTGGACACTGCGAAAACACGTGCTGCCCAATGTGATCGAACCGCTCGCCGTGCAGCTGGCGCTGTCACTGTCCCTGGCGGTGTTCGTGGACAGCGCCATGAGCTTCATCGGCATCGGCGTGCGCCCGCCGGACCCGTCACTCGGGTCGATCATCGCCGAGTCCACCCGCAACCTGGACGCCAATCCCGCCATGGCCGTCGGCCCGCTGCTGGTGGTTTCGGCGCTCACCCTCGGATTCCTGTTGATCGCCCAGGCTCTGGGCCGCGCCCGGAGGATCGGATGACCGACGACACTCTGCTCGACATTCGCGACCTGGTGGTGAGTTTCGGCCCCCGCACGGTGGTGAACGGCGTCGGCGTGCGCGTCGCGCGCGGTGAAACCGTCGCATTGGTCGGCGAATCCGGCTCCGGCAAATCCCTCACCGCCCGCGCCGTCCTCGGGCTGCTCCCCACCGGCGCGACCGCCACCGGCTCGATCCGCCTCGACGGCACCGAGATCATCGGCGCCACCGAGACCGACCTGCGCCCCCTCCGCGGCGCCCGGGCGGCCATGGTCTTCCAGGAACCACAGACCGCGCTGAACCCGGTACGCCGCATCGGAACCCAGATCGCCGAAGCCCTGCGCGCCCACCGCCCGATCAGCAGGTCCGAGGCCCGCGCCCACGCCATCGAACTCCTCACCCAGGTCGACCTCCCCGAACCGGCCAAACGCGTCGACTGGTACCCCCACCAACTCTCCGGCGGCCAGAAGCAACGCGTAGTCATCGCCCTGGCCCTCGCCGGCGACCCCGACCTCCTCATCGCCGACGAGCCCACCACCGCCCTCGACGTCACCGTCCAGGCCGAAATCCTCCGCCTCCTCCGGGACCTCCAGCGCCGCAACGACACCGCCATCCTCTTCATCACCCACAACCTGGGCGTAGTAGCCGCCATCGCCGACCGCGTGGTGGTTATGCGCGCCGGCGAAATAGTCGAAACCCAACCGGTCCACGACCTTTTCGCGACTCCGCAGTCCGCCTACACCCGCGAACTGCTGGCCGCGGTCCCCGTGCTGCCTGCCGGCCCAGCGTCACCGTCGACTCTGGCGGCGCCATCTTCGTCATCGGCGTCTGTGACAGGGCTGTCTGTGTCATCGACGACCGTCGGAGGTCTTTCCGCGCCGTCGTCGAATGCGGACGGGTCGGCGGAACGAGTCGCATCGGCCACCCCACGTGCTGCGGCGGTGCCCCCGCTCAATGGGGTGTCCCCGGTGCCCGCGGGCGTAGTCGTATCCCGGGACGCTTTGGACATTTCGGGCACTGACTCGGCGTCCGATGTTTCCGGGGCCAGTGTGCCCGCGGGCGCGGGGAAGTCAGCGCCGACCGCTGAGTCGGCGGCCGAGCCAGTGCTGCGTCTCAGCGACCTGTCGGTGGTCTACCGCCGCCACGGTAAGCGCTTTCAGGCCCTGCATGATGTCTCGCTGACGCTGGCTCCGCGCGAAGTGGTGGGTCTGGTCGGGGAATCGGGTTCGGGTAAGAGCACGCTCGGCCGTACCGCGCTGGGCTTGGTGCCCGCGGCTTCGGGACAGGTCGTGTTGCAAGGCGTCTCGTTGACCGGGTTGTCTCAGCGGGAATTGCGGGGGCTGCGCAAGAACGTCGCGCTGGTGCATCAGGACGTGGCCGCCTCGCTGGATCCGCGGCACAGCCTCGAGGACTCGATCGGCGAACCGCTGCGGGTGCATCGGGCGGCGTCGGGGGCGCTGTTGCGGGCCAGGGTCGGGGATCTGCTCGAATCCGTGCGCCTGCCCCGCGAGTATGCGAGCCGGCGGCCGGGCGAGCTGTCCGGCGGGCAACGTCAGCGCGTGGCCTTGGCGCGGGCGCTGGCCCTCGCGCCACGGCTGCTGGTGGCGGACGAGCCGACCAGCGCGCTGGATGTCTCGGTGCAGGCGCAGGTGCTCGAACTCTTCGCCGATCTGCGCGCCGAATACGGATTCGCCTGCCTGTTCATCAGCCACGATCTCGCCGTCGTGCATCAGGTGGCCGACCGCGCGGTGGTGCTGCGGGAGGGCCGCATAGTCGAATCAGGCCCGGTCACAGCCGTTTTTCAGCATCCGCGCGAAGAGTACACGCGGCGCCTGCTGGACGCGGTTCCCGCCCCGGATCCGGCCCGCGCGCGCCGAGACGAAATCGTGTCCGTCCAAGTACCCCTCGCATTGGGGGCCTGAGAGTAATTTGGGGAGCGCCATTCCGCGCCGACTGTCACGACACACCGGAACTTATACCAATAGGAGTATCCGGTGATACTGACTGGATTTGCCGCGCGGAACGGTTCGTATCCGAATCTGTGTAAGTATCCGTCTCGAAGGAGATCTCGGCGGCGCCTCCACAGGGAGGCGCGGTGGGCCACCGGGATTCCGTACAGGAGGGAACCAGGTGGGCGCGAAAGCGGTATATGGACAGGATTCTCAGGAACTCGAAGCACCCACCTTGGGAAACCTGCTCCGCCGCCTGCGTGACAATCGCGGTGTTTCGCGCGAACGCCTGGCATTCAACGCCGGTGTAAGCGCAAGTTACATCACGCATTTGGAGAAAGGTGACCGCGGCAACCCGACCCGGGAAGTGGTCGAGGCGCTCACCCGCTATCTGCACCGGCTGGATCCGCTCTCCACCGAGGACCGCCGCCAGCTCGGCGACCTCGCGGGCCTGGGATCGGGCGAGCTTCCCTCCCCGAGCGAACTGCGCGCGGCGATCACACCCGAGATGCTGCGGGCCCTGGAGCTGCACAGCCCGAATATGGCCGCCCTGCTCGACACCCGCGCCAACCTGCTGGCCAGCAATGACAGCTGGGACGCCGCCTTCCCGGGCCTGACCGAGGACGGCAATATGCTGCGCTGGTTCTTCGGCAATGAGCTGGCCACCCGGGTCATCGTGAACTGGGAGGCCGATGCCCGCCGGGTCACCCGCTGGATGCGCGGATTGATCGGGCGATCGGGCAATACCGACGGATTCGCCGATCTCATTCGTGATCTCGGGCAATTCCCGAAATTCCGGCAGGCCTGGTCCGAGGGCGGCGTGGAGTTCGCACCGCATGTGTGGGCCGTGCAGCTGCGCAATCCGGTCACCGGGCTGCGGCACAAGGTCTACGCCCAGTACGGCCGGCTCGACAGCGCCGTCTACCCCGGCCAGTTGCTGACAGTTCTCGGGCTACCCGCCTGAACCCGCGTCACCCACGCAGCGGGATGAATTCGGCCGGTGCGCCGTCCACGGCGTCGGCCGGGACGACCACCACGCCGTCGCGGTGCAGCAGATCGGCCAGGTGCGCGGTGCGCAGCCGGAGATCGCCCCGGAAGCCGCCGCCGGGCAGCGCCTGGGCCGGGACGATGCGCAACACCGGCGCGGTCAGCTCGGCGGCGTTCACCAGCGGGCCCACGATCGCGCGGGCCGGGGTCGCACCCGTCAGGCCCTCGACCGTGGCGCCGATCAGCGTGAGCAGGGTGGCGATCGCCGCGAACGGATTGCCCGGCAGCCCCAGAACGACTGTGCCGGAGGCCAATTGCGCGGCCACGGTGGAACCCCCGGGCCGCAGGCGCAGGCGGCGCAGCAGCATGGTGGCCTCGGAGCGGTCCAGTGCCGAGCGCAGCTGATCGGCCGCGCCGCCGCCGGTCGCGCCGACGATGACGAGCAGATCGCAGTCCGCGGCCGCGGCCAGCACCTCGTCGAAGGCATTCGCGGTGTCGCGCAGGTGAACCCGATCGATGGTGGTCACGCCGTACCAGCCCAGGACATCGGGCAGGATGGGACCGATCGAGTCCCGGGTCTGACCGGTGTGCAGCGGCCCCTCGCCGCGAATCTCGTCGCCGGTCATGACGATTCGCGCCCGCACCGGGCCGCGCACGTCCGCCGCTGCGACCTCCGCGCTGGCCGCCACCGAGATCAGCGCGGCCGTCACCGGGGTGCCCGCGGCCGCGACTTCCGCACCGGGGAGCCAGTATTCGCCGCGCCGGCGCACATCCTCGCGAATCGGGGTGTCCGGCAGCCGGTACAACATGCCGTCGGCCTCGAGGCGGACGAACTCGTCGCGCACCACCGAACCGGTCCCGTCGGGCACGTGCGCGCCGGTGGCGATCCGCACCGCCTCGCCGTCCAGCAGACCCACCGGTCGTTGCCCGCCCGCGAAACCGATATCGCGGCGCAGCCGCCAGGGCCCGTCGCCGCTCACCGCGTAACCGTCCATGGCCGAGACATCGAAGCGCGGCAGCGCGTCCGCCGCGAGCAGGGGCGCGGCCAGCGTCGCGCCGCGCGCGGCCCGCAGCACCGCGTGGCGCACCGGCAGCGGGGATATGCGCCCGCGCAGCACATCCCGGGCCTCGTCGAGCCACAGCGGGGCGGCCGTGAGTGCCGCCCCGGTCCGGGCCCGCCGCACGTCCTCGGGGGTGTCGCAGTCGTCCACGCCGGGTAGCGTAACCATGGCGGTATCGACCGGCACCAGCGCCTTCATCGGCCGGTTCACCAGGGAATCCAGGTCTTTCAGAGCAGCGACCAGGGCGGCGCGCCGCCACACCCCGACCAGATACTGCGGGCGGCCCGAGGCATCCGTGGCGAAGACCGCGTCGCTGCCGGATTCCCTTGCATGGGAAAGTAATTCGTCCACCGCCGAGGCGGTGAGGAAGGGCATGTCGGCGGCCAGCACCACGATCAGCCCGGCCGGGAACTCACAGCCGGCGAGGGCGCCCAGCCCCGCGGCAATGGCCGCCACCGGGCCCGCTCCGGCCGGTATCTCCTGTGCCTGAAGGATTTCCGGCGGCAATTCGGGCCGATGCGGGCCCACCACCACGGTGCGTGCACAGCCGGCGACCGCCGCCAGCGCCGCGTCCAGCATGGACTGCCCGCCGACCACGATGGCCGGCTTGTCCACCCCGCCCATCCGGCTGGCCTTTCCACCGGCCAGCACGATGGCGTCGACGGGTGTCACGAGCCCGTTCCGGGGCGGGGGCGTGTCCTTCGTTCGCAGCGCATGGTTGAAGATCGTAGTGGCAGGCTGTTCGGAGCTTGTTGGGCGCACCCGGAAACCTGCGCTTGCTAAGCAATTGCCGTTAGTCGTTACGTTATGAGATGTGTTACGACACATAGTAGAAATGGTGTTGTTTTAACGTTGAGAACAATCGCATATGGCAGTATGCGACCTGAGAACTGGCGGAGTACACGGCGCTCGTCACAGTTCACACCAGGCGTCACACCGGGGTCCCACTGTCCGGTACCGGGAGGACTCAGAGCGATGAAGGTTGGTTTGCTGAATGTTTGTGGAGAGGGAACGGCGTGGTGCTGGGCGTGAAACCGGATAGGGACTCCGACGATCTGAAGCCGCCGACATTCGGACTGCTGCTGCGCCGCCTGCGTGATGAACGAGGCGTATCACGAGAAAGGCTGGCGTTCAATGCCGGCGTGAGCGCCAGCTACATCAGCCATTTGGAGAAGGGCGATCGCGGCCACCCCACCCGCGAAGTGGTGGATGCGCTGCTGCGATATCTGGACCGAATAACCCCGCTGTCGGCCGTCGAGCGCCGGCATCTGCTCGACCTGGCCGGACTCGGCGTGAGCGAATTCCCCACCGTGGAACAACTGCGCGGTGAAATCACCGATGACATGCGCCGCGCCCTCGACCTGCACGAACCAAATCTCGCCGCCTACGTCGACACCCGCTGGAATGTGCTCGCCTGCAACGAGAGCTACTCCCGCGCGTTCCCCGGGCTGGAGCGGGACACCAATATCCTGCGCTGGTTTCTGGGCAACGAGGCCGCTCGCGAGGTCATGGTCGAGTGGGAGGAGGAGGTCCGGCTGACCGTGCACTGGCTGCGCGGTCTGATCGCGAGCTCTGGAGATACCGCCTGGTCGGTTGAATTTCTTGGAGAACTCGGACGTTTCGGACTTTTCCGGGAAATGTGGGACGAGGGCGTCGCGGCCTACGGCAGGCCCCGCGCCACCATGCGGCTACGCGACCGCGAGCGCAATCGGCGCTTCGATATCGCGGTGCAGTTGTTCAGCGTCTTCAATGCGGCCTACCCCAGCCAGATTCAAATCTTCCTCGGCATTCCGAGTTGGCACGAGGCCGGGTGAGAATCCGCCGGCCGTGACCACCCCGGGCACGGCCCGCTCCCTCGAACACTCGGAGCGGAAGGCTCCCCGTCACCGCACGGCCTGGACCTCGCGTCCCCCACGCATCCGCGGCCACGGTGTCGACAGCGCTCGCGTCAGCCGGTTCTCCCGCCGGGCGTTGGACAGCTCGACCAGCCGGATCAGCAGCGGCGCAACCACTTCCGGATGAGTCCAGGCCGCGCCGTGCCCCGCGCCCGGAATGGTGACCACACCGCCGGCCCCGGCCAGCCCGGTGGCCAACGCCTCGGACTTCTGGGCGGTGCTGTTGGCGTCGTGACTACCGCGCACCACCAGGGCGGGCACGGTGATCTCCGGTAGTCGATGCAGTACCGAGCGCCGGTCCATCAGGCAGCGGGCGGCGGGCATGATGCTCTGGCGGTCGGAGTTGTACCAGCGGCTGGTCCAAGCGCGCCACAGCCGCGGATCGGTGCCGCCGATGAGCTGCGGCGCCAATTCGGCGACCAGCGGGGCCAGCGGCTCCGGACCGGTCCAGCATTCGAAGAATTCGCGGTAGTAGGCCAATTCGGCCGGATTGCACGCGGTGGCCTCGGTATCGATCAGGGCCAGGCCCTGCACCCGCTCCGGCGCCAGCAGTGCCATGCGCAATGCGGCGTAGCCGCCCTGGCTCATTCCGCCGACGACCGCCTTCTCGATTCCGAGGTCATCGAGTACCGCAAATCCGTCCGCCGCCAGATCCCAATAGCTGAACGGTTCGCCATCTGGTGACTGGGTGCGACCATGGCACCGCGCATCGACCGTTACGAGATTGACACCGGCGTCTGCCAGAGGTTCGCGCATCGGCTCGAACATCGACTCGTCCATGAAGAACCCGTGGGCGAGCAGCAGGGTCGGGCCGTTGATCTGGCTGGTGACGTAATGAACTGTTGCAGAACCTGATCGCACATAAGGCATGGTCGGACCCTAGACGGCGGAAGCGGCCGCTCCCTACATGTTTGCCCGCGTGGTGCCAGGCACCGTTCGGTGAGGTTCCCGATGGGTACCCACACTGGCCAGTGTCAGTACTGCTAGGGGTTTGCCCCAGATTGCCTCAAAACTGGACAACAAGATCACGAGCCACTTTTAATCAGGCCGTGGCGCTTTTGGGACAAGCGCAATTTCAAGGGAGGAAACAAATGTTCGACGTCACCACCGCAGCTCGGCGCAACGACTTCCGGATCGATCGCGGCGCGGGATTGCGGGAGTCGCTCGAAGGTCTGCTGTTGCACGACGGGGTCGGCCTGGATGCGCGGATGCGCCATGCGATTTCGGCCGTAGTACACCTCGCGGTAGATGCTCCGCTCGGCATTCCGGAAGACGCCGAAGAATTCCTGGGCCGACTGGACGCCTCGTGGCTGTTCGCCGCCTGGAATGACAGCGATCAGGAACTGTCTCTGCTGAATACCCTCGCGTGCGGTGAGGTTCCGGCATTGAGCTGGTGCGAACTCATGTTCACCACCGCGCTCGCGCCTTGGTCGGGTGCGCCGGCTGCCGTGCACGCCCGTCGTATCTTCGTCAATGGTGAGCAGGCCCGCCTCGCCGCCGTCAGTGGCGACTGCGGTATGGGACGCGCGTAAAACATACCGCGCGTTTTTCTTTCTGAAACTTATTGAAGGGATAGAGGAAGTGAAGCTGCTTTTCACCAATTTCGACGCAATGTTCGAATCCCTCGCCCGCCGCGACGGATCCGAGAGCGAATCATGGCATCAGCAGGCGCTGTGCACTCAAACCGATCCGGAGGCATTTTTTCCCGACAAGGGCGGCTCCACCCGGGAGGCCAAGCGCATTTGCTCCTCCTGCGGGGTGCGCAAGGAATGCCTCGACTACGCAGTCACCCACGATCAGCGCTTCGGCATCTGGGGCGGCCTTTCGCCGCGCGAGCGCCGTCGTTACGAGCGCGGCGCGGCCTGACGGCTGACCGGACCCGCTGGGTGATCCGGCTCAGCGCGGAGCACGGACTTGCCTGATCCTCGCGCGGGGAAGCGGTCGGGATCAGCAGCGTCAATCGATAGTCGCTCGTAAGAGACAGAATTCATTGGTCTCCGGATCGGCCAGGACCAGAACCGGCTCGACAGCCGGTGACTCACCGCCGGACGGCGGTGCGTCGGGGCCGACCGGAACCGCGCCCGCGGCCCGCAACCGGGCCGCCTCCACGACGGGATCGTCGCTGGGGAAGGCGACGAGATCCAGATGGAGACGGCTGCGCTCACCCGGCGCCGCCGGCTCGAGCAGGAATTCCAGCCACGGGCCCTGCCCGGTAGCGGCCCGGATACCCGCGTAGCCGGCGGTCCGGTGGGTGAGCGGCCAGCCGCAGGCGGCGGACCAGAACTCGGCCAGCCGCGACGGGTCCCGGGTATCCATCACGATGGCCGCGACCGCACCGGTGTCCACGTACTGCTCACGCGGCTCCAGCACACAGAACTCATTGCCCTCGGGATCGGCCAGCACCGTCCACGGCACCGCGCCCTGGCCGATGTCCAGTCGGCGGGCGCCCAGGGCCAGCGCCCGGTCCACCTGCAGCCGCTGATGATCCAGCGAGCGGCTGCACAGATCAAGGTGGATGCGGTTCTTGGCGGTCTTGGGCCGCCGCGACGGGAGGAAGGTGAGTGCCACGTCCGGAGCGTCCGGGTCCGGTGCGGCGACATCGACCTCGCCTGGACGGTCCACCGTCACCTCCCAGCCCAGCAGCTCGGCCCAGAAGCGGGCCGCCGCCCTGGGCTCGACCGCATCGAACACCACGCAGGCCAGACGGGTGGACATCTTTTCACGGTAACCGGCGGGCGGGGTGGCGCGTATCAGGTTTCGGCGAACCGATAACGGGCGCGCCGCAGGTCCACCCGGCCGTCCGCGATCGGGCAGCCCTCCGCGGCCAGCTCGGCCAGCTGTCGATGCGCCAAATGTGGTGCGGGCGTGCCGTTTGCGCGCAGCACCCGGTGCCACGGCAGGTCCGCGGAATCGGTGCGCATGATCCAGCCGACCGTGCGGGGCGTGGACAGACCCGCCGCGGCCGCGATATCGCCGTAGGTGGCGACCCGGCCGGGCGGAATGGCCGCGACCAATTCGCGCACTCGCTCGACTTCGGCTTCGGTGGTTGGCATTTCGCGCCTCCTGGGTCAGAGCAGGGCACGGACCAGCGCGGCGGTCCGCACCGGCCGCGCCTGCGCGACCATGTGGTCGCAATCGAATTCGTGGACGGTGAGCCGGTCACCCAGATGAGCGGTGAGCGCCGCCCGGAAGTCCGGAGACACCAGCGGCGGGTTCACCTTCATCGCCTGCACCATGACCGTCGGCATCTCGCGGGGCGGCAGCACGAAGTCCCGGGCGATCTCACCCCAGAAGGCGATGATCGCCGGCATGGTCATGCGCCAGCCGACCCGGCCGTTCGCGGTGGGCACCAGGTGCTCCGCCAGCTCGGCATCCAGGACCGCCGGGTCCACCTCGGCCCAGGACGTCTCCAGCTTGTCGAACCGGGCCTGTTCGATACTCTCGTAATCCGGCGCCGCCAGCATGGAATTCGCGATGGTCAGCATGCGCTCGGGTTCCAGGCCGATGGCCGGATCCAGCAGTACCAGCCCGCGCACCAGCTCCGGGCGGCGATGCGCCAGATGCACCGCGGTGGCCGCGCCGAACGAATGCCCGAGCACCACCACGGGTTCGCTCGTCTCGTGCTCCAGCAGCGCCGCGAGATCATCGACGAGAGTTTCGAAATCCCAGGGCGGCACGCCGGGCGACCTCCCGTGCCCCCGCAGATCCGGTGCAATGATCCGGACATCGGGGAGATGCTCGTCGGCCAGCGCCTGCCAGCGCCGGCCGTGGCCCGTCAACCCGTGCAACGCCAGCACGACCGGACCGGTCGGGGGACCGAAACGATGACTATGAAGCTCCACCACGCTGCCCATTCTGCTGCCTGGGCCCGATATGAACAGCTTCCGGACTGTGATCGGCGGCACGGCCAACTCATGGCAAACGAAACCTGTCGGGGCAGTCTGTTGAAATAGCCGACGTGATGCGATCGGATAGCTCGGTGCAATTGGTGCGCCGGGCCGAGGCGGCGACCCCCTCACGGGAGTGGGACGCCACCCTCCGGCCGCTGTTCGACGACCTCGGCGCCGACCCCGGCTGGCGGCCCTGGCAGGTGCTCGGCGGACCCGGGACCGGCAAGACCGCACTGCTGGTCGATGTGGCCGCCGCGCGCATCCTGGCCGGGGCCGCACCCGAATCGGTGCTGGTGCTCACCTACACCAAGCGCGCCGCGACCGCCGTGCGCGCCGCCATCACCGCCCGCGTCGCCACGGCGGATCCGGAACTGGGCGGGGTGCCCGGCGCCACCCGCGGGCCGCTGGTGCGGACCATCCACTCCTACGCCTTCGGACTGCTGCGTTCCTTCGCGGCGGCGCACGGCAATCCGCCGCCGCGTCTGCTCACCGGATCCGAGCAGGACATCGTGGTGCGCGAACTGCTGCGCGGCGACCTCGCCGACGGCGCCGCCGCATGGCCCGAAAGGCTGCATCCCGCGCTGCCCGCCGCCGGATTCGCCGAACAATTGCGGGACCTCATGCTGCGGGCCACCGAACGCGGTCTGGGCCCCGAGGATCTCATCGAACTCGGGCGCGCCCACGGCCATCCGGAATGGGTCGCCGCCGGGCGCTTCGCCGAACGCTACGAGCAGATCATGATGCTGCGCTGGTCGGTCGGCATGGACGTGCCCGAGGCCAGCGCCCCGGCCCTCGACGCCGCCGAACTCGTCACCGCCGCCCTCGACGCCTTCTACACCGACCCCGAACTCCTTGCCGCCGAACGCAATCGGCTGCACTGCATCCTCGCCGACGACGCCCAGCACCTCGATCCCCATGCCGCCCAGCTCATCCGCGCCCTGGGCAGCGGCGCCGCCACCACGGTCATCGCCGCCGACCCCGACCAGGCCGTCTACACCTTCCGCGGTGCCGACCCCCGCTTCGCCGCCGACCCCGACGCTCCCGCCGACCGCCGCATCATCCTGCGCCACAACCACCGCTCCACCCCGGCTATCCAGGAAGTAGCCGACCGCATCGCCGCCCGCCTCCCCGGCGCCGCGCCCCATCGCACGCCACCGCCCGATCCGCGCCCCACTGCCGCCACCTTCGATTTCCTGCACGAGATCGCCGCCGGCCTCGTGGACGGCGACGAATCTCGCGGTGCCGCAACCCCGCCGCACATCGACGGCCCAGCCGGCACATCGGGACCGAACGACACGACGTCCACGACTGCCAACGGCGGCACACGCCGTTCGAACGGCCTCCGGCCCGCCGCCGCGGCCCCGCCGCACCAGGCCGGCGCAGGCGATCGGGGCGGCACCGGGCGAAGTCAGGTCGGAGCGAGCGATTCGGCGCGGCGCTCGGCCGGGGGTACCGATGAACGCGGCCGATCCGGGAATGCCCGGGGCGGTTCGCAGTCCGGTGGCGAGGTGCGGGTGCAGGTGCTGACCACACCGGCCAAGGAGGCGGCACTGATCGCCGATCATCTGCGGCGCGCGCATCTCACCCACGGGGTGCCCTGGTCGCACATGGCGGTGATCGTGCGGTCGGTGCCGCTGTCGCTGGCGCCGCTGCGGCGGGCGCTGCTGGCCGCCGGTGTGCCGGTGCGACAGCCGCCCGCGGATGTTCCGCTCGCGCGGCGGCGGGGCGCGGTGTGGATGTTGCTGGCGCTGCGGGCGGTAACCGCGGGCGATCCGACCTCGGTGCGGCATCCGCGGCCGATTGCGTTCACCGCCGACGACGCGCTCGACCTGCTGGCCGGACCGCTGGGCGCGGCCGACCAGATCAGCCTGCGGCGGCTGCGGCGCGGCATCCGGCGCACGGTCATGGAGCTCGGATATCCGGAGCGTGCGACCGAGGACGACGCCGAGCGCGATTCGATCGGCGCGGCCGAATCCGATGCGACGGAATCGGATCCGGCGGACAGCGGGCGGCCCTCCGAGTCGCCCGGCGCGGGTGCGGGCCCTTCGTCCGCTGCCACACCGCCGCGTGGCGACAGCCCGGTCCGGCCGCGACCGGATGCCGAATACGACCGGGACGCGGAGCGATTCGCCGACCTGGACCGGTCGTCGGCGGAGATTCTGCGGGATCTGCTGGTGGGGGCCGGGAATCGGGTGGTGCTGGAGAAGCTCACGCCGGTGGAGGCCGCGCCGCTGCGGCGGGTGCTGAAGGCGCTGGGCCGGGCGCGGAAGGTGCGGCGGGACGGGGGCGGGCTGGAAGACGTGATGTGGGGGGTGTGGACGGGCTCCACGCTGGAGCGGCGGTGGGTGGGGCAGTCCGAGCGCGGGGGAGCGGTCGGGATGCAGTCCGATCGGGATCTCGACGCGGTGGTCGGGTTGTTCGAGGCGGCCGCGGCGTATGTGGACCGGCTGCCGCGCGCCACCATCGAAGGGTTCGTGGAATACCTGGAGCAGCAGGAGATTCCGCAGGACAGCGCGCCGGTCACCGATCCGGGCGAGGCGGTGACCATCTGCAGCGCGCACGCGGCCGCCGGGCGGGAGTGGGACACCGTGGCGGTGGCGGCCGTGCAGGAGGGCATCTGGCCCAATCTGCGGCCGCGCGGCACCCTGCTCGGCGTCGAGGATCTGGTGGATCTGCTTGCGGGCGTGGGCGGTTCGGGGGAGAAGGTGAGCCGGGCCGCGCCGCTGCTCGCGGAGGAGCGGCGACTGCTGCTGGTGGCGTGCAGCCGGGCGTGCCGGTCACTGCTGGTGACCGCGGTCGAATCCGTCACGGGGGACCAGGATCTCGTGCCATCGCGGTTTCTGGCCGACATGGACGGCGAGGCCGCCGATGGGCAGCCGGGCCGGATTCCGCCGCCGGTGGACCCGGGCCGCGCCCTGGCCATGCACGCCCTCATCGCCGAATTGCGTGCCGCCGCCTGCGATCCCGAGACCGCGCCGGAGCGCCGGCTGCGCGCGGCCCGGCAGCTGGCGCGGCTGGCGGAGGCCGGGGTGCGCGGCGCACACCCGGACGACTGGTACGGCACCGCGGAGCTCTCCTCCACGAATCCGCTGTGGGACAGCGAGGACGGCGCGATCTCGCTGTCGCCGTCCACCGTGGATCAGCTGAAGACCTGCCCGCTGCGCTGGGCGCTGGAGCGGCACGGCGGCGGGGACGGCGAGAACCCGCACGCGCTCAAGGGCAATCTGGTGCACACCCTGGTACAGGCGCTGGCCGGGCAGGTCAGCGAGGACCAGGTCAAACAGGCCCTGGCCAAGGCGTGGAAGAAGGTCGACCCCACCGCCCGCGACGGCGAGAACTGGCACTCCCGGGCGGAACTGCGCCGCACCGAGACCATGGTCGACACCTTCCTGGCCTGGCTGCGCAATACCCGCGACGAGCTCACCGCCATCGGCGTCGAGGTGCCGGTGGACTGCGTGCTGCCCGCCCGCGGCCCCGGCGAACAGCCGGTGCGGATCAGCGGCCGGGTCGACCGGGTGGAGCGAGATGCCCTGGGCCGCTTCGTCATCGTCGACGTGAAGACCGGCAAGACCCCCATCTCCAAGCAGGCCGCCGAGGAGCACGCACAGCTGGCCACCTATCAGGTCGCCGCCGCCGAGGGCGCGCTCGGCGAGGGCGAGCCCGGCGGCGCGCGCCTGGTGTACGTGGCCAAGCCCAGTAGCAAGGAGGGCGCGACCCAGCGCACCCAGCCGCCGCTGGACGCGGACGGAATCGAGACCTGGCGCACCGTCATCCACGACGCCGCCGATGCCTCCAAGGGCCCCAGCTACCTCGCCATGCGCAATGACGGCTGCCGTCACTGCAAGGTCGCCGGCAGCTGCCCCGTGCAGGACACCGGCCGGCAGGTGACGGACTAGTGCGCGTCACCCCGCGTCAGCTCGCCGACGCGCTGGGCCTGCCGCCGCCCACCGACGAACAAGCCGCCGTCATCGCCGCCCCGCCGGGGCCCACCCTGGTGGTGGCGGGCGCGGGCGCGGGCAAGACCGAGACCATGGCCGCCCGCGTGGTCTGGATGGTGGCCAACGGCCTGGTCGAACCCGAACAGGTGCTGGGACTGACCTTCACCCGCAAGGCCGCCCAGCAGCTCACCCAGCGCATCCGCACCCGGCTGGCCCGGCTGGCCGGCGCACCGGTGCTGCGCGACATCGACCCCACCGGCCACCTGCGCGCCCAGCTCACCGCGTCCGAACCGGAGATCAGCACCTACCATTCCTACGCGGGCCGCCTGCTCACCGAATACGGCCTGCTGCTGCCGGTCGAACCCACCGCCACCCTGCTCACCCAGACCCAGCTGTGGCAGCTCGCCTACCGGGTCGTCTCCACCTGGGACGGCGACCTCGACACCGACCGCAGCCCCGTCGGCGTCACCGAGGCCGTGCTCGCCCTCTCCGGCCAGCTCGCCGAACACCTGGTGGAACCGCACCAATTGGCCTCGGCCCACCTGGAATTGGAGCGCCTCGTCCACACCCTCCCCGCCGGACCCCGGCAGAAGGGCGGCCCCAAGAAGGCGCTCCTCGACCTCCTCGAAGCCCAGCACGAGCGCGTCGCCCTGCTGCCCCTGGTGGATCGCCTCGCCGAGGAACTGCGCCGCCGCGGCGCCCTGGACTTCGGCGCGCAAATGTCCTTGTCCGCCCGCCTGGCCGCCACCCACGCGGAAGTCGGTGCGGCCGAACGCGATCGTTTCCGCCTGGTCCTCCTGGACGAATACCAGGACACCGGTCACTCCCAGCGCATCCTGCTCTCCTCCCTCTTCGGTGCGACGGCTCCGCCCGACCCGGCAGCGGCGCCGACCCGGCAACCGCTGGCCGTGACCGCGGTCGGCGACCCCATGCAGTCGATCTACGGCTGGCGTGGCGCGTCGGCGGCCAATCTGCCGCGCTTCGCCACCGACTTCTGCAGTGCCCCGGGGATTCCCGCGCCGATCCTGCCGCTGCTCACCAGCTGGCGGAATCCGCCGGAGGCCCTGGATCTGGCCAACCTGGTGTCGGATCCCCTGCGCGAGCGGGCGGCGCGCGGCGGGGGAGTGACGGTGGACGCGCTGCGGCCCCGCCCGGACGCCACCGCCGGACTGGTCGCCATGGCGCTCGCGGAAACCGTTGCGGTGGAACGGGAGTGGGTCGCAGAGCGGATCGCCGCCGAATGGGAGACCGCGAACGACGCGGGCGACCCGCCGCCCACCTCCGCGGTGCTGGTGCGGCGCAATGCCGATGCCGCGCCGCTCGCGGAAGCCCTGCGAGACCGCGGATTACCCGTGGAGATCGTCGGCCTGGGCGGGCTGCTGCACACGCCGGAGGTCGCCGATATCGTCGCCACCCTGCGCCTGGTCGCCGACCCGTCCGCCGGTAGCGCGGCGGTGCGCATTCTGACCGGTGCCCGCTGGCGGATCGGCGTCGCGGACATCGCGGCCCTGTCCCGCCGTGCGCGGGAGCTGTCCATCCGCCGCCCCGCCGGGCAGACCGACGCCATCACCGACACCGCCACCCTGGACGAGGCGCTGCGCGAGGTCGCGCCCGAACCCGCGGAGAAGGCCGGTCTCGGCGACGCCATCGCCGATCCCGGTGAGCCGGAACAGTATTCGGCCCAGGGCTTCGCCCGCATCACGGCGCTCGGCCGCGAGCTCTCCGCGCTGCGCGAGCGGGCCGGCCAGCCGCTGGCCGAACTGGTCGCCGATGTGGAGCGCACCATCGGCATCGGCGTGGAGACCCAGGCCCGCCGCACCCACGCCGCCGCCGGGCGCGAGCACCTCGACGCCTTCGCCGAGGTGGTGGCCGGATACTCCGCCGACCACCGCTCCTCCCTGTCCGGCCTGCTCGACTTCCTCGCCGCCGCCGAAGAGGTCGAAAACGGTTTGGAGCCGGGCGAAGTCGAGGTCGCCCACGACCGCGTCCAGGTGCTCACCGTGCATGCGGCCAAGGGCCTGGAGTGGGAGGTGGTCGCGGTCCCGCACGTGGTGGACGGCACCTTCCCGTCCGGCACCGGCACCGCCACCTGGATGGGCGCGCTCGCCGAACTCCCGACCGCGCTGCGCGGTGACCGCGAGCAGGAGGACGCCACCGACGGCGTCCCCGTCCTCGACCTGGCCGACCTCTACGACCGCGCCGACCTGGAACGCGCCCTCGACGACCATAAGAAGGCCCTCGCGGCCCGCCGCCTCGACGAGGAACGCCGGCTGTTCTACGTGGCCCTCACCCGCACCGAGCGCGCCCTGTTCGTCTCCGCCCACCACTGGTCGGAAACCGGCTCGAAACCCAAGGGCCCCTCCGCTTTTCTGCTCGAGCTCAAACACGAGACCGAGGCCCCGGGCTCGGAGCTGGCGCGCGGTGCGCGCATCGACCGCTGGGACGATCCGCCCCTGCCCGACACCCCCAACCCCTTCACCGACAACCCGCAGACCGCCACCTGGCCGCGCGACCCGCTCGGCTCCCGCCGCGAATTCGTGGAGGAAGGGGTGACCCTGGTCAAGGCCGCACTCGACACCCTGCGCGCCGAATCCCGCCCACAGCAGACGGAACTCGACTTCGGGCCCGAATTCGGCGGCGCCGCAGCCGATCCCGAGCCGGAGGACGAGGATCCCGAAGGCTGGGCCGAGGATGTCAGCGCCCTCATCGCCGAGCACCGCGCCGCCGAACAGGCCGTACGCGAGGTCGAACTGCCCGGCCAGCTCGCCGCGACCGCCCTGGTCGACCTGAGCGCCGACCCCGCGAAACTCGCCGCGCGCCTGCGCCGTCCGCTCCCGTACCCACCCAGTCCCTACACCCGCCGCGGCACCGCCTTCCACGCCTGGCTGCAGCGCTGGTTCGGCGGCGCGCGCCTGCTCGGCTTCGAGGAACTGCCCGGCGCGGCCGACATCAGCGACGCCGACGCCGACCTCATGCGCCTGCAGGAGGCCTTCCTCGCCTCACCGTGGGCCGACCGCAATCCCGTCGAGGTGGAGGTCTCCTTCGAAACCACCATCGCGGGCACCGTGATTCGCGGCCGCATGGATGCCGTCTTCCGCCGCCCCGACGGCATCTGGGTCATCGTCGACTGGAAGACCGGCGCGGAACCGCAACGCGCCGACGAGGATTCGGTCGCCGTCCAGCTCGCCGTCTACCGGCTGGCCTGGGCCCGTCTGGAGGCCGCCCGCAGCGGCCGCGCCGAATCCGACCTGCTGGCCGAGACGGTCGCCGCCTTCCACTACGTCCGCACCGGCCGCACCATCGCCCCCGAACACCTGCCCGGCCCAGCCGAACTCGCCGCCATCATCACCGACGCGGCCCCCCGCCGGATTCCGCCGACCCCGCCCGAACCCCCGCTCCCGCCCGAGCCGGACGACGACGACCCGGGTCCTGCCGAGCCCACCGATGTCGAAATGCTGCGTCTCCCGGCCGCTTCGGGACGATCCGCACCCGCCGGATTCGACGATGAACCCGCGCCCGGGCTCGAACCACCGCCCGACCCGGAAGCGCCACCCGTCCCGGATGCGCCACTCAGCTCCGATGCGCCACCGCCCTCGGCGCCGATGCCCACCGAGCGCGCCGATGCCCACCCGGGCTCGCACCGGAATCCGGTGCCGGGCTTCGATTTCCCACCCGATTTCGAGCCGCCACCCGATCCGGAATCGGTGCCGCCGGACCCGCTGTACTGAGTCCCGGACCGTCGCGCGACTTCGCGACGCGCGCCCGCCGAAACCGCCGCACGGCGTTTCGCCCGGTACGCTCCGGACCTGTGCCGCAGCCAGAAGTGCCCGAAATGACCGGTGATTCACGTGTTCGGTGACTCCTCGCGCGGGCTGGCCGGTCTCACCGAGCGGCCCGACCACGCGCTGGTCGGCGTCCTGCGGGTCCCCTCCGCCCAGTCCAGCCCCTGGTACTCCCTGGTGCGACGGCTGGGCGTGGCGGTGCTGCTGCTGGTGGCGGCCACCCTGGTGGTCTACATCGGACGTGACGGCTACCACGACAATGCCCGCGACCGGATGGGCCTGCTGGACTGCGCCTACTACGCCACGGTGTCGCTGTCGACCACCGGCTACGGCGACATCACACCGGTCACCCCCACCGCGCGGCTGATCAATATCCTCATTGTCACGCCGCTGCGGATCCTGTTCCTCATCGTCCTGGTCGGCACCACCCTGGCGGTACTCACCGAACGGTCCCGGCAGGCGTTCAAGATTCAGCGATGGAGGCGCACCGTGCGTAATCACACCGTGGTAGTCGGCTACGGCACCAAGGGCCGCACCGCAGTGGACGCCATGCTGGCCGACGGCGCGCAGGCCGGCGACATCGTGGTGGTCGACACCGACCCGCAGGTGCTCGAATTCGCCGCCAATGCCGGGCTGGTGACGGTGCATGGCTCGGCCACCAAGTCGGATGTGTTGCGGCTGGCCGGAGTTCAGCACGCCGCGGCCGTCGTGGTGGCCGCCAACCGCGACGACACCGCCGTCCTGGTCACGCTCACCGCCCGCGAAATCAATCCCAGGGCAAAGATTTCCGCGGCGGTGCGCGAGGCCGAGAACACCCACCTGCTGCGTCAATCCGGCGCCGACTCCGTGGTGGTGTCCTCCGAGACCGCCGGCCGCCTGCTCGGCATCGCCACCACCACCCCGGCGGTGGTCGACATGATCGAAGACCTGCTCACCCCCGAGGCCGGTTTCGCCATCGCCGAACGCGACGTGGAGACCGAGGAGATCGGCGGCTCCCCGCGTCACCTGCGCGACATCGTGCTGGGCGTGGTCCGCGACGGCCGCCTCATCCGCGTCGGCGATCCCGAGACCGACGCCCTCGAGACCGGGGACAAGCTCCTCTATCTGCGCCGCGTCCACGCCTGACCATCGCGCCCGTCTAATCTCGGGGTGTGTCAGGTTTCCAGCTGAATGCCGTTCCGGTGCTGTCCCGTACCTCACTCGACCGGGCCGAAGACCTCCGCTCCGACGAACAGGCCCTGAAAGAGGGCTGGGCCCAGGCCAAACTCCTGCGAATGAACAAGCGCGGCCAGGTCCGCGCCGACAACGGGACCGTGGTGCTCGAGCCCGCGCTCACCCTCGCCCCCGAACGTGCGCCCGAGGCCGTCTTCCTCGGCGTCGACGACGGCACCCACCTGTGGGCCGTGCGCGACAACACCATCGAGGGCACGCTGGCCGACCTGCGCGCCTACGGCTCCACCCTGGACCTCGACGATTTCGGCACCGGCCTGCTCTCCACCGCCATCGCCCTGCTGAACTGGCACGACAAGGCGGCCTTCAGCGCCGTCGACGGCACCCCCACCACCTCTGCCAACGGCGGCTGGTCGCGCATCAGCGAAACCGGGCACGAGGATTTCCCGCGTACCGATCCGGCCGTCATCTGCCTCATCCACGACGGCGGCGACCGCGTGCTGCTGGCCCGCCAGCACACCTGGCCGCAGGGGTTGTTCTCGCTGCTGGCCGGTTTCGTGGAGGCGGGGGAGTCGCTGGAACGCTGCGTCGAACGCGAGATCAAGGAGGAGGTCGGCGTCGACGTCCACGAGATCCGCTACCTGGGCAGCCAGCCCTGGCCCTTCCCGCGCTCGCTCATGCTCGGCTTCGCCGCCGTCGCCGACCCGGACCAGCCGCTGTCCTTCCACGACGGTGAGATCGCCGAGGCCTACTGGTTCACCCGCGACGAGGTGCGGGCCGCGCTGGCCGCGGGCGCGTGGGGGTCGCCCACCGGCGCCACCGGCGGCGAGGCGAAACTGCTGCTGCCGGGGTCGATTTCGATCGCCCGGACCATTGTCGAATCCTGGGCCGCCGAAAGCTGATCGGGCACAACAAGAAGCCGCACACCTACTGGTGTGCGGCTTCTTTCTTCATCCCCGGGGCTAGCCGATGGCGGCGAGGGCCTCTTTCACCTGTACCAGGGTCGGGTTGGTGGCCGTCGAGCCGTCGCGGTACTTCACGGTCGGCACAACGTGATTGCCGTTGTTCACACTGCCCACGAATTCGGCGGCATCGGGGTGGTCCTCGATGTCGATCACCTCGTAGGTGATGCCGGCCTCGTCGAGCTGCTTCTTGAGGCGACGGCAGTAGCCGCACCAGGTCGTCGAGTACATGGTCAGATCGGTAGCAGTCACGGTCGGTGCAACATACTCGCCGCGGATCGTGTTCCCCGCGGAGGGTCGGTTGTGAGCCGATCGACGCCGTTCCGAACCGATCGAAGATCAGGGGTTGACGCAGAAGTACTAAGCGCGCATACTAATTGCATGACGTTCATCGCTGAAGCCTCCGCCACCTCGACCGCCACCCCCGCCGCCTTCTTCACCAAGTGGGCCGACATGGCCACCTGGCCCGAGTGGAACCAGGACACCGAATGGGCCGAGCTCGACGGCAAGTTCGAGCAGGGCGCGACCGGCGTTATCAAGCCCAAGGGCGGTCCCAAGACCAAGTTCGTCGTCACCAAGCTCACCGATACCGAATTCATCGACTCGTCCAAGCTGATCGGCGCGCGGCTGATCTTCGCCCACGAGGTCACCAGCGACGGTGAGCGCACCACCGTGCAGGTCCGCATCACCATGGAGGGGCCGCTGCGCGGCCTCTGGAACAAGATCATGGGCGGCAATCTCGCCAAGTCCCTGCAGGGCGATGTCGAGGCGCTGGTCGCGGCCGCCGAGGCGGTGCTGGTATGAGCACCAGGTACTGGCTCGCGGTTGTCTCCCGCGATCATGTCCGCCGGGGTGTGGAACTCGGCTTCGCGCAGGCCAATCACGGCAAGCGCGCGGCCGTGGAACGCATGAAGGCCGGGGACGGACTGGTCTACTACTCGCCCCGCACCGGCATGCGCGAGGGCGAACCGATCAAATCCTTCACCGCCATCGGCACCGTCGCCGATGGCCCGGCCTGGCAGGTCGAGGAACAGGGCGGCTGTTTCCGCCCCTGGCGGCGGGGGGGGGGGGGGCCCCCCCCCCGCCCCCCCCCCGCCCCCCCCCCCCCCCCCCCCCCCCACACCCCAAGAACACAACCCCCCAACGGG
>NZ_JBHZAL010000005.1:116144-360254 GCF_042754245.1 Nocardia sp. NPDC059228 | reverse complement strand
CCGCTCGGCCGCGGCGTGGGTGTTGATGTATGTGGGGGGTTGTGGCGGCCCGGGGCGGCGCGGGGTCGAACCGACCCCCCCGGCCCGCCAGGTCGCCATCGACGACCTGCGCACCGAGCTCGACCTGACCAGCGTCCCCAACTGGGGGATCGTGCTGCGCCGCGGCCTGGTCGAGCTCACCGCCCACGACTTCGACCTCATCTCCCGCGCTATGGTCGGGCAGTGATGGCGAATGACGGATTGCACACCGAATTCGAGCACGCCGACGAAAGCCCCGGTCTCTTGCTCTGGCAGGTGACCAACCGCTGGCAGGCCGCGCAACGCGCGGCACTGGCCCCCTTCGACCTGACCCACGTCCAGTTCGTCCTGCTCGCCGCCCTGACCTGGCTGACCGGCCGGTCGGGCGGCGAGCCGGTCACCCAGCGCGATGTCGCCCACCAGGCCGCCACCGACCCCATGATGACCTCCCAGGTGCTGCGCACCCTGGAACAGAAGGGCCTGCTGGAACGCCGCGACCATCCCACCGACCGCCGCGCCAAATCCCTCCTCCCCACCGAATCCGGTGCGGCCCTGGTCAATCGGGCGATCGGCGCCGTCGAAGCCTGCGACCGCGACTTCTTCGCCCCCCTCGGCGACCGCACCCCCCGCTTCACCGCGGCATTACGCCAACTCCGCGACCGCGGCTAGTCCAGGTCTCCCACGGCAGCGGGGCCACCACACCTGTCGGAGGGCACTGTCATGATGGACCGCGTGACTGCCGCGACCACCCAGGCCCAGCTCCGGCTCGACGAACTCGATGCCGAGCAGGCCGCGGCCGTGCGCGCACCCCGGGGACCGGTCTGCGTGCTGGCGGGCGCCGGCACCGGCAAGACGCGCACCATCACCCATCGCATCGCGCACCTGGTCTCGGCCGGGCATGTGCGTGCCGACCAGGTGCTGTCGGTGACCTTCACCGCCCGCGCGGCGGGGGAGCTGCGCAATCGGCTGCGGGCACTGGGTTTGAGCGGTGAGGCCGGGCAGGTGCAGGCGCGGACCTTCCATGCCGCGGCGCTGCGGCAGCTCAAATACTTCTGGCCGCAGGTGGTCGGCGAGGTGCCGTGGCGGCTGATCGACGGCAAGTTCCCCATCGTGGCCCAGGCCGCCGGCCGGGCCGGGCTGCCCACCGACACCGACAGCCTGCGCGACCTGATCGGCGAGATCGAATGGGCCAAGGGCTCGCTCGTCGCGCCCGAGGACTATGCGGGTGAGGCGGCCCGCCGCCACCGCGATGTGCCCTACGAGGCGAAGAAGGTCTCGGCGGTCTACACCTACTACGAGGCCCTGAAGAACACCCCCGACGGGCTGCTACTCGATTTCGACGATCTGCTGCTGCACACCGCGGCCGCGCTCGAGGACTACTCGTCGGTGGCCGAGGAGTTCCGCGGCCGCTACCGGTGTTTCGTGGTGGACGAGTACCAGGACGTCACCCCGCTGCAGCAGCGGGTGCTCGACGCCTGGCTCGGCGATCGCGACGACCTGACCGTGGTCGGCGACGCCAACCAGACCATCTACTCCTTCACCGGAGCCAGCCCGGCCTATCTGCTCGACTTCTCCCGCCGCTTCCCCGACGCCGCCGTGGTCCGCCTGGAACGCGACTATCGCTCCACCCCGCAGGTGGTGTCACTGGCCAACCGGGTGATCGGTGCGGCCCGCGGCCGCATCGCGGGCACCCGGTTGCAGCTCATCGGCCAGCGCGCCGACGGCCCGGAACCGACCTTCGCCGAATTCGACGACGAGCCCGCCGAGGCCGCCGCCGTCGCCAAGGCGGCGGCGAAACTGCTCGAAAACGGTGTTCCCGCAGCGGAAATCGCGATCCTCTATCGCATCAACGCGCAATCGGAGGTCTACGAGCAGGCGCTCACCGAGGCGGGCATCCCGTATCAGGTACGCGGCGGCGAGGGTTTCTTCCACCGGCCCGAGGTCCGGCAGGCGGTGTCGGCGCTGCGCATCGCCGCCAATCGCGACGACCTGCCCGATGCCCGCGGCGAGAAGCTGGTCACCCTGGTGCGCGCGGCGCTGGCCCAGGTCGGGCTCACCAAGGAGGAGCCGGTCGGCGCCCAGGCCCGCGAACGCTGGTCCTCGCTGATGGCGCTGGTCCAGCTCACCGAGGAACTCGCCGAACAGGATCCGGACCTGGAATTGACCGGTCTGTTGCGCGAGCTGGCCGCCCGCGCCGAGGCCCGGCACCCACCGACCGTGCAGGGTGTCACCCTGGCCTCGCTGCACGCTGCCAAGGGTCTGGAGTGGGACGCCGTCTTCCTGGTCGGCCTGGCCGACGGCACCCTGCCCATCCAGCACGTACTCGGCCCGGACGCAACGGTTTCCGACGAGGCCGCCCTCGAGGAGGAACGCCGCCTGCTCTACGTCGGCGTCACCCGCGCGCGCGAACACCTCCAATTGTCCTGGGCCCTGGCCCGTTCCGCGGGCGGCCGCAAGGTGCGCCGTCGTTCCCGCTTCCTCGTCGGCCTGGTCCCCGACGACTCCCCGGCCTCGCGCATCGCCGCCCACACCACCGAGCGCCGCAGCGGTCCCAAGCGCGTCCACCCGACCTGCCGCATTTGCGGTCGGCCGCTGCTGAATACGCAGGCCACCATGCTCGGCCGTTGCTCGCGCTGCCCCGCCGACATCGACCCGGAATTGCTCGAAGCGCTGAAGGAATGGCGGCGCGAGAAGGCCGAGGAGCTGTCACTGCCACATTTTGTGGTATTCAGCGATACGACCCTGACCGCCATCGCCGAACAGCGCCCGGCCGACGACCGAGCCCTGGTCGCGATCCCCGGCATCGGGGCCAAGAAACTGCAGACATACGGGGCGGATGTCCTCGCGATCGTCCGATCGCGGCTACGGGACTCTTCCTAGCCCGTGCGAAGAATGTGTGCAAGCCCCTGAAACCGCAGGTCAAAAATAGGTTGTGTGCATCCGTATAGATACCTAGTGTGGTTCTCACGCACCGGGGAAGAACCCGCGTGTTCCAAGCACTGATCGCTACGAGTGAAGGAGGGAGGCAGACCGATGAACAACATTCCGAGCTTCGTTTCGACCGGCAACATCGCCGGCCGTTCAGCGACGGCATGCGTCATGTCCGTCGCGTCCGTCTCCCGGGGGATCCTCGCGCCCAAGGGGATTCGTATGTCCGGCGTGAATGGCGATCTTGGTCTTCAGGTCTTTGCAAGCAAAGCCCAAGCGGATCAGCAGATCGTGATCAAGCAGGACAAGCCCAAGGGTGACTGGCACCCGGCTGCCGTGTACGCGGCCGTCGAAACCCTCGCAGTCGCAACCGGAACCGAGCGTCCGGTGCATCTGCTGGCAGCCCGTCCCCGCACTACCGACCCAGCGACCGTGATCAGGAGTCGACACCGAAGTCGACTCAGGTAGGGAATCACTCCCAGACCTCCTGGCCACGGATCGCGAACCCCGCGAAACCGTGGCCACAGTTTTATCGGCCCTGCAGCCACCGGCACCGGTTTCGCGAAACACCGAACGACCGATGCACGAGCTGAAGGAGCCCGACGTGTCCACCACGGTCATCCGTGAACGAGTGACATGCCGCAACACCGTGGCCAACACGACTACCCGCACCCGCCGGGGAGTCACCATCACCCTGCCCTGCCGAGTCGGCAACCCGGACCTCTGGTTCGCCGAGGCCCCCGCCCAGCTGGAAGAGGCGAAGGCGCTGTGCGCGTCCTGCCCGATCCGCCAGGGCTGCCTGTCGGCCGCACTGGATCGCGGTGAGCCCTGGGGTGTCTGGGGCGGTGAGATCTTCGACCAGGGTGTCGTGATCGCCCGCAAGCGCCCGCGTGGCCGCCCGCGCAAGGTCGCGGTGGCATGACCGCCCCGGCTTCCGGGGGAGTAGAACGCATACGACCCGCTTACCAGACGGTAGGCGGGTCGTTTTGCGTCGCAGGGGAATTCAGCTCGCGGCGCGAAGGGTCTCGACGTAGCCGGGGACCCAGTCGTTCATGAGCTTCATGAAGGGGATTTCGGCGTCGAGCTGGGCACAGATCCCTACCGAGCCGCCGAGGACTCGGAAGATCATCACGTGTTCTGCCGGGAGTTGCAGGGAGCGAGCGGTTTTCATCATGTCGGCGTTGGAGATGTCGGTGGCCTTGCCCGCCACGCGCTGCATCCACCGGCGGGTGAAGTGGAAGGTTTCGGTTTTGATGGGGTCGGTGAAGGGGCGCAGGTAGTCCTGGATCTCCTGGATGCTCACGGTCTTGCCGGGGATGACCCAGCCGTTGTCGTGCAGCAGCGCCGTCAGTTCGTCGTAGCGCTCCTGGACCTCGAACGCCACCATCTGGCCCAGGATCTTGGGGAAGCCATTGGGCAGGGGAGCGCAGGCGCCGTAGTCGATGACCGCGAGGCGACCGTCCTCGAGCACCATGAAATTGCCCGGATGCGGATCGGCGTGCAGCAGGCCCGCGATCGACGGTGAGCTGAAATGGAATTCGCCCATCAGCGAGGCAGTCCGATTGCGCAGGTCGACCGTGCCGGCCGGGTCCGCCATGCCGCGCTGAATGATCTTCGAGACCGGGGTGGCATCGTCCAGCCACTCGGTGACGATCACCTTCGGTGCGCTGGCCACCACCTTCGGCACCAGAAAGCGCGGGTGCCCCTCGTAGGCCCGGGCGAACTGGCGCTGGTGCCCGGCCTCGATCCGGTAATCCAGCTCCTCCTCGGTGCGCTCACTGATCTCGGCGAGAATCGGCTTGATATCGGCGCCCGGAATGAGCGCGCTCATCATGCCCGCCATCCGGTTGAGCGTCTTGAGATCGGCGCGCAGCGCCTCGTCGGCGCCCGGGTACTGCACCTTCACCGCGACCACCCGGCCGTCGGACCAGATCGCCCTGTGCACCTGGCCGATGCTGGCCGAGGCGGTGGGCGCGTCGTCGAATTCCCGGAAGCGTTGCCGCCAGCCGGTTCCCAGCTGCTGGTCCAGCTGGCGATGCACGGCCGCGGCCGGCATGGGCGGCGCGGCGGCCTGCAGCTTGGTGAGCGCCTCGCGATAGTGCTCGCCGAACTCCTCCGGGACGGCGGCCTCCATCACCGACAGCGCCTGACCGAACTTCATGGCGCCGCCCTTGAGCTCACCGAGCACGGCGAAGAGCTGTTCGGCGGCCTTCTGATTCAGCTCGGCGTTGATCTCCTGCTTGTCTCCCCCGGCAAGTTTGCGGCCGAAACCCACGGCCGCCCGCCCTGCGATGCCGAGTGGAATCTTGGCCAGCTTGGCATTGCGGGAAGAGCGCTTGCTCACAATCTCTGACACGTTCCCATCATGCCGATGTCCCAGACGGTTCGCCATGGGATTGGGGTGTTCTTCCGGGTTGGCGGCAATAGTGGTTTCCATCACACCACCGCGCTTTCATGGCAACCGCAGTTCGGATGGACGGGCCACGGACGCCGATCCAGGTGCGGAATCTCCGGATCCCATTCGAGCGTGGCGTGCAGCGTGGCCGGTGGGTGCTCCGCTCGGCCGGAGGACACGGTCTCGATCTCCTTCAGCGCCAGGGCCGCGGTCATGGCCACCCCCGCCGGGGACGCGTACCCGACCCGCCCCAGCAATTGCGCCGCCAGTTGCGGCCACGCCGGTTCGGACTCGGCGCGATACAGGTCCGCGCAACGCAGACAACCGGTTTCGCCCGGCAGCACCAGCGGGCCGACGATCCCGCGCCCATCGCGGATACGGACCTGCAGATGGGGAATGCGGCGGCGCATGAGCGCGGCCACCAGGGCGGGATCCGGGACCAGCGTGTCGGACAGCACGAGCAGATCCGGCCGATCCGCCTCGAGACTCTCGATGCCCGGCTCTCCGTAGCGCGCGTGGGAGTGCTTGGCCCGCAGGCCGATTCGGCGCAGGCCGTCCAGCAGTGCGTCCGCCAGCGGCCCGCGGCCGTGGACCCGTACCTTCCGCAATCGTGCCCGCGGCTCATCCGCGGCCAGCAACTCCGCGGCCGCCATCTGGTCGAGCAGCGACTGCGCGCTATCGGTCCCGAATCCCAATTCCCGTGCCCGCCAGAGAATCTCGGCCTCGGTGCGGGACCCGTCCAGTAGCCGCAGCAGCGCGGGCACCGCCTCGATCGGCCCCGGCGGTTGCAGGATGACCGCGTGCTCGGGATCCCAGCCGAGCTGGACCGCGCCGTTCGGGCGCACCAGCACGGTGATTCGAGGATGGAGCATCGGTCCACGGGTCGGCAGCACAGTCGTCATGCCATCAGCGTGCATGCTCCCGGAAACGCCGAAACCCGCGAAAACGCTTGTTCATCAGCGCTTTCACGGGTTATCCACAACTCGGGTCAGGGCCTTGCGCCCATCCACAGGTCAGGCGGTGGCGTCGCCCTCGGGCTTGTCGCCGGTGGCATCCTCGCCCTTGCCTTCCTTTTCGGCGCGCTCCCGCGCCTCCGTCTCGGCCAGCTGCGCCAGCGGATCGTCGAACACCGCCGCGCCGCCGCCCAGCACCGAATCGATGAAGCCCGCCGGGGCGTCCAGGTCGGAGGAGTCGGGCAGCAGGTCCGGGTGCGCCCACACGCCGTCGCGCTTCTCCAGCCCGGCGTCGGTGGTCAGCCGGCGCCACAGCGCCGCGGCCTCGCGCACCTTGCGCGGCCGCAGCTCCAGGCCGACGAGGGTCGCGAAGGTCTGCTCGGCCGGCCCGCCGGTGGCGCGACGACGGCGCAGCGTCTCGGCCAGCGCGCCCGCGCCGGGCAGCCGATCGCCCACGGCGTCGCTGACCACGGTCTCCACCCAGCCCTCGATCAGGGCCAGCAGCGTCTCCAGTCGCTCCAGCGCGGCCTTCTGCTCGGGGGTGGTCTGCGGTTCGAACGTGCCCTGCGACAGCAGCTCTTCCAGCTTCGACGGATCCTGCGCCAGCGCCATGGGATCCAGGTTCTGGGCGGCCTGCTCGATGGCCGAGAAGTCCATCTTGATGCCGCGCGCGTAGTCCTCGACCGCGCCCAGCACCTGCTGGCGCAGCCACGGCACGTGCGCGAACAGCCGCTGGTGCGCGGTTTCGCGGGCCGCCAGGTAGACCAGGATCTCGCTCTCCGGCTGCTCGAGCCCGGCGCTGAATTCCGAGATGGCCGCGGGCAGCAGTGCCGCGGTGCCGTCGGGACCCAGCGGCAGGCCGATATCGGTGGAGGTCAGCACCTCCTTGGCGAGCTGGCCCAGGGCCTGGCCCAGCTGCGAACCGAATGCGAGTCCGCCCATCTGGCCGAGCATTCCGAACATCGGCGCCGCGAATTCCTTGGCCTCGGCCGGGAGCGTGGCGGTCCACATGCCCGAAACCTGTTCGGCCACCGGATCACACAGCCGCTTCCAGGTGGGCAGCGTCTCCTCGATCCAGTCGTTGGCGGTCCACGCGACGGTCTTGGTCGCGCCCGCGGGGAAGGTGGTGGCGGCGTCGAGCCACAGCTCCGCCAGGTGCGCCGCGTCGGCGACAGCGCTCTGCGCGCCGGAGGAGACGGGCGGGACACTGGACCCGAGCTGCTGGCGGGCCAGCCGCTTGGCGATGTCGTAATTGACCGGACCGGTCTGTGCGCCCGGCTGTCCCATGCTCGAGAACATGGCACCCAGCTGCGTCAGCATCTGACCGAGTTGCGAGGGATCGAATCCGCCGCCGCCCGGACCGCCCGTGGCGAATCCGAACGGGTTGTTCGCACCAGAACCGCTGGACTCGTCCCCGGGCTTGCGCTCCGGATCGTCGTCGCGATTCGAGAATCCGAACGGAAAATCACTCATACCCACTACGGTACTGGAGCCGCGGATCACGCGAACCGCCGAGCGGAGCGCGGCAATGGCCTCGATGACCAGTACCCTTGGCCGCGTGAACCGTCGGATATTCACCCTGCTCGCCGCCCTGGTCCCGATTCTGGCGCTGGGCATACTTGGCAGTGTCGTCACCGTTCCATTCGTGGCGCTCGGACCAGGGCCGACCTTCAATACGCTGGGCGAAGTCGACGGAAAACAGGTGGTCGACGTGCAGGGCGCGCCGGTGAAACCGGTATCCGGCAATCTCAATATGACGACCGTCTCCGTTCGCGATCGGCTGAATATTTTCGAGGCGATCGGCTTGTGGATCGACGGCCAGCACGGTTTGGTGCCGCGCGCGGAGGTCTATCCGCCGGGACAGTCGCGTGATGATGTCGACAAATCCAATCAGCAGCAGTTCAAGGATTCCGAGGACTCCGCGGAATTGGCGGCCCTCAACTATCTGAAGCTGCCGACCGCGGTGCAGCTGGCGAATGTCGCCGACGACGGCCCGGCCAAGGACATGCTGAAGAAGGGCGACGAGATCGTCAGCATCGACGGTAAGCCGATCGCCACCACCAAAGACGTTGTGACCGCGGTCTCCTCGGCCAAGCCCGGCACCACCATCCCCGTGGTGGTCCGCCGCGACGGCGTCGAGCAGACCGCCGAGATCACCCTGGGCGCGCGCCCCGACGATTCCGGCAAGGGCTACCTCGGCATCACTCCCGACGAGATCAACAAGGGCCCGATCAAGGTGGACTTCAACCTCGGCGAGATCGGCGGCCCGTCGGCGGGGCTCATGTTCACCCTGGCCCTCATCGACAAGCTCACCACCGGTGACCTGTCCGGCGGCAAGTTCGTCGCGGGCACCGGCACCATCGACCCCGACGGCAAGGTCGGCCCGATCGGCGGCATCCAGTACAAGATGATCGCCGCCCGCGAAGCCGGCGCCGAGACCTTCATGGTCCCGGCCGCCAACTGCAATGAGGCCGCTCAGCGCACGCCCGCGGGCCTGCGCCTGGTCAAGGTCGAAAACCTGTCCGGCGCAGTCCAATCGCTCGAGGACATCAACGCGGGCAAGGAAGTCACCAGCTGCGGCTGACCTCGTTCAGAAGTCGTCGGGATCGTTCTCCAGCGTGTGGCGCAGGGCTTCGACGAGATTCGGGGCGAGGTTGGGGGCGGTACGCAGATCGAGGTCGCCGAAGGGATCCTCGTCCTCCTCGCTGGGGCGGACCTGCAGCAGCGACAGCGAGGTGCCGTCGCGCAGGACACCGACGAACAGGCGGGCGTCGCGGCGCTCGGCGTGGGTCATGGCCGCGCGGCGGGCGGCCTGGTCGGCGGCGTCGCGGTCGGCGAGCAGGGGAGCGATGGCATCGTCGAGGGTCTGCTCGGCGGCCGGCGGCAGCACCACGATCTGCTGTACCAGTACACAGCCCTCGACCGACGGCGGCCAGCTGGTGGTGGCGAGGAACTCGTCGAGCGCCATGGCGTCGGCCTCGCCCGCGATGTCCTCGGGGAAGGGTTCCTGCGCGATGGGAGTCAGGGCGTCCTGCTCGTCCAGCTGATCCAGCAGGGCGGGTTCGGCGGCCGCCAGGTCCGCGGTCGGTACCAGGGCGAACATCTGCGGCGGGCGGTCCCAGCCTTCGCCGTCGACATATTCCGCGACTTCCCGGATACACCGGTACAGGGCCGAGGCCGCCCACTGCTCAGGATTCACCCGGCAATCCTCGCATCCCGCTCATGTCCGGCCCACGCGGCAGGTGTTGGGCCGCGCGGCGGGCGTTTTACGTAGAGTGGGGCGCGAACGGTCCCCTGGGACCAACTCGCATCATCGGACTGCGACGCTGCGTGCCGGTATCCCGGCCGGGGCGTCGCCGGACCTGGGAGAGTGGCATCGTGGGCATGCGCCCCCCGACCGGCTTACCTTCGCTGTCGCGACGCAGCCGCATTCTGCTCGTCACGGCGCTGGTGCTGGCCGCACTGTTACTGGTCGGGCCCCGGCTCACCGACGCCTATACCAACTGGTTGTGGTTCGGGGAGGTGGGATTCCGCAACGTCTACACCACCGTGCTGTTCACCCGGATCCTGTTGTTCCTGGTGGTCGCGGTGGTCGTGGCCGTCATCATCTGGCTGGCGCTGCTGCTGGCGTACCGGTCGCGGCCGGTGTTCGTGCCGATGAACGGACCCGGCGATCCGATCGCCCGCTACCGGACGACGGTGATGAGCCGGCTGCGCCTTTTCGGTATCGGCATCCCGGTGCTCATCGGCGTGCTGTCGGGTCTGGTGGCACAGTCGAGCTGGGTGACGGTCCAGCTGTTCCTGCACGGCAGCTCCTTCGGGGTCAAGGATCCGCAGTTCCATCTGGACGTCGGCTTCTACGCCTTCGACCTGCCGTTCTATCGGATGGTGCTGAACTGGCTGTTCGTCTCCGTGGTGATCGCCTTCTTCGCGAACCTGGTGGCGCACTACGTCTTCGGCGGGCTGCGGCTGTCCGGCCGCGAGGGCACGCTGAGCACCTCGGCGCGCGTGCAGCTGGCCATCCTGGCCGGACTCTTCGTGCTGCTCAAGGCGGTCGCGTACTGGCTGGACCGCTACGCGCTGCTGTCGAGCACCCGCAAGGAGCCGACCTTCACCGGTGGCTCCTACACCGATATCAACGCGGTGCTGCCGGCCAAGCTGATCCTGCTGTCCATCGCGGTCATCTGCGCCATCGCCTTCTTCGCCGGAGTCGTGCTGCGCGACCTGCGGATTCCGGCCATGGCGGCGGCGCTGCTGGTGCTGTCCTCGGTGCTGGTGGGCGCGGTGTGGCCGCTACTGGTGGAGCAGTTCTCGGTGCGCCCGAACGCGGCCACCAAGGAACAGGCCTATATCGAACGCAATATCGAGGCCACCCGCGAGGCTTACGGACTCACCCAGGACAAGGTCCAGTACGTCGACTACAAGGGCGAGGCGACCAAGGACCCGGTCACCGTGCCCGCCGACCAGCAGACAATCAAGAACATCCGGCTGCTGGACCCGAACCTGCTGACCCAGACGTTCATTCAGCGCAATTTGCAGCTGCAGAACTTCTACGGCTTCCCGGATCCGCTCGACATCGACCGCTACACCATCAACGGTGAGATGGGCGATTACATTGTGGCCGCGCGCGAGCTGCAGCCGCAGAACCTGTCCGGTAACCAGACCGACTGGATCAACAAGCACACCGTGTACACGCACGGCAACGGCTTCGTGGCTTCGCCCGCCAACAAGGTGAACGCGGCTCCGCCCAAGGAATCCCAGCAGGCCGGTCAGTCCGCGGGCAGTGATTCCGGTGGCGGGTACGGCTATCCGGTGTTCAATGTCGGCGACAAGAAGACGGTCAGCGACCTGTTCACGCCCAAGGAAGAGCAGGCCATCCCGGTCGATCAGCCGCGCATCTACTACGGCGAGCTGATCTCCAAGTCGGATGCCGACTACGCGATCGTGGGCAGCAACAACCAGCCCAAGCGCGAATACGACACCCCCACCGACCAGTTCACCTACGACGGCGCGGGCGGCGTGCCGCTCGGCAACTGGTTCAACCGGCTGGCCTTCGCGGCCAAGTACGCCGAGCGCAACATCCTGTTCTCGGGCGCCATCGGACCGGATTCGAAGATCATCTTCAATCGCAATCCGCGCGACCGCGTCACCCAGGTGGCGCCGTGGCTGACCGCCGACGGCGATGTGTACCCGGCCGTAGTGAAGGGCCGCATCGTCTGGATCGTGGACGCCTACACCACCCTCGACAACTACCCGTACGCGCAGAAGACCTCGCTGGACGGCGTCGTCGAGGACTCCATCGACCAGACCACGGGGCGTCTACTACCCCGCAAGGAGGTCTCCTACATCCGGAACTCGGTGAAGGCCACCGTCGATGCGTACGACGGCACCGTCAGCCTGTACGAGGTGGACAAGACCGATCCGGTACTGAAGGCGTGGATGGGTGTGTTCCCGAACGCGGTGAAGCCGGAGAGCGCCATCTCCGACGAGCTGCGCGCGCACTTCCGCTACCCGGAGGACCTGTTCAAGGTGCAGCGCGAGATGCTGGCGAAGTACCACGTGGATGATCCGCGAGAGTTCTTCACCAACAACGCCTTCTGGTCGGTGCCCAATGATCCGACCCAGGAGGGCGCGGCCAGCGGGGCGCATCAACCGCCGTACTACGTCCTGCTCGGTGATACGAAGACCGGGAAGTCGCAGTTCAATCTGACCAGTGTGATGGTGGGTTACAAGCGGAACTTCCTGTCCGCCTACATCCAGGCGCATTCGGATCCCGACAACTACGGCAAGATCACCGTTTTGAAGCTGCCCGCGGATTCACAGACGCCGGGCCCGGGCCAGACGCAGACGTCCATGACGACGGCCGATCAAGTGTCCCGAGACCGGAACCTGCTGACCGGTGGCAATGTCAACAAGATCAAATACGGCAATCTGCTGACCCTGCCGGTCGGTGACGGCGGCATCCTGTACGTCGAACCCTGGTATCTGGAACGCAATACCGGCGGGCCCAACGCGCCGTCCTTCCCGCAGCTGGTGAAGGTGCTGGCCAGCTACCGCGACAAGGTCGGCTACGGATCGACGGTCAAGGAAGCGCTCGACCAGGTGCTACCCGGAACCGGCAGTGCCGCAACCGATCAGCCGGGACAGGCGGCCACTCCGCCGGCCCAGGGCGCGACGCCGCCGACCACACCGGCGACACCCCCGGCCAACGGGTCCGCCGGCAAGGATGCGGCGGTCAAGCAACTCGACGACGCCTTGAGGGCGGTTCAGGACGCACAGAAGTCCGGCGACCTGGGCCAACTGGGCAAGGCGCTGGAGCAGTTGCAGATCGCCGTGAACAACTACGAGAAGACGGGCGGGTAACTGACCCGTTAGCGCGAGGCGCTGTCACCTGTGGGTGACAGCGCCTTTCGCATTCCTGGGGTCGATGTCTCGCGGTGCGGTCGCGGGGTTGTCCACGCGCGCCTCGGCGACCTTGCGGGCGTGGGGTGTATCGCGCATCCTTCCGGCTCGTGTTGCATGCCGAGGTGGGCGGTGTGGCTGGGGCGCTTCCGATTTCAGCTACCGGGTCGAGAGGTGAGCGCAGTCGGAGGCGCGGTCGACTTGACCGTGTAGAGGACCGGGGTGGTCTCGAGCGCGTGGATGGCGTCGAAGGATCCCAGGCGGCGAGTCAGATAGCGGTGCAGTGCGGCCGGGTCGGGGCAGAGGGCCTCGGCGATCAGGTTGGTGCGGCCGGTCGTGGCGGCGACGAACGCCAATTCCTCGTGCTGGGACAGGGATTCGGCGACCGCGTGGAGCTGACCCGGAGCGACGGTCGCCCACAGCAGGGCGCGGGTGGTGACGCCGAAGACGCGATCGTCGATGTCGACATCCAGATAGAGCGCGCCGGCAGCACGCAGCTCGGCGATGCGCCGCGCCACCGTGGACGGTGACCAGCCGGTGGCGGCAGCCAGGTCCGCCAAGGTCGCGCGGCCATCGGCACGCAATGCCGAGAACAGTGGCGCGTCGGTGGGGGAGACCGGTTTGCGAACGCGGGCCCGGGAATTCGGCTCCCGGTCGGCGCCGGACGAGTTCGAGCTGTGCATCTCGGCGCGCCCGGTTGATATATGCGTCCCGGTCGTCGCAACCGGGTGGCCGTTGTCGGCGGAAGAGATCGCTGCGGCCGGGGCAGACGGCGAATCAGGGCCTAAATTGTTGTGTGACAGTAGTTTCCGGCGTTGCTCGGCGTCCAGCGTGGTGAGTCGACCGGGCCAGGCGGTCGGGCCGCCGAGGTAGGTGTGCAGTACGTAGTGCGCGGAAATTCCGGTGATCGCCGAGGTTCGGGGAAGGTCGTCGAGCAGCAGCGCGGGTGCGTCGAGACCGGGGCCGTCGACGATGAGGAAGATTTCGGTGCCGCCGGAGGTGAGCATCACCCAGCTGGTGTCGCCGCGTTTCGCCAAGGCCTGCGCCAATTTTCGCGCGGCCGCCGGGGTGCAGGTGAGCCGGACCAGCCACTGGGTGGTGCTGGTGCGCCCCGGGTCCGGCAGCCCGACCACCCGCAGCCCGAACTCCGCGCGCAGGCGGCGGTAGCGGCGGGCGACGGTCTGGGTCGAGACACCGAGCACCTCGCCGATGCGGTTGAAGGGCGCGCGTCCATCGATGTGCAGGGCATGGACAACGCCGCGATCCACCTCGTCCAGCATGGAAGAAATCATTGCAGATCAGCCTGATACGGAAAATATCCGCAATCCATAGGCGCTGGATAGCCGCTATTCCGCGCCGTTCGCAGGATGAAGGAGCGGGACACACCCGCCCCCACCGATGAACGGAGTACCCATGTTTCTCGTGACCGGAGCCACCGGCACTGTCGGCCGCGCGGTGGTCGATCGCCTGCTGGTCGAGGGTCTGCCGGTGCGGGCCGTCACGCGCCGCCCCGAGTCGGCCGGCCTGCCCGCCGGTGTCGAGGTCGTGCGTGCCGATCTCGGCGACGCGGACAGCCTGCCTACCGCGCTGACCGGTGTCCGCGGCGTCTTCCTGTCGACAGCGGGCCCCGAGATCCCCACGCACGACGCGAATCTCGCCCGGGCCGCCGTGGCCGCGGGCGTTGAGCACATCGTGAAGCTGTCGTCGGGGCGAGCCGGTGACGCGGCCGCGACCGACCCGATCCCCGCCTGGCATCGCGCCGGCGAGGACGCGTTGCGCGCGAGCGGGGTCGCGTCGACCATGGTTCGTCCCATGGGATTCATGTCCAACGCACTGCACTGGGCGCCCTCGATCTGTGAATCCGGCACCGTCCGTGCGCCTTTCGGCCAGGGCCGCATCGCGGTGGTGGATCCGCGCGATATCGCCGCCGTCGCTGTTGCGGCGCTCGCCGACCCGGCGCGCCATGCCGGTCAGGTCTACACGGTGACCGGTCCGCAGGCGCTCTCGCCGGGCGAGCAGACCGCGACTCTCGCAGAAATCCTCGGCAGGCCACTGCGTTTCGAGGAGATCTCGGCCGACCGGGCGCGGGCGGATCTGCTGCGCTTCGGGGTGGAGCCGGAGCTGGCCGCCGCCATCATGGCCCTGCGCGCCACGGCGCTGGAGTCCTTCACCTCGGTGGTGCATCCGACGGTCGCGGACGTCACGGGCCGGTCACCGCGAACCTTTCAGGAATGGGCTCTCGATAATCGTGCGGAATTTACTGCCGCACAATAAGAATTGTTGCCTACTAATAGCGAAAGGTGCTGCGTCGCCATTGACGCAGCACCTTTCCATTTCTTCCGGTATGGGAAGGAGATTCGGGTTATTTGCCGCAGGATTCGATGAGGGCGGCGTTGGACTGGAGGACCTGGTTGTACTGGTCCTGCACGCCGAACTGCTGGGCAAGGCCGCCGGCAACACTCTTGGCCTGGTCGATGACGGCCTGGCGATCGGTCGGGAGGGCGGGGGCGGGAGCCGGGGCTGCGGGCTCCGGGGCGGCCTGGGGCTCGGGCTCGCTGGTGCCCGCGCGCAGGTACTGGCCGCACACCGGCCAGGCGCCGGCACCCTGGGTGGACAGCACGTTCTCGGCCACGCGGATCTGCTCGGCCTTGCTGGCGTTGGAGGCGAGGCCGGCGCCGCCGTTGGCGGCCCAGGTGCTCTGCGAGAACTGCAGACCGCCGTAGTAGCCGTTGCCGGTGTTGATACCCCAGTTGCCGCCGCTCTCGCACTGGGCGACGCCGTCCCAGTCGTGGGTCGGGGCGGCGGAGGCGGTTGCGGTGAAGCCGAACGGGACGGCAACAAGTGCGCCGGTGACGGCGGCGAGGCCGAGGACGCGAGTGTTGATCTTCCGGTTCTGTTTCATGGTGATTTCCCTCCCTGTGCCGACCGGCCCGGCGCAAATGCTCCACCGTGTCCCTGTCCCCAGGAGTCGGGGTGCCCGACCGCGGGACAGGGTTTCCGGCGTGCAGCGGTTCGGGTCGGAGCCCATCTCAGGTTTGATCCGGGCCGCAACTGACCATAACGAGTAAATCTCGGCAGATCACGTCTTGATAACTTCAGAATTGCATGAAGTGAATGACCCGAAAACCGGTGTTGATGCAGGTTGGCTATGCTGTAAATGCCAATCCCGAGTGGTCTGTTATCTGGCCGTGATGTGATTCAACTCACCAAGAATTTGTGACTCCGGTCACGTTTCATGCTCGAATGAACGTCCAAACGTACGCGCGAGACTCTCAAATGGAAGATTTTCACCCTGATCACTCCGCTTTGAGGGCAACCGTCCGGTCTGATTCGCTCCGCCACCCTCGCTCACCTGCCTGTCTTCCGCCCCGGAACCTGGCTTGACCAGCCGATTTGGTGCATCTCCTAGCCCGTGTGTAATGTTGTGTTCACCGACGCGGGGTGGAGCAGCTCGGTAGCTCGCTGGGCTCATAACCCAGAGGTCGCAGGTTCAAATCCTGTCCCCGCTACTAGGCGAAGGGCCCGGAACCATCAGGTTCCGGGCCCTTTCGCATATTCGAGGCTCTCCGTTCATGCCAGCGAGCATCCGATGTGTCGCCTCAGGAGGCCAGGCCGGGGTTCTCCACCGGGGTATCGGGGGCGGCGGAGAGTCGCGCGGAATTTGTGTCAGCCGACCTTGTCGAGGAAGGCCAGGATGGCGACGTTGATCTCGTCCGGCGCCCCTGCTGGATCCAGTGGCCGCAACCCTGGATGACCAGGGTCGAGCAGGTTCGGGACGAGTGTGCTGCGCTGCGCGTAGCGGCGTAGCACCTCGTGAACCTCTCGAATTACTCAGCAAGCACACAGACATTTCGGGAGCGGAGCTTGGGTTTCGGCCGTTGAATGAAGTAGTGCTGCAGGACAGCACCCCGTGAGACGGAGTCCCAGGAGGTCCGGTCGTGCACACCGAAGCCATCGAGGTGGGAGATGTCGCCGCTGGCGACGCCGATGCGCAGGCGCGGCTCGGCCTGGTGGCCGGGGCGGGGGTGAGCCGGCTGGGGCGGCGCACGATCAATGCGGACGCGTTCGCCACGTTCACCGATGCCCGGCTGGGACGCAGCGCTTTCGTGGTGGCGGACGGGGTAGGGGATCATCTGGCGGCGGCCCGGGCGGCGCGGCTGGTGGCGCAGACCGCGGCGCGGGCGGCGGTCGGGGACGGCGCGCAGGCCGGAATTCTGGCGGCGCAGCGGGAATTGCTGCGAGAGCTACCCGAGTCGAGCGCCGACAGTGTGCTGGTGGTCGCGGTGCTGCCGAGCAGTGGTCAGCTGGACGGTCCCTGCGATATCGCCTGGGTGGGTGACTGCCGGGCCTACCGGTGGAACGGCCGCGTGCTGCACCGCATGACCACCGATCACACTGTCGCCGAGTACTTCCGGGCGCGCGGGCAGGACCCGCTGCCGGGTATGCGGCATCTGGTCACGACCTCGGTGCGGACCGTGCAGCCGGGCGACATCGGGCGCGCGGCCACCGGATCGAGCGCGGGCAGGCTGCTGCTGTGCACCGACGGGGTGGGTAAGAAGCTCAACATGCCGCTCATCAAGTCGATTCTGTCCCACGGGACTGCGGCGGGTCAGGCGGCGGAGGCGCTGGTGGGGACGGCCCTCGGTCGCGGCGGCACCGACAACACCACCGCCCTGGTGGTGGACGCGAGCCGCTGAGCCGGGCGGGTATTTCCCCGAATTCGCACATTCTGGACGGGTGACCAGGTAGCTTGGGCCCGACTTTGGCAGTGCGCAGTATCGGGGTTCGCCGTGGCAGACAGATCGACATCCATCCGCAGTCGCCTCGGCGGTCTGCTCCGGCGCAAGCCGTGGGGATCCACATTCGCGCGGGCCACGATCGTGCTGCTCCTGGTGGTGCCGACACTGGTCTCGGCGGTCTACATGTGGATCATGTGGGATCCGGAGCTGTACCTGAAGCAGATTCCGGTCGCCGTCGCCAGCGACGATGCCGGCGGCATCTCCGACGGCAAGGCCCAGAACATGGGTACCGAGATTCTCGACAATCTCGTGTCCAGCGGTGAACTCCAGTTCCACCGGGTCAGCAGCGCGGAAGCGGTGCGCGGGCTGCGGGAGAGCCGGTACGCCTTCTCGGTCGTCATTCCCGCCGACTTCACCCGGAACGTGCTGAGCGTGACCGATTCCGCGCCGCAGCATGCTCGGATCATGGTCTGGTACAACGACTTCAACGGCACGCTGGGACCGGCTGTGGCCAATAGTGTTGTCACCGAGGCGCAGAACCAGATCGCGGCCACCATCGGGCGTGGTTACGCCGGTCAGATCCTGGTCGGCGTGAACAGTCTCGGCTCCGGCCTCGGCGACGCCGCGAAGGGGGCGACCCAGTTGGCCCAGGGCACCACGCAGCTCGCCGACGGCTCCGACCAGTTGACCGCCGGATTCGATCAGGCCGCCACCGGCGCGGCGCAACTCGCGACCGGCGCGGGCCAGCTCCATGCCGGTGCGGTCCAGCTCGCCGACGGAGCGAACCAATTGGTCACCGGCACCGATCAACTCGGCTCCGGGGCACGGCAGATCCGCGATGGTGTGGACCAGGTCGTCACGCCGCTGCTGGATGCCCTCGAACCCGCCGGGCGGCTCGCGGCGCAACTCGATCCGCTGCTCGACCAGTTGGGCAGGAACCCGGACCCCGCGGTGGCCGACGCGGTCACCCAGCTGAAGAGCCTGATCGGTCAGGCCCGGCCGGACGACCCCGATTCCCTCGTCGGCCAGCTGACCCAGTTGCGGGACGGCACAAAGGAATTGGCCCGGCAGCTCACCGATCCCAAAGCCGACTACCGCTCCGGCGTGCTGGCCCTCGCCGATGGCAGCGCCCAATTGCGTGACGGCACAGTGCAACTCGGCAGCGGTGCGAACGACCTGTCCACGGGCCTGGACCAGCTGGTCGCCGGCGGCCGCGACCTCCGGGCGGGCGTCACCCAATTGAGCGACGGCGCAACCCAGCTCGACAACGGCCTGCGCGACGGTGCGGCCGCCGCACCCCACATCGCCGACCCCAATGCCTCGGCCGACGTCATGGCCCAGCCCGTCAGCATGGACATCCGCAACCAGGAACCCAGCCAGCTCGTCCGCGACGGCGACCGTAGCCACAAGGAGATCGCCCGCGGCGCAGGCCCCGTGCTCGTCGTGATGGGCTCCTTCCTCGCGGCCATCGTCCTGTGGATGCTGGTGCGCCCCTTGCGCGGAGCCGCCCGCGGCCGCTCACCCTGGCGGCGCGCCGCGGCCCCCGTCCTGCGCGGCACCGCGGTCGGCGCGGCGTGCGTCATCGCCCTGTCCGCCCTCGCCGCCGGTTACGGCGGCTGGCTCGGCTGGTCCCCGCAACAGTGGCCCGCCATGGTCGCCGTCATCGCCCTCGTCGGCCTGGTGGCAGCGGTGACGGCGCAACTGTTCGTCGTGCTCTTCGGCCGCGTCGCAGGTTCCATCGCGGCCTTCTCCTTCTATATGTTCCAAATCTTCGCCTTCGGTGGCGTCTTCCCCGCCGGCACCACCCCACTCCTGTTCCGCCCCTTCAAAGACATCGCCCCCATGACGTTCGCCCGCCGAGCCATCATCCGCACCGACATCGCCCTCTACGACCGCATGTTCTGGACCTCCATCACGGCCCTGCTCCTGATCCTCGCCGCCGCCCTGGCGATCATGATCGCCGCCCGCTACCTCGCCGCCTCCGTACCCGATCCGGCCCCCGCCGACCGCACCACCGAACCCCTGCACCCGATTCCCTCCCGACCCTGAAAAAAGGCTCTGACCAGTCGATTAGGTTCCCTTCCCCACTCGTGTGTAATGTTGTATTCACCGACGCGGGGTGGAGCAGCTCGGTAGCTCGCTGGGCTCATAACCCAGAGGTCGCAGGTTCAAATCCTGTCCCCGCTACTAGGCAAAGGGCCCGGAACCATCAGGTTCCGGGCCTTTTCGCGAGCCGGCGGCGCGGGCAGCTGGAAGTTCAGTGCCTCATGACGTTTGGCTGTCTTGATGTCCTGCATCGGAGCGCTGCCTTCCAGAAGGCTGCGGGGCCCAAGAAGATTCACTGGATCGAGGGTGCCAGTCACGTCGATCCGACCACGACGTGCAGTATTGATCGCCCTGGAAGGCGAACCGGTCATTGCCATGATCGTCGCAGCAGATCCCAGGCGCGTTCGGCGATCGCGTATACCGTCGCATTCGTATTGGCCGACGGAATCGCCGGTATGACCGAACCGTCGGCGATGCGCAGCCCCGCCAACCCGTGCACCCGCAGCTCGGAATTCACGACGGATGACTCATCCTCACCCATCGCGCAGGTGCCGACCGGGTGGCGGTAGGAGCCGAAATTCCTTCGTGCGTAGTCGCCGAGCAGCGCCTCGTCGGTGACGTCGAGTCCGGGCGCGACCTCGGTGACGCCCCATGCAGCGAGCGCCGCCGAACCCGCGATCTCGCGAGCGGCCTCGATGCCGGCCAGTACTACCTCGATATCCGTTGCCTCCGTGAAGTATCCGGGGTCGAGTACCGGCGGCGCGAACGGGTCGGCCGAGGAGATTCGCAATGAGCCCCGGCTCACCGGCAGCCTCGGCGAGATACCGACGGTGAAGCCGTTCGGCACCGCCGCAACGGGATTGGGCAGCGGGATATCGATGAAGATGATCTGCAGATCCGGCCCCGCCAGGTCCGGGCAGCCGCGCAAGAGGCCGATGACCTCGCCGTGATTGGCTCGCGGCGTGGGTACCAGGCGCCGGGAACTGTGCACCAGGTTGATCCGGGGACGGTCGTGCAGATTGCGGCCCACCCCGGGCAGTGGATGCACCACTTCTCCGTGCGAGTCCCGCAGCACGGACTCCGGTCGCTCTCCCCACGATCCATGCCATCGCGGAGCGACGGCGATGCCGAAAGGCTCGTGCAATGAACCCGCCGAAGTCCGAACAACGTCTCATCGCGGAGCTTTTCGTCTGCGGCCCGGTAGCGATGCTGATCTGGTCGGAGACCGCCGTGTTGCCCGATCGCGTACCCAGGAGACCGAACAGAGCCCGTCGCCTAGGGCCGACACGGCGTGGTGGCCCGCAGGCCCCTGACGTGGTCTGAAACGATTATGTGTCTGAAAAGCCTGCGAAACCGACCGTGAGTGGCGAGAATTGTCTATGCTGCGCAGCGGAAACGAGGACCTGCCGCCGCACCGCCCGAAACCCCTTCGGCACCAGAGGAATTGGACAATGAGCAGGCTGGCGACAGCGTGCGCGGCGATCTTGGTTGTCGCGGGCGTCACGGTCGGGACCACGGTGGCCGGCGATGCGCGGGCGGAGACGCACGGCGCACTGCCCTGCACCCCGTATACGGCGATTCTCGCGCCGGGGACCTGGGAGACGCGTTTCGATGCGGATCCGATGGTGCCGGTCGGCATGCTCAGGCCGATCGGCGATGGGCTGCAACGGCAGTACGGCAGCGACATCACCGTGCTCTATGCCCCGTATGCGGCGAGCGCTTTCGATCAGGGGCTGAGCTATGCGCAATCCCTGAGCACCCTCGAATCCCGGCTGCACCAGATGGCGAGCAGCCTGTGCGGTTCGACGCGAGTGTTCCTCGCCGGGTACAGCCAGGGTGCGGACGGGATCGGCGATTTCGCGACCGAGATCGGCAATGGCGAGGGACCGATCAGCGCCGATCGGGTGGTCGGCGTGGGGCTGCTGGCCGATCCGCATCGCGATCCGAGAACCACTCTCTCGCTGGGCGACCCGCAACCCGGTCACGGCATCGCCGGGGCGCGGAGTCAGGATTTCGGTGCGCTGACCGATCGGGTGCGCACCCTGTGCGTCGAAGGCGATCTGTACTGCTCGCTCAATGCCGCCACGTCCCCGTTCCTCTTTGCGCTCGGGCGGGTGCTCAGCGGTGACTCCGCGATGATCGCATCCCTGATTCCCGCGGGCACGGATCCCGGCACACTCCTCGCGCAGGCTGTGAAGGTCGGCGCCGGCTGGACGGCGACCGCGGCGAACCTGCCCGCCATTCTGCAAAGCCTCGCCAACCTCCCCGATCTGATCCAAGCGGGCGATATCACCGGTGCGCACGAGATCGCGAGCAACCTCAATATGGCCTTGGCTCCGATGGTCCAGGCAGCTGCGGGAGTGGACTTGCCTCTCATCGGCTCGGTCATCCGGGCGGCCGCGGCCATCGACCCGTCGGGCTGGACCGCCGCTGCCAGCGTGATCGCCGATGCCCTGACCCAGATCGACATCCTGCGCATCGCGGGGAATGTCGGCCGCATGCAGGAAACCCTCTGGCGCGCAGTCGAATCCCTCACCCGCAACGACGCGTCCGCCGCGGCTGCCGAAGTGGCGACCCTCGCACCGGCCGGACTCGACCTGGCCGGCTCCGTTCTCGGCCCCCTCACCAACGCCGTACGGGGCGATCTCCGCGTCGCCGCGCAAACCCTGCTCAGCATCGGCGGTATCGACAGCATCAACGATCTGCTGGAACTGAGCCGCCAAGGCGTCGACATGGCCACCTTCTACGCCTCGAAGGTGCACGTCGACTACGGCGACGACGCACAGATACTCCTGGGATTCCTGGGCTCCCTGGCTGCTTGACAGGACGCCGCTCCCGGCCCCGGAACCACTGGTTCCGGGGCCGGGAGCGTTGGGTCGGGTTAGGATCTGTGATTCATGGACCGGTGGGGAGCCGGACCTGAGGGGGAGCGAAACATGGTGACTACCACCGATATACCCGTGATCGGCCGCAGGGAGCGCAACAGGCAGCGGGTCCGTGCCCGGATCTACACGTCCGCGCTGGAGTTGTTCGCCGAAAAGGGCTACGACGCAACGACAATCGACGAGATAGCGGAACGCGCGGACGTGTCGCGCGGCACCTTCTTCAATCACTTCCCGCGCAAGGAAGACCTCATCACCGAGTGGGCCGAGGACCGGCGCCGCACACTGATCGACCGGATCGAGCAGCCACTCGGGACCGGGGCGAGCGACACCGGCGCGCTGCTGCACCGGTGCATGGCCGGTCTCGCCCAGCTCGGCGAGGCGCAGCGCGGAGTCACCGAGATCATGCTGACGGCGTGGGTGAAGACGGGCCGCCCCCTCACCGAAGAGCCGTACACCGCCGAGGTTTTCGCGCGGATCGTCGAGATCGGCGTCCGGCGCGGCGACATCGACGCACGCGTGGATCCGGTCCTGCTGGGGAACCTCCTCCGCGACGCCTACCTCGGGGTCGTGTACCGCTGGGCCCGTCGCGCGACCGACCAGGAGCGGACAGCCGGCGAACTGCGCGACGTACTCGACGTCATCCTGCGAGGTGTCGCAACCAACAACGTCGCCGGGACCGAGAACGATTGGCCCGCAGCGTGACCGAACCCGCCGACTTACCCTGAATGTGATCTGGACGCCATTCGTGGTCGAGTCATACGGATCGAATCATGCACTTTGGCACGAAATGTCCCCTAGCAGGCGCGTTCCATCCCCGTCCCGCCGTCGGAACACCGATAGATTTGCCCGGTCCGGGCCCAACGAGGGGTGGGTCCGCACATACCTTGGAGCGGACGCGGAATGGAGGCTCGATGCCCAGCGGGCGATGCGGGAGAGGATCGCGGGATTCCCGGTCCGGCGCCCGCTGACCCCGCTGCCGATCGCCCGGCTGCAACGCGATACCAGAGGCCGAACGGTATTCGCCTACGACATCCGCGGGCACGGTTGGGCTCGATGTACAGAACCGGTTGTCGGACTTCGCTTCTCCGGTGCTCGTCCGCGCCGGCGAGCGTGACGCCTCGACCACGCCCGCGATCATGACCGGTGTCGCCGAGCGCATCCCCGTGGCCGAGTACCGCGAACTGCCCGGCGCCCCGCACATGCAGACCCTGGAGCAGCCCGCGCTGGTCGCGGCGACGCTCGACGACTTCCTGCCCGCAGACCGCTGACGGCCCTCAGGCCAGGGCGCTGCCCCGCTGCCAGTCCGGCCAGAGGATGGTCCAGTCACCGCCCTGCCCGATGTCGAGCGGATCGCCGCCGGTATTGCGGACTTCGACCACATCGCCGGGGTTGGCGAAGTCGAAGAACCAGGCGGCGTCCGCGGGACTGAGGTTGAGGCAGCCGTGCGAGACGTTGGTATTGCCCTGCGCCCAGACCGTCGCGGCGAGTTCGTGCAGGTAGATGCCGTCGTGGCTGATACGGACGGCATTTCTGATGTTTTCGCGGTAGCCGAGGCCGGAGTTGACGGGCAGGCCGTAGCTGGAGGAGTCCATGCTGACCACGCTGTCCTTGTCGAGCACGGTGTAGACCCCGGGATGGGTCCAGAACGACAACACCCGCCCGCCCACCACGGCGGTGCCGCCCCGGCCCATGGACGTGGGCATGCTGCGAACCAGGTTGCCGTTCTCGAAGACCTCGATGTGCTTGGTGTTGTCGTCCGCGATGGCGATGTGGGAGGGGCCGATCACCACGGAGACCCGCTGGTCGTCCCGGCCGTACACGCCGTCGCCGAGGCGGGTGCCGAACAGGTTCGCCGCCACCGTGATCCGGGTGCCGGGCGTGTGATAGTTCTCCGGACGCCAGTGCGCATTGCGGTCGTCGAGCCAGTACCACGCGCCCGTCACGTGGGGCTCGGTGGTGACCCGGAGGGCGCGTTCCGCGGCGGCGCGGTCGACGGCCTCGTCGAAGTGCGCGACCAGCACCAGGCCGATGCCGTAGGTTTCGCCGTCCTGGATATCGAGGAGATTGTTCGAGCGGAAGGTGACGCTGGTCAGCGTGTCGGGCCGGACAGTGGTGAAGACGGCGGTGGTGTCGACGTCTCCGGTCTCGCCGTTCGCCACCACCGACGCCGTATAGGTGTGGCCGTAGCCGAGTGGTTCGGAACTGATCCAGGTCAGGCGATCCGCGGAGAGCGCGCCCGGTAGCGGTCGACCGGTTTCGTCGATCCAGGAGACCGAGGTCAAGGTCCCGTTGAGCACACCGACCCGGCCGAGTTGGCGCGGACTCAACTCACGCCCGCCAGCCACCGGCGGAAACACGATAGCCGCGGGCCGCAAGGCGCGCGGGAGCAGCCCGTTGCCCCGGTACGGCACGCTGCCGGCGACGAACAGGCCGCCCAGCCCCATGATCCCGGTCAATACCTGACGACGTCGCAACCCCAACGCGCGCTCCCTTCGACCTGATCCCGGACCCGGCTCGGTCGTGTCAGCATCGCGCCGCCGGCCAACAAGATCACGACGCCGGACGGGATCTCCACCGTTCCGTCGCGTAACCGACACCTCGCGGCAATCGAGCGGGAGTGCTCAGCGGGTCGCCATCACTTCAGCGCCGCGTGGTCACTTCAGCGTCGCGTGCATGAGGTAGACGTTGTAGCTGTTCCAGGTGGAGATGGTGAAGTAGAGGTCCTTGGCGCTGGACCAGGGGTGGATGAAGCCGCCGTAGGCGGTGGGGTAGTCGTCGGTGCTGAGCAGCGGGGTCGGATCCGACCAGGCGCCCTGGGGTTCGGCGGCGGTGCGGAGGACGATCTGGTTGCGGGTGACGTCGAGGTAGACCATCCGCCACTGGTTCGACTCGGTGTCGTAATGGATGGACAGTTCGCTGGCGGTGCCGGAAACCAGTGGGGTGGCCAGCAATTCGTTGGGGCCGTCGGCGGGGGTCCAGGTGCCGTCGATCCAGTACTGGTAGGCCGACTTGTTCAGGACCTGGTCGACGGGGACGCGGGCGAGGCCGATGACGCCGAGGCGGCCGTTGGGTGTGCCGAACATGTAGACGTAGTCGCCGTGCGGAACCATGGTGGCGACCTGGAAGCGGCCGAGCCCGAACAGGTTGTCCCAGCGGGCCCACTGCGATTTGGTCCAGGTGCGGCCGTTGTCGTCGGACCAGGCGATGCCGCCCAGGTTGGTCGACCACATGCCGGGGATCTTGGACCAGTGGTTGACCGACATGTAGGTCAGGTACTGGCGGTCGCCGACGGCGAATCCCGAGGTGGGGATGGTGGTGGTCTCGAAGTTCTTGATCTTGCGGCTGTCGAGCAGTTCGGCGGCGTGGCAGCGGCTGTTCTGCACGAAGTCGTCGAGGATCAGACCCTGCGACAGATCGCGAGTGCTGCTGTAGGCCAGCACATTGCTGCGCCAGTCCTGCTGGTCGGTGCCGGCGCCGGTAGGTTTCCAGCCCTTGCCGAAGGTGTCGCCGAACATGACGGCGACCTGGCCGGGCTTGGTCTCCCACATGAGCCCTAGGTCGGTGCCGTCGACCGACCAGCGCATATCCGTGCGATTGACCGATCCCTGCCCGGTGACCTGGTTGACCAGCTGGACCGAATCCACCTGCGGCGCGGCCACCGCCGCGGCCACGGGCGCCGGCGTGGCGGCCTGGACGGCCGCGGTGGGCGCGTCCTGGGGTTCGGGTGGTTCGCCGCCCGGCACCACGATCGGGATGGGTTCGGGCTCGGTGGTGATCTCGACCTGCGGCAGCGACGCGCTGCCGCCGCCGGGCTGATTCGCCGGGGCCGGGACGGTGTCGCGGACGTCCGGGCACGGATTGGCGCAGGGATCGGCGGGCAGCGCGACCGGATCGACACGGGTGTTGTCGGGCTTCGGGCCTGGCACCTGGACGGTGATGATCTGGGGCACCGGCACCGGGACCTTGATGGTCTGATTGCCCTGCGGCGGGGCGCCATTCGGGTCCGCTCGGCGATCCAGCGGATCGAATCCGGTCTCACCGCAGCTGTTCACCGGCGCGGGCGCCCAGGGATGCGGTGCGGCCCCGGCGGGCGGCGCGGGCAGCAGCATCACACCCAGTGCGACGACGCCCGAGAGTGCGGGCGCCGCAGGGAATCCGGAATGACTCGACCAGCGGCGGGATCGAATTCCCATGTGGTGTGCGGCTCCTCGTCCAAGATCGGCTGACTCACCCTAGTCCGGTTCCGCCCGCTGCGCGTAGCGGTACGAACCGGTCAGGGTATCGGTCGCTCCGGGTCGTCGCCGCCCACGCCGGTGGCGGCGGCGCGTCGCCGGGGCGGCAGACTGAGCGGTAATGAAGCTGCCTGATCTTCCCGACCTCCCCGTACGCCCGGCGCTGGACCGCATCGCGGCCACGCTGAGCGAGTGCGGGACCGCCGTGCTCGTCGCGCCGCCCGGAACCGGCAAGACGACGCTGGTTCCGCTGGCCCTGGCCGCGAACACCGGCGGACGGGTGGTGGTGGCGGAGCCGCGTCGGCTGGCCGCGCGGGCGGCGGCCGCGCGAATGGCGGCGCTGCTGGGCGAGCGGGTGGGAGAGACCGTCGGGTATGCGGTGCGCGGAGACCGGAAGATAGGGGCCGGGACTCGGATCGAGGTGGTGACCTCCGGGCTGCTGGTGCGGCGACTGCAGAACGATCCGGAGCTGGCCGGGGTCGACGTGGTCGTCATGGACGAGTGCCACGAACGCCACCTGGACGCGGATCTGCTGCTGGCCCTGCTCCTGGATGCCCGGGCCGGACTACGGCCGGACCTGCGGGTGCTGGCGACCTCGGCGACCGTTGCGGCGGACCGGCTTTCGGTGCTGCTGGGCGGGGAGGGGGAGCCCGCCGCGCCGGTGCTGGAGGTGCGGGGCCGGGCCTATCCGGTCGAGCTGGAATACGTGCCGCCGGCCGCCCGGGAGCGGATCGAGCAGCAGGTGGCGCGGGTGACCCGCCAGGCATTGTCGGGCAGTGCGGGTGATGTGCTGGTCTTCCTGCCCGGGGCGGGGGAGATCCGCCGGACCGCCGACCAGTTGTCGGGACTGCCCGATGTGGACGTACTGCCCTTGCACGGCAGGCTGTCCGCCGCGGCCCAGGACGCGGCGCTGCGGCCGGGCACGCGGCGGCGGGTGGTGCTGTCCACGGCGGTGGCCGAATCCAGTCTGACCGTGCCGGGGGTGCGGGCGGTGGTGGACTCTGGGCTGGCGCGGGTGCCGCGCATCGATCATCGGCGCGGGTTGTCCGGGCTTGCGACCGTGCGGGTTTCGGTCGCGGTGGCCGAGCAGCGGGCCGGACGCGCGGGCCGGGAAGGCCCGGGGTGGGCGTGGCGGTGCTGGCCGGAATACGAGCACGCGACCCTGCCCGCGTATCCGGAACCGGAGATCCGCACCGCCGATCTGACCCGGCTGGCCCTGGAACTGGCGTGCTGGGGCACCGTCGACGGGCAGGCGCTGGCCTGGTGGGATGCCCCGCCGGCGGGTGGCCTGGCGGCGGGGCGGGCGGTGCTGCGGGCGCTCGACGCGGTGGATGACCATGGGGCGGTGACGGATCGGGGACGGCGGATCGCGGCCGTCGGATTGCATCCGCGCCTGGCGCGCGCACTGCTCGACGGCGCGCGCGAGGTGGGGGCGCGGGCGGCCGCCGAGGTGGTCGCGCTGCTCGATGACGATTCCCTGGCTCCCGGTATCGATCTGGCCGCGGCACTGCGGAGCCTGCGCGACGACCGGCCCGCCCGCTGGCAGCGGGAGGCGCAGCGGCTGGCGAAACTAGTCGAGGGCGACGGCGTGGACGACCCGGCTCTCGTTGCGGCACTGGCCTATCCGGAACGGCTGGCCCGCCGCCGGGCCCCCGGTTCGGCCAGTTACCTGATGGCGGGCGGCACCGCGGTGACCCTGCCACCGGGCAGCGGGCTGGGCGATGCCGAATGGCTCGCCATCGCGGTGGCCGGGCGCGACCCGGGTCAGGCCGAGGGACGAATCCGATTGGCCGCCAAGGCCGATGAGCAGCTCGCCAGGCAGGCCGCCGCGAACCTCCTGGAGACCGCCGACGAGGTCGATTGGGCCGACGGCGATCTGGTGGCTCGCCGGATGCGGCGCCTCGGCGCGATCGTGCTGTCGGAGCAGCCGCTCAGGGATCCGGATCCGAGCCTGGTGTCGGCGGCCCTGCTGCGCGGACTGCGCGCCACCGGCCTGGACCTGCTGCGCTGGGGCGAGGATGCCCGCAGCCTGCGGCAGCGCCTGGACTTCCTGCACCGCACCCTCGGCGCGCCCTGGCCCGCCGTCGATGACGACACCCTGCTGGCCGACGCCGAAACCTGGCTCGCCCCAGAGCTTTCCACCGCCCGCAGTCGCGCCGACCTGGAGCGCGCCGACGCGGGTCAGGCCCTGCGCCGCCTGCTCCCGTGGCCCGAGGCCGCACGCTTGGACGAGCTCGCCCCCGAACGCCTGGAGGTCCCCTCCGGCAGCCGCGTCCGCCTCGACTACTCCGCGGATCCGCCGGTGCTCGCGGTCAAGGTGCAGGAGATCTTCGGCTGGACCGAGCCGCCGCGCCTGGCCGGCGGCCGCGCCTCGATCCTGCTGCACCTGCTGTCCCCGGCCCAGCGCCCGGTGGCCGTCACCGCCGACCTGCCGTCCTTCTGGCGCACCGGCTGGCCCCAGGTCCGCGCCGACCTGCGCGGCCGCTACCCGAAACACTCCTGGCCCGAGGACCCCACCACGGTCACCGCCCACCGCGGCACCGCCCGCAACGCCCACCGCTCCGGCTGACCGGGCCCATTGCTCCGACGGGCGAGGACCCATCGCTCCGACGGACGGTGGCTCACCGGACCGGGTGGCGACGGCCGATCCCTGCGGCCGGCGTGGTCCATTGCTCAGGCCGACGAGGTCGTTCTCTCCGGCTGACCAAGGCGCACCGCTCTGTCCGACGAAGGGCGATCGCTCGGGGTTGCGGTGTCCCGCCGGACCGGGTGGCGGGAGTGAGACTTCAAGGGCAGCATGCGGAATAGCCGGTGACGCCCGGGTGCTGCAAGGCGGTGCGTCCGGTGTTCGGATGATGTGGTTCGACCCGCCGGTGAGCAGGCGGAGAGGGAGTGTGGCGGCATGCGTGCGATTCGATTCGACGAATTCGGCGGACCGGAGGTGCTGCGGTCGGTGGAGCTCGCGGTGCCGGAGCCGGGGCCCGGCCGGGTGTCCATCGACGTGGCCTATGTCGGAGTCAATTTCGCCGATCTCCAGGCGCGGGCCGTGGGCTATCGGGTGCCGGGGCTGCCGTTCGTGCCGGGGCTGGAATTGTCCGGGCGGGTGCGGGCCGTGGGCGAGGGTGTCGAGGGTTTGCGGGTCGGCCAGCCGGTGGCTGCCATCACCGACGGCGGCGCGTACGCCGATGTCGCGGTCGTCTCGGCCGCGACGGTGTTCCCGGTGCCGGAGGGCGTCGATCTGCGCACCGCCGCAACGCTTCCCACGGTGCTGCCGACCGCCTACGCCCTGGTGCACACCGTCGGCCGCCTGCAGCCCGGGGAGACCATGCTGGTGCAGGCCGCGGCCGGCGGCGTCGGCACGGTGGTCGCGCAGATCGCCAAGCTCGCGGGCGCGGCCGCGGTGTACGGCGTGGTGTCCAGCCCGGCCAAGGCCGAGTACGCCCGCGAATACGGTTATGACGCAGCGTTTCTGAACGAATCCTTCGACGCGGAGGTCGCCGCCGCCACCGGCGGTCGCGGCGTGGACCTCGCGCTGGAGTCCATCGGCGGTGAAACCCTGCGCCGCACACTGGATTCCCTGGCCCGCTTCGGCCGCCTGGTCTCCTTCGGCAATGCGGGCGGTGCGGGCCCGTGGCAGGTCGGCGCGCCCGACCTCTACCCGCAGGGCCGCTCGGTGGCCGGGTTCTCCATTCTCGGCCTGAGCGTCGAGGCCCCGGACGTTCTGCGCGAGATCGCCTCGCACGCCTTCGAATTGGCCACTTCCGGCAAGGTACGGCTGCCCATCACTGCCGAGTTCCCGCTCGCCGAGGCCGCGGAAGCGCACCGGCTGATGGCCGGTCGCTCCTCGACCGGCAAGCTGGTGATCGCCGTCAACCCGGAGTAGCGACCGGCACGCCTATTGGCCGTTCTTCTCCGGCGAGAGGTTCTCGGCAGCGGTGACGCGGCCGGATTCGATGGCGGCGAGCAGGGATTCGCGATCGGACGCCGTCTGATCGGCATAGGCCAGCGCGAAGTCTGCCATGGCCCGGTCGAAGACGTCGTTGCTGCCGAGATACGCGGCGATGGCCACCCGATCTCCCGATCGCGCGTGACCACGCGCCAGCGTGTGCCCGCACAAGCTGGCGTACTGCCGCAGCTGCGCCGCCGACATCTCGTCGATGACCAAGGAGCCCTTCATGTCTCGCAGCTGTCGCCAGTAGTAGAACAGCCCGTCGGAGCCGGTCGCCCAGCCCAGGAAGATGTCACCGGCCGCTTGCGTGAGCCGCTGCCCGTGCACCACCCGGTGCCCCTGATGCTGGAACCTGCTGCTCCGCAGGTGTGCGGCCAGTACCGAATTCTCGGCCTGTTTCACCTGGAGGAAGAGCGGATCGCCGGTATTGCGCCCCGTCAGCAGCACGATGAAGCAGCGCGTGCCCACGCTGCCCACGCCCACGACTTTCAAAGCGATATCCCGCAATTGATACCGATCCAGCAGCACCCGGCGCTCCTCCGGCAGCGTGTCCCGGTAGTTCGAGAGCACCGAGAGCAGTTCGGAGTGCAGCTCTCTCGGTATCGGTCTGAGCAGCGGCGGCTCGGCTTTGATGCGCGGCGCGCCATCGGGTCCGGGTTCGGTGAGTTTGTCCAGCGCCTGCAGGCTGGTGCGCGCCCGCGCCCGGCTGATCACCTTCTCGGTCTGCTTGCGGTCGTGCGGGCGCAGCAGCTCGGCGACCCGTTCGGCGTCCACCATCTCGTACCAGACGTCGGTCTCGCCCAGACCCGCCAGCCGCACCATGGCCTCGCGATAGGCCTGCGCCGCCGCGGCCGCCGCCCCGCTCGCCTCGGCGTCGTCGCACCCATTGGCGCGCGCCGCCACCGCCACGCTGGCCGCCAGCCGCTTCACATCCCATTCGAACGGCCCGGGCAGGGTCTCGTCGAAGTCGTTGACGTCGAACACGAGTGACCGTTCCGGCGAGGCGAACAAGCCGAAGTTCGACAGGTGCGCGTCGCCGCACAGCTGCACGGTGAGCCCGGTGTTCGGCCCGCTCGCCAGATCGGCCGCCATGATCGCCGGCGCGCCCCGATAGAACGGGAACTGCCCGGCCGCCATGCGCGCGTACCGGATCTCCACCAGCTCGGGCACCCGGGTCGCGGCCTGACGCTCCAGCACCGCTATCGGATCCTCCCGATCCGCCGCCGGCTTCCACTCACCGAGCGATCGCCGTGGCACCTGCTTCCGTGCGGCCCGCCCGGCCTCCGCCGCCCCGTTACCGCCCGCCGCCGACTCCGCCGCCGATGTCGCCATGGAAGGACTCTAGTTCGACCGCACGCGTATTCCCAGGACCCGTGGCCCTGCGGCCGGCGCGATCACGCTGGTCGCAGCGGCCACGGCTCCGGACATCCCCGGCGGCAGTGCCGACGGGCTCGATCAGGTTGGCTGCCTGGCGACTCCTGATCGAGCCCGCGACCCTCCTAACCGGCCGCGGCGCCGGGAGTGGGTGCGCCGAACCATCGGCACAGCGCGTTCCGGAGACTCTCCTGAGCGGCCGGGGTGGCGTCGTCGGTCGCCCACGCCACATAGCCGTCCGGCCGGATCAGCAGCGCCGCGGCGGGTGCGTCGGTGGCGGTGGCGGCGATGGGCGTGACGCGGTCGGTCCAGCCCGCCGCGGCGGCGACCGGATCGAGGGCGGCGTCGAAGGTCAGCAGGACGGGCCGGGCGTCACGCAGGAGTTCGGCGATCCGGGTTGGGCCACCGGCTGTTTCGAGGGCGCAGTCGGGGAAGAAGTAGCCGGACAGCCGATGATCGTCGCCGACGTCGTAGCGGATGTCCGAGCCCGCCAGCAGCCCGGCGATATGGGCGGCCGCCGCCGGGAGCCGCAGCAGTTCGCCGAAAAGCTCTCGGAGAGCGGTGATTTCCGGACCGGGGGAGACCAGAGCCGCCTGGGAGAGCGAGTACATCACCACACGTTCGGCCACCGGGTGGCGCTCGGACTCGTAGGTGTCGAGCAGGCCCTCGGGAGCCCAGCCCCGGATTTCGGCCGCGAGCTTCCAGCCGAGGTTGACGGTGTCCTGCAGGCCGAGGTTCAGTCCGGGCCCGCCCATCGCCGAATGCACGTGCGCGGCATCGCCGAGCAGCAGGACGGCGCCCTGCCGGTAGTGCTGCGCGACCCGGGTGTTCTGGCCGATCGTGCGGCGCAGCGTGTGCGGACCCGGGCCGGGCGGCGGCGCGATGGGCAGCGGGGCGCCGAGGACGCGTTCGACGCTCGCGCGCAGTTCCTCGAACGCCAGGGGTTCGTCGTCGGAAAACTGCTCGCCGCCTTGGAATTCCATGGTTCCGATGATCGGCCGTCCCGGATCGAGTTCGGCGTAGATGAAGATGCCGCGTTCGAGCCGGTGATGGCCGAGTCCGAACCGGCCCACCCCGGGAATCTCGATGCCGCCGTCGCCGGAACGGAACTCGTCGGGCAGGGCGGCATGGCCGACTCGGCTGACATGCCCGTCGGAGGTGATGCCCGGGAACTCGATCCCGATCCGCTTGCGCACCAGGCTCTTTCCGCCGTCCGCCCCGACCAGGAAGCGGGCGGTCAGCGGGTAGGGCCCGTCGGGCGCGGACACCGTGACCGCGACCTGGTCGCCGGCGGGTTCGATGCCGGTCAGCTCGTGTCCCCAGCGCAGGTCCACGCCGAGGTCGATGGCGCGCTTGGTGAGGATCTCCACCATCTCCGGTTGCGGCTTGAAGACGAGGTGTACCGGATTCGGTTGTACGGCAGTGAGATCCAGGGGAAGGCCGCCGAAGATGTAGCGCGGGGTCGGGGCCGGTGCGGCCGGGCTGCCGCTGAACGCGCCGTACAGCCCCCGCATATCGAGGACCCGGACCACCTGCCCGGCCAGGCCGTTGGCCTTCGGTTCGGGGCTGGGTGCGGGTAGCCGATCCAGCACGATCGGGCGGAGGCCGGCGAGTGCGAGTTCGCAGGCGAGCATCAGGCCGTTGGGTCCGGCTCCGGCAATGACGATGTCGACGGTGTTTTCGGGCATGGCAAATAAACCTCTTGTCGTTGAGGGTATTTGGAGAAACCGGCGAGAGCGGCGCTGCTATGCCGGCGGTTGCGGCAGGCCCGCCGCGAGCGCGGTGAGGGCCTGGCGGAGCAGATGGGTGACGGGGACGGTCGGCGCCGTGCGCACATAGACCTCGAAGGCGGCCTGCAGCGCGGCGCCGGCGGCCCCGGCCACCAGCCGCGGGTACAGATCGAGTTCCGGGTCGGTGCCGGTGCGTTCGGCGATGGCGATGATCAGGTTGTCTTCGACGCCCTTGGCCAGCAGGGCCCGAGTCTCGGGGGCTGCCACCAGTTTCCGGACCTCGGCGAGTTCCGTGGGCGAGGGCAGATACCCGGGCGACTCGGCGAGTTCCGCCTCGAGTGGCTCGAGCAGTGCCGCCGTGAGCGACTCCCACAGCGGCTCGTTCGCCGGACGGGCGCGCAGAATCTCGACGGCGCTGTTGATTCGGGCCAGATGCCGGTAGGCGAGCGCGTCGTACTTGCCGGAGAAGTAGTTGTTGAAGGTGCGCACGGACACTCCCGCACGGGCGGCGATGTCCTCGCGCACCACGTTCTCCAGGCCGCGCTCGAACATGAGCTGAAGTGCCGCGTCGCTCAAGGCTTTCCGGGTGTCGAGCTTCTTGCGTTCGCGGAGACCGAGGGTCTGTTCGTCCGGCATGACTCCAGTATGCGCAAAACGTGCCCAGTGGGCAATGTTTCTCGCTGGGAAAGTTTTCATCGCTCTGTTCGCAGGTATCGCATGCCGGACCGAAATAGTTCGGACGCCCATGGCGTTCGGACGACCGATTCAGCGTGTCGGCGGCGTGGCTTACGCTCCCGGGGGTTCGGAAGGAGTGTGTCGTGCGACGAGGTTGTGGGGTGGGGCGGTGAGCAAGCGCGGTTGGCTGCTGTTCCTGGGCATGGGTGTGATCTGGGGTGTGCCGTACGCCATGATCCGGGTCGCGGTGCGGGATTTCGATCCGGTGTTCGTGGCCTTCGGGCGGACCCTCCTGGGTGCGCTGGTGCTGCTGCCCATCGCGCTGTCCACCCGGGTGCTGCGGCCGGCGCTGCGGCACTGGCGCTGGGTCCTGGTGTACACGATCGTCGAGATCACCGGTCCGTGGCTGCTCATCGGGCGCGCCGAGACCAGGTTGACCAGCTCGACGGTGGGTCTGCTGATCGCGGCGGTGCCCCTGATCGCCATCGTGCTCACCACCCGACTCGGGCACGAACGCCTCGATCCGCGGCGCATTCTCGGCCTGGTGATCGGCTTCGCGGGCGTGACCGCCCTCGTCGGTCTGGACATCGACGTCTCGAATCTGGGTGCGCTGGCGGCCATCGGCGTGAGTGTCATCGGCTATGCGCTGGGCCCGATCATCATCGACCGCAAGCTGGCCGAGCTGCCGCCGATCGGCGTGGTGACCGGGTCGCTGATCTTCGCCGCCGCCATCTATCTGCCGTTCGCGCTGTGGCGGATGCCTTCTCGCTTCCCGGCCGGAGCGAGCTGGTCGGTGGTGGGCCTGGGCCTGATCTGCACCGCGCTGGCCTTCGTGGTCTTCTTCGCCCTGATCGGCGAGGTCGGCCCGTCGCGCGCCACCGTCATCACCTACATCAATCCCGCGGTGGCACTGCTGATCGGCGTCTCGCTGCTGGACGAGCCCCTCACCGCGGGCATGGCGATCGGCTTCCCGCTGGTGATCCTGGGCTCGATTCTCGGCACCGCCCGGGCCCGGGTGCGGCCCGCGGCCGAGCCCGCGCCGGCCTAGTCGGTCGACACGGACACGGCACAGCGGTTCTTTCGTATGCTCATTGTTAGCGAGTGGGGAGGGAAGTGCTGGACCTCGATGGTCCGGCGATGGAGGAAGGTCCTCACGGATGGACAGTCGTGAGGTTGCCGAGATGGCGCGGGAATGGTCGGCGGCCCTGGTCGATTGCGGTGGCGTGCCGACAGCTGTGCCGCCCGACATCCGCCAGTTGACGACGAGATGGATCGTCACGCTGGAAGCCGCCTTGTCGGCCGAGTCGTTCGACCCGTCGCCCGCGTGCCGAGTCGGGGTCGAGATGGTCCGGTCGAACCTGACGGTCCCCGCCATGATGACCTCGACCGCGGCGGTACTGGCCGGATTGCTGGAGCGGTCACCGCGCCCGGATCGAGCACAGCGGTTCGGCGCGCTCCTGGGCGAGCTTGCTCGCGGCTACACCACCGAGCTGCTGGACGTCCACGCCCGCAGCCAGGACGCTGCCGAGCAACGTTTCCGCGTGGTGTTCGACAACGCCGCGGTGGCTATCGCGCTCTACGACGACTACGGCATCACCCTCGAGGCCAATTCCACGACGGCACGGATGGTCGGGATGAACCAGGAGGACCTGCCGGGGGTGTCCGCGCTGGACTTGATGCACCCCGACGACCGCGACAAGCTCCGGCACGCGGTCGTCGGTTTGCTCAAGCGCAGAAGCGGTACCGCGCACGTGGAAGGCCGCTTCTGTCGCCCCGACGGCACCGTCTGCTGGGGCGCATGGACGATGACCCTGGTGCACGACGCGGACGGGCGTGACGTGCGCGTGCTCGCCGTCGGGGAGGACATCACCGAACGGCGGGCCATGCAGCAGAAACTGTGGTGGGAGGCCCGTCACGACCCGTTGACGGGTCTGCCGAATCGTCATTGCCTGCTCGAGCAGTTGGAGGCCATTGTGGCGGCGGCCCGTCCCGGCGATCACATCGGTTTGTGCTTCCTCGATCTCGACGGGTTCAAGATGATCAACGATCGCTACGGCCACCACGCGGGAGACAGCGTGCTGGCCGAGGTCGGCCGCAGGCTCGACGCGACCCTGACCTCGCCGACGGTCACGCCGGCCCGCATCGGAGGAGACGAGTTCGTCGCGCTGCTCGCACCGCCCTGCGACGACGACACGGCCCACGCGGCCGCCGAGACCATGCTCGCGACGCTGCGAGACCCGGTTCCGGTCGGTCCCGGCGATCTGCTGTCGATTTCGGCCAGCATCGGCGCCGTTGTCACTCCGGTTGCCGGCGCGAATGCCGAAAAGCTGTTGGACGACGCCGATGTGGGCCTGTACCGCGCCAAGGCCGCGGGCCGCGGCACCTGGGTACTGCACCGCACCGAGAACGGCCCCGCGGCCAGGTAGTAGCCACGGAGCCGCCGGACGCCCGACTGGGCGGTCGGTTCCTGGCTCGGGACGAGAACCGAGAGCCATTCGGGGATAAAGGTTTTGCCGCGATAGTGTGCAGGCATGCGGGTGGGCGGCCAAGATATGCGAGTGCGCACGAAATTCTCCAGCGAGCTGATAGCGCTGACCGATGAGCTCGCGCATATGGCGCGGCTGACGCATGAGGCTTCCGAACGGGCCGCGACGGCGCTCCTCGGCAGCGACCTGACCGCCGCCTACGAGGTGTTCGCGCTCGAAGAGCAGGTGGAGATCGAGCACGCGAAATGTGAGGACCGGTCGGTCATCCTGCTGGCCCTGGAGGCGCCGGTGGCCCGCGACCTACGCCAGGTGGTGACGGCCATGCAGATCGCCGACGACCTGCTGGCGGTCAGCCGCGCCCTGAGCCGGGTGGCCGATGTGGTGGTGCGCCGCTACCCGAATGCGGTGGCCCCGCAGCACGTCCTCGACCTGCTCGCGGAAATGTCCGCCGCGGTCACCGATCTCACCGATCTGGCGGGCAAAGTCATTGCGGCACAGAACCCGCCGCGCGATCGCGCCCTGGTGCCGCGCGACGAGAACCTGGAGCGGCTGCGCGGGCGGCTGGTGGAGCTGGCGGCCGACGACGGCTGGCCGCACGGGTCGGCCATGGCCATCGATATCGCGCTGCTGGCCCACCACTTCGAGCGCGGGGCCGACCACTGCGTGCGCATCGGGCGGCTCATTCGCTTCTTCCACACCGGTATTCCGCTCTACGCGCAAACGGAGGCGTAACCACCACCTCGTGTGAGGGGCCCCGATCGGCGGGAGTAAGCTGCCCGAATTGCTTCATGGCGAGGTCTTTTCGAGTAGCACCGCACGCACGGACAGCCGAAATCCGACAAGGGCCCCAAACATGACCAACATCTCCACCCAGACATCGGTGTCCACCCCGGCACGGGTGGCGGCGCCGGTCCGGGTCGCACCGGCCGCCCCGGCACCGAGCGACCGGGCAGCGCCGATCGAGAGAACGCTGTCGCACCGTCAGATCATGACCATCCTGTCCGGCCTGCTGCTGGGCGTCTTCCTGGCGGCGCTGGACCAGAACATCGTGAGCGTGGCGATCGTCCGCATCGCCAACAGCCTGCACGGCTTCGACAAACAGGCCTGGGCCACCACGGCCTACCTCATCACCGCCACCATCTCGACGCCGCTCTACGGCAAGCTCGCCGACATCTACGGCCGAAAACCCTGCTATCTCATCGCCATCGGCATCTTCGTTGTCGGCTCGGTGTGCTGCACCTTCGCCACCTCCATGTACCAGCTCGCGGGATTCCGTGCGCTGCAGGGCGTCGGCGCGGGCGGGCTCATGTCGCTCGCCTTCACCATCATCGGCGATATCGTGCCGCCCCGCGAAAGGGTCAGGTACCAGGGCTATTTCATGATGGTCTTCGGCATCGCCACGGTGCTGGGACCGGTATTGGGCGGCTTCTTCTCCAATGCCGACCACATTCTCGGGCTCGCGGGCTGGCGCTGGGTGTTCCTGGTGAACGTGCCGATCGGGGTGCTGGCGCTACTGGTGGTCGGCAAGGTGCTGGACGTGCCCTTCGCGCGGCACCGCCACCGCACCGACTGGCTGGGGGCGATAACCCTTGCGGCGGGCACGGTTCCACTGCTGATCGTCGCCCAGCAGGGCCGGGACTGGGGCTGGTCCTCCCATCGCGCGCTGCTCTGCTACGGCATCGCGGCGGCCGGACTGGTGCTGTTCCTGATCGTCGAATTCCTCATGAAGGACAGCGCGCTGATTCCGCTGCGGCTGTTCGCGAATCGCACCTTCAGCATCGCCATCCTGGGTGGGTTCATCGTCGGTGTCGCCATGTTCGGCGCGATCGTGCTGGTGCCGCTGTACTTCCAGGTGGTGCGCGGATATTCGCCCACGCGCTCCGGGCTCTTCATGCTGCCGCTGGTGGTGGGCATCATGCTGGGCGCGCAATTGTCCGGGCTCATCACCAAATTCACCGGGCGCTACAAGGTGCTGCCGATCCTCGGCTCGCTGGTGATCGGCGCCGGGTCGGTGCTGTTCGCGCTGGTGCACTACGACAGCCCGCTGTGGCAGCCGCTGCTGTACTGCGGCATCATCGGTTTCGGCCTCGGCGGGTGCATGCAGACGCTCATCATCGCGGCGCAGAACGCCGGGCCGCGCTCGGATATGGGTGTGTCCACCGCGTCGGCCACCTTCTTCCGGCAGATGGGCGGCACGCTCGGCGTCGCGGTCTTCCTGACCATCCTGTTCAACCTGCTGCCGCACAAGATCCTGGCGGCCTTCGGCGGGCAGCTGCCACCGGGATTCGACGCCGGGCAGCTGGGCCGGATCCAGAGCAACACCAGCGGCATCGCGGCATTGCCGGACCAGCTGCGCGTACCCATCCTGACCGGATTCACCCACGCCATGGCCGGGGTGTTCGTCGTGGCGGCCGCGGTGGCGGTGGTGGCGGCGTTCGTGCTCGCGTTCATGAAAGAGATTCCGCTGCAGGATGTTCCGACGCCGGTCGTGGAGGAGATCGCCGAGCCGGAAATCGAGCCCGAACTCGAGCCGGAGCCGGAGCCGGAATTCCATAGCGCCGAGCCGTCGGGGCTGTCGGTGTCGGGGTGCGTGCACCGCGAGGACGGGCAGTCGGTGCCCGACGCCGTGCTCACCCTCATCGACCAACACGGACGCCAGGTTTCGCGCACCGTCGGCCAACCCGACGGCGGCTATGTCATCGCGGTCCCGCGCGCGGGCGGCTACGTACTGATCGTGTCGGCGTTCGGGTATCAGCCCGCCGCGGTGACCATTTCGGTCGGCAGCCGCCCGCACCGCCTGGATGTGGCCTTGCTCGGATCCGGTGAGGTGTCGGGCGTGGTGCGGTCGGTGGGACGCGGTGCGCCGCTGGGCGATGCGACCATCACCCTCACCGACGCGTTCGGTGACGTGGTCGGCTCGACGGTCACCACCCCGGAGGGCGATTTCATCTGCCGTGGCGTGCTGGCCGGCACCTACACGCTGGTCGCGGTGGCCGATCACATGCGTCCCTCCGCGGTCACCCTGACCGTGCCGGACAGCGGAATGCTGCGCCACGACATCGAATTGGCGCCGCGCGCGGTGCTGGCCGGATCGGCCTGCAACGACTGCGGGCACGGCGTGCCCGATGCCCAGATCACGGTGCTGGACGAGGCCGGTGATCTGATCGCCGTGACCCGCACCGACGACACCGGCCGCTATGCCGTGCCGGATCTGGCGGAGGGGCGCTACACCGTGATGGCCCGGGGATATCCAGCGGTGTTCAGCCGGGTAACGGTCGCCGACGGCGAGGTCGCCCACGATGTGCTGCTGGGCTACGAGCGGGTGGAGTCGCCGGGGCGCGAGCGCTGGGAGTCGGTGGATCGGGTCTGAGCCGGGGCCGGGAGCGGTCGCGACTGAAGATTGTCGCAATTCGCCGCGCGCCGCGGTCCTGCAGCTGTTAGGTTTCCGAGCTGAATACAGTTCTATGTTCGGTATTGGGCTGGTCCAGGGGAGAACCGACATGAAGACCTCGCGTGCACTGCTGACCATGGCCGCCCTCGCCGCCCTCGTGCCCACCACCGTCGCCCAGGCCGAACCCGCCATCCCAGACACCGGCGCAGCCGTCAACGAGTATGTGGCCCTGGGCGATTCCTGGGCCGCCGACGCCACCCTGAGCCAGCTCACCACCGCCTTCACCCCGGTGCCCTGCGTGCAGAGCGTCCACAATTACGCCAAGCAGGTCGCCGCGGCCCTGGCCGTGCCGGTGTTCCGCGACGCCACCTGCGGCGGCGCGGTCACCGCCGACATGACCCGGCCGCAGCACACCGCGCTCGGCGACAACGCGCCACAGTACGACCGGCTGACCGAGAACACCGACCTGGTCACCCTCGAAATCGGCGGCAATGACGCGGGTCTCGCGGCCACCGTCACCGACTGCATCACCCTCGACCCCGCCGTCAGCCCCTGCCTGAACGAGATGGTGGTGGGAGGCGTCGACCGGATGTCGCAGAACATCGCCCGCACCGAACCCCGGGTGGCCGCCACCATCGCCGGCATTCGCGAGCGCGCCCCGCACGCCCGCATCCTGCTGCTCGACTACTTCGAGGGCATCGGCCTCGACGGCGGCTGCTGGCCGGAGATCCCTATCGCCGACCCCGACGCCATCTGGCTGGGGCAGAAGCTGATCGAACTGCACGACATGCTCGGGCGGGTGGCCGCCGAGACCGGAGTCGAGTTCGTCGATACCTACGACGGCAGCTCCGGGCACGACGCCTGTCAGCCCGTCGGCACCCGCTGGGTGGAGGGGCTGCTGCCGTTCTCGGGCAGCCCGGTCGGGCTCGCGGTGCCGTTCCACCCCAACCAGCTCGGCGCGGACTACCAGGCGCGGCGGGTCCTGGAGACCCTCGACGCCACCTCCTGACCGGCGCGGTCAGCGGCGCGGGGTGATCGATACCCGGTTGTCGTGGAACACCGCGCCGCCGCCGAAGTCCGAATCACGTTCCGCGACGGTCGCATTCACCGTCGCACCGCCGGAGTGCTTGGCCCAGCGGCCCTTCGTGGTCGCGGCGACACCGGGCCGGACCCGGTCGGACACCTCGGCGACGGCCTCGAAGGAGCCGCGATCATTGTGGACGGTGACCGGATCGCCGTCCGCGATGCCGCGCGCTTCCGCGTCCCCGGGATGGATCGTGACGGTCGGTGCGCCTGCGCGCCTGCGTAATTCGGGATCGACGCCGAAGCTGGTGTTCAGGAAGTAGTGCGACGCCGCGGAGATCAGCACCAGTCCGTCGCCCGGATCGGCGGGCGGGGTGTACCCGGCCAGCGGATCGTGGCCCGCCCGCGCCGCGCGGTCCGACACGAACCGGAGCTTGTCCACCGGCACCGGGCGCGGATCGATCTTCAGGAAGCCGTCGGCGCGCAGCCGGTCGACGTCGTACTGTTTCAGCAGCTGGTTCGCCAGATCCTCATCCGAGTCGTACAGCGCCGGTTCGGTCAGCCCCAGGCGCCGGGCCAATCGGCGGAAGGTCTCGGTGGTGGGCAGGCATTCACCGGGCGGGGTCACGGCCGGTTCGTTCCAGACCAGATAGAGATTGCCGTACGCGGCCAGCACATCGAGGTGCTCGGGCTGCATGGTGGCCGGCAGGACGATATCGGCGTAGTCGACCGTGTCGGTCGGAAAGTGTTCCAGGACAACGGTGAACAGATCCTCGCGGGACAGGCCCTCGATCACCCGGCGCTGATCGGGATTGGACCCCACCGGATTCGCCGCGATCACGAACAGCGCCTTGACCGGCGGCCCGTCGGTGTCCAGCAGCACCTCGCCCATGCGGGTCATGGACAGTGTCCGCACCGGATGCGGCAGCAGATCGAATCGCATCAGCGCGGGGGTGTCGAGCCGGAAGTGCCCGCTGGTCGAATAGTGCAGTCCGCCACCGGGAATCGCCCAGTCGCCGGTGACACCGGGCAGGCAGGCCAGCGTGCGCAGCGCCATCCCGCCGCCCGCGTGCCGCTGCATCCCCTGCGAGGCGCGAATGGCCGTGGGCCGGGTGCGGGCGATGCGTTCGCCCAGACCCACGATGCGTTCCACCGGCAGCCCGGTGATCTCGGCGACCCGCTCCGGCGGGTACTGCGCGACGCGCTCACGGAATTCGGGCCAGCCCTCGGTGCGGGTTTCCAGGAACTCGGTGTCCTCGGCGCCCAGCCCGACGATGACGTGCATGAGCCCCAGCGCCAGCGCCGCGTCGGTGCCGGGCAGCGGGGCGAGGTGTTCGTCACAGCGTTCGGCGGTGCGGGTGCGCACCGGATCGATGGCCACCGTGTACGCGCCGCTGTCCTGGATGAACTTCCAGACATGATGGCCGGAGCTGAGCGGATTGGTGCCCCACAGCAGGATCAGCCGCGACTGCGCCAGCTGCTCCGGGTCCATGCCGCCCGCGGTGCCCAGGGTGTATTTCAGCCCCGTGCTGCCCGCGACGGAGCAGATGGTCGGGTCGTGCAGGGAGGCGCCGAGCGCATTGAAGAACCGCCGGCCGGAAAAGCCCTCCAGTCCTTGGATGTAGCCGAGGCTGCCGGTGCCGTGGAAGGGCCAGACGGCCTCGCCGCCGTACTCGGCGAGGATGCCGGTGAGCCGGGTGGCGATCTCGTCGAGGGCCTCGTCCCAGGTGATCGGTTCGAAGCGGCCCCCGCCCTTGCGGCCGACCCGGCGCAATGGCCGGGTGAGGCGCTCGGGAGAGTGGACCTGGTCGAGGTAGCGGTTCACCTTCACGCACAGCGCGCCCCGGGTGACCGGGTGCTCGCGGTTGCCGCGCAGGCCGGTCGCCCGGCCGTCCTGCACGTCCACCACCCAGGAGCAGGCGTCCGGGCAGTCGAGTGGGCATGCTCCGAGAACCTTCACCCGATCGATCGTAGGCAGGTCCGCGCGGGCGCGCGAAAGGCGAGCGTACGGCCGGTTTCCGGGCGCGACACGCCTATGCCGTCATGTGACGACACGCGGTCGAGCTGGGGTACTCTCGGCGCGCGGCTAATCAGCCGCAACAGGAGTGCGGGGGCGGAAGTGCGCGGTGGAATGGGAGATTCATGATCACCCCCGGCCGAGGTCTCGTCGGCGTCGTCTCGGGATGTGCGGCGCTGCTGACCGGATGCGCCCATACCGATGCCGCGCACGCACACCAGGCGAACAGCGAGATGGCCGCCAGCGACTCGGGCGAGATGCAGCGCAGCGCCTTCGTGACCGCCTGCGCGGGGACCTCGGCGGGCTGGCAGGCGACGGCGGTGGTGAGCAATCGGGACGTGGTGGAGCACCGGTATCTGGTGGTGATCAGTTTCATGTCGCCGGAGTCCACCGATCTGGAACGGACACGCACCGAGGTGCTGGTGGCGCCGGGCTCGACACAGGACTTCACCACCGAGACGCGGCTGAATCCGGTGTCGCGGCCACAGACCGTCCGGTGTGTGCTGCGCGGGGTCGAGCAACTCTGACCGATCCTCGCGAATCGGGCGGCCGCGCGGTCGCGCTGCCTCGAAAGTTGCGCGGGGACAGGGGCGGACGCTTAGGATCACCAGCGCCGGCCATGCTCTGTGGGCCGCACCAGTAGGAATAGCTGACGGTTCACTGGCTCTCGGGCGGTGACCATGTGCGTTCTCCGGATGTGGATTTGTCGGTGCCATGGTGCATGCTCTTGGCACGCAGATGTCCGCCCCGTCCGCCCGGAGTGCCCCATGTCGACCCGTACCAAGCCACAGCCCTTGTCGGATACCGAAATTCGGCAGATCGCCGCGGAAATCGACGCGGGCCGGCCACCGATGGTGTGGTTCACCGCGGTGGCGGTCGGCGTCCCGGAAGGCCGTTCCGGAAAGGTGATGTCCCTCGGGGATCCGTCCGAGGGGGATTTCCTGCAGGTGAAGCCGACGGGCTCGAAGGATGTGCTGTCCTTCGGTCCCACCGAGGTGACCCTGACCAAACCGGCCCGGCAGAACCCGGCCAAACCGGCCGGAGCTCAACCGAAAACGGCAACCAGGAAGGAACCCACCGTGACGATGTCGTCTCCCGTGACGATGCCGGCCAGCGCGCCGAGCGCTTCGCCCGCTCCGGAAGCCAAGGTCGAGACCCCGCAGCCGGCTGCGGAATCCGCGCCCGAGGCCAAGGCCAAGCCCGCCGCGTCGCGTCCGGCCCGCAATGCCGCCAACAGCGCCGCCGCGAAGAAGCCGAAGGCTCCCGAGGTGACGGTCACCCTCAGCGGCACCGCCGAGGGGGAGTGGACCCTGGATGTCGTGAACGGCAAGAAGCGCACCATCAAGGGCCTGCCGGTCACGAGTTCCGCTGTGGCCCAGGCCGCCAAGATTCTCCACCCCGAATTCGCCGAGGTCGTCGACTCCATCCACGAGTCGGTCCGCGCCGCCCAGCAGGCCAAGGTCGCGCAGCTGCAGGCCGAACTCGAATCGGCCCGTCGGCTACTCGAAGACCTGGCCTGACGAGATTCCACGCGAGTAACTCCGGCGCGAGGACCGGTGGCCCAACCCATTTCGTGTGGGGCTGGGCCGCTTCCGGGTCATACCGCGGATTCGCGCTGCCAGGTACGAGGACCGGATTCGGGACGGCTGCGGCGCAGGTCGTCGTGGAAGATGTAGCCGAGGGAGTATTCCTTGGCGTGGTACATGGCCGAATCCGCCTCGCGCAGTAGCTCGTAGACGGTGGTCTCTGTCTCTCGTGGCTTGGTGCAGGCGATTCCGATACTGGCCGCTATTCGCACCTCGGCCGCGCTCAGCTCGAACGGTTCTCCCAGGGTGGCGAGCAGCCGCTCCGCCAGCTGGCGGACCTGCTGCTGCGCCAGCGGGGCGAGCACCACGAATTCATCACCGCCGTAACGGGCGGCCGCGTCATCGCGGCGGATCACACGGCGGATGCGGGCGGCGGCATTGGCGATGAGCTCGTCACCCACCGCATGGCCGTAGTTGTCGTTGACCCGCTTGAAGCCGTCGAGGTCGATGAACAGCAGGGCCAAAGGCTGTCCGGCCCAACGCTCCCGATTACGATGCAGCGCCCGCAGCAGGGCGGCGCGGTTCAGGAGTCCGGTGAGCATGTCGTGGTCTGCCTGATACTGCGCGCGCCGTTCGCTGCGGGCGCTGCGTTCGATGGCGCGTTCACTGCGTAGTAGTACGCCCGCTAGTAGGAGGGCGAAGAGCGAGGACACCACCACGCGGTCGAGTGTGTCGAGGCTGGAGCCCACCACCGGCACCAGCGAGGCCACGATCATGACGATGGCGATGATGCTGGCCCGCTGCCGGGACCGGTGCGGATGGATGTCGCGCGGCTCGCCGAGGACCACCATGCTCGGGTGCAGGGCGGCCGCGCCGATCAGCGTGAAGCCCAGTTGCAGTGGCAGCAGCTGGATCTGGCGGCCGAAGACCGCCGAGCCCGCGGTCTCCAGGTTGTAGGCCAGGTCACCGGCCAGGATCACCAGCATGGCCAGGTGCACCAGTCGCAGCGAGGTTTCCGAGCGCGCCGAGGTGATCACCGAGTGCACGATCACGGTGAGCAGCAGGGCGTCCACGATCGGATCCGCGACCGAGGTGATGGTGGTGAAGTAGGTGTGGTGCGTCATGTGCAGAACCGGTGAGATGAGAAACGTCCACGACAGCAGTAGCGCGCCCAGGCCGATCAGCCCGGAGTCCAGCAGCAGATCGTGGTCGGTGCTGTTCTGCCGGGGGCGCAGCCACAGCACCGCGGCCACGCCGACGCAGCAGTATCCGCTGAGGGTGAAGAGATCGTCGAAGGGGTGGCGCTGCGATTCGGAGATGTGGCGCAGCCCGGTGCCGATGGCGAACTGCACGGCGGACGCCGACAGCAGATACCAGGGCAGGGGATGGCGGGGGTGGTACCTGCGTACGCCGAGCCCGATCATGGTGAGGCTGATGGCCACCGACACGAACAGGGTGCCCAGGGCCACCGCGCGGGTATTGACCACCATGGGCAGTCCGAGAATGAGCACGCCACCGATGAACAGCGTGGTGCGCCAGCAGATTTTGAAGCGCGGACCAGACCGTTCGGCCGGTTGTACGTCCGTTCCCACCAGCCCCCCTTATCCGAGCAGTACTCGAAAAGACACCGCCGATCATCAACCGAGTGTTGCGGTACGAGCATAGGTCCCGCGCAGCGGTGGCAGAGTGCCCGGTAGAGAAAAGGCGCTGCCACTATCTGGGCAACCGAACCGATCATGACATGAAAACGGCCGCTCCGGAGCGGAGTTCGGCGAACCCGCAGGATCACTTTCCGCGAGACTCGTTATGCTCCCCAGCGAATCGAACCGTACGGCCTGCGCGAACCTGTGAACAGGAGCCGGAAGTGGAAACGACGGCGGGACGCTGGTGGGCCCCGGGCCGGGTGAATCTCATCGGCGAGCACACCGATTACAACGACGGCTACGTGCTCCCGATGGCCCTGCCACTGGGTGTGACCTGCACCGCCGCGGCCGGGCCGGGTGGTGTGGTGCGGCTGAGATCCCGGCAGGCGCCCGGTGACTTCGTCGACACCACCATGGCCGCCCTCGCCGCCGGCGGCTGGTCCGAATTCCCCGCCTGGTCGCGCTACCCGCTCGGCGTCATCCGCGAATTCGAGCGCCGCGGCCACGAGGTGCCCGGCGTCCACCTCGATCTCGACGGCACCGTCCCGATCGGCGCGGGCCTGTCCTCCTCGGCGGCCCTGTCCTGCTCGGTCGCCATCGCTCTGCGGGACCTCTTCGCCCCCGCCGTCACCGACACCGAGCTCATCGACATCGCCCGCACCGCCGAAAACGTCTACGCCGGCGTCCCCACCGGCACCCTCGACCAGTCCGCTTCTCTCCTCTGCACCGCAGGCCACCTCCTTTTCCTCGACACCCGCACCGGAGCCACCGAGCAGATCCCCTTCGACCTGGCCGCCTTCGGCCTGACGCTGCTCATCATCGACACCGGCACCCCCCGCCGCCTGGTGGACAGCGACTACGCCGCCCGCCGCGCCGAATGTGCCGCCGCCGCAGCTCAACTGGACGCCCCCACCCTCCGCGACATCCCCTTCGCCGCCGAAGCCGACCGCCTCACCGACCCCCTGCTCCGCCGCCGCGCCCGCCACGTGATCACCGAAAACGCCCGTGTCCTGCAAATAGCCGAACAATTGCGCACCGGCGCCGACCCCCGCGCCATCGCCCCCCTCCTCACCGCCGCCCACCAATCCCTCCGCGACGACTTCGAAGTCTCCGCCCCACCGCTGAACACCGCCGTCGACGCGGCCCTCGCCGCCGGCGCCCACGGCGCCCGCATGACCGGCGCCGGCTTCGGCGGCAGCATCCTCGCCCTCGCCGACCGCGACGACACCCCCAACATCGTCACTGCCATTCGAGAATCCTTCGCCACCAAGGGATTCCCCCCACCCCGCGACTACACGGCAACCCCCTCCGCCGGCGCCCACCGCCTTCCCTGACCCGCGCTGTACCTCCAACTCGTCGTCAGAGGCTGTCCGCCGTAACTGGATCCACGTGCGGCCGGACCCGAGCGGTAACCCTCCGCCGAGCAACGCGCTGTCCGCCGAGCCGCGAAACTGTAGTGCGTGTGGGTCATTCGCCCGGCCTCGGTCAGTTCGGCGGTATGTCAGCAGTGACCGTTGGTGTGCTGCTGTCGTCCGGGTCGGTGTAAATGGTGGCGGGAGGCCTGTTTTCGGTCGGAACCACGGTGCCGCCGGCCGATCGGGGAGTTGGTGGATCGGTCGGCGGCAACGGGTTTCGGGTTACTTCGCGAGCGTGATCGAGGGCTGGGTGATGGTTGTGAAGTACTGGACTGCGGCGGCGATGGCTACCGGGGCGGTTACGAAGAGCTGGCCGGCGATGGTGCCGACGAAGCCGACGGCGCCTGCGCCGATGAGGCAGCCGGTGCCGGCTGCGCCGAGGAGCGGGACGAACATGGCGGCGAGGACGCCTGCGGAGCCGAGGGTGACCAGGCCGGCGGCGCCGACGGCGCCGAGCAGGCAGCCGAGAGCCGCGCCGCCGAGGCCGCCGGCCAGGGTGCCGATGGTGGCGCCCATGGAGATGGTGCTGGTCATGCGGCTCCAGGCGGCCTGTTCACGCTCGTAGTCCGACTTCCAGGGCGCGCTGTTCTCGAAGGGCAGCGCGACCGGCTGGTAGACCGCGTGGGCGGTATCGAACTGCGGGGTGAGCGTGGCGACGCGGTCGTGGATGTCGGCGGCGATCGGGAAGACGAAATCGTCCACTCGGAACGACAATTCGGTGCCCGCGACCGTGGTTCCGTCGGCGGTCTCGATCTTCAGAACACCGTTGTCCACCACCAGCGACCCGGCATCCGTGCGGATGGTCAGGTCCCTCTCGCCGGCGGTGGCGGTGTAGTTGACGACACCCGCGTCGGACTGGGCGGGTGCGGCGTTCACGGTTCCGGCGGTGACCCCGAGTGCGGTCGTCACGAGGGCGGCGGACACGGCGAACTTGTTGAGCTTCATCAGGTTTCGTCTTTCGTCAGTGCGGGTCAGGGTCCGCACGGATGGCGCGGCTCTACTCTGTGCGTGAGCCGCGAAATGATGTGACCGGCCGGCGGCACGACCCGGAGGCCGTGTCGCTCAGCGGTTTTCGTGAACTAGGCGGTGGCGCGCAGGCGGGCTCCCACACCCACCAGCACGTCGATCACCAGGAAGCCCAGCAGCGGAATGCCGATCATGGGCGCGAACCAGCCGACCACCGCGGCGGCCGCGGCCAACGGCGCCAGGATGATCAGCGGGGTCTGCGCCAGCGCCCGGCGCGGGGCCTTGCCCACGGCGAGCATCGACTCCTTGGTCGGGCGGCGCCGCCACCACATGAGGTAGCCGCGCACGATCACCGTGACCAGCCCGGCCATGATGACCAGCAGCAGCAGCTGATTGGCCAGGCCGAACATCAGGCCCATGTGGAACTGGATGCCCCAGTTGGTGAGCTTGGCCATGAGCGGCCAGTCGGAGTACGGCAGCTTGTCGGTGACATTGCCGGTCGCGCCGTCCACCGCGATGGCATCGCGGGTGTACTGGCCGGGCCGGCGCAGCTCCTGCGCCACGAAGGCCATGCCGTCCTTGGCCGGAATGCTGATCTCCAAGGGCCCGGTCAGGCCGTTGGCCCGGGCGACGCCGTACACGGTGTCGACCAGTGCCGCCCTGTCGGCGGGAGGCATGGCCGCGGCCGCAGCGCCACCGTGGTGATCGTGTTCGCCGCCCGCGGACATGGCCGGACCGGTCGACCCGGGCAGCTTGGCGCTCACCGCGGGCGTGGTCCAGCTCATCGCCTGCCGCAGCTGAGTGACGTTCTCACCCGCGTACTTCGACCAGGTCATACCGGTGACCGACAGCAGCAGGAGCACCGGCAGGATCCAGACACCCACCACCGCATGCCAATTCAGTGTCCGGGCCCGCGGCCGCGACCGGTCCGGCCGCAGCAGCCAGCCGGGCGACCGCTTCTCGCGCCGCGCCCGCACCCGCCGGTACCAGAGCACCAGACCGGCCAGCGCCACCAGCCACAGCCAGGAGGCCGCGATCTCGCTGTAGTAGCGGCCGAACGCGCCCAGGTGCAGATCCTTGTGCAGCTGGTCGATCCAGGTGCGCATGGGCAGCGCGCCCGAGCTGCCGTAGACGACGCTGTCGCCCACCGGCTGCGCGGTCACCGGGTCGACGAACACCGCGCGCCGCTCGGATTCGCCCAGCGACGGATCGCTGAAGAGCACGCGCGTGGTCTCCCCGGCGTGCTGTCCCGGGGCCACCGCCACCAGCGCCAGCTTCGGCTCGGCCGCCTGCCCGGCGGCGACCTGCTCTCGCAACGGCTTGGCCGGGCCGGTCGAATCGGTGTGCAGCAGGCCGCTGGAGGTGACGGTCTCCAGCGTCGGCGAGATCGCGTACAGCGCACCGGTCACGGCCGCGATCAGGATGAACGGCGCCACGAAGACGCCGGCGTAGAAGTGCAGTCGCAGCATGAGCGCCTGAAAGGCATTGCCCGCGCCACGTTTCGGGGGCCGGCCGGACGGCGGCTCCGTCGTCCGGGTAGGGGAGGGCGGCGGTGTCGTATCGACACCGCTGTCAGTGATTGTCACCAGCGATCTTTCGGGTTCGAGGGAACACCCGGGGACACGCGGTACGGGGAGCGAACACGTCGAGGCGACGCATGTCAGGGCACACCATGACCCCCTCATGGTGCGCACGCGACTGCCACCGCGTGCGCACAGCGGTCATGGGGATGCCCGGACGCGCATGACGCCACCGCGACGGACGCGGGTGTACGGCGAAGTCACACGGACGCGAAAGTCCGTGTGCCCGGGTGTGGAAAGAAGGGAATCAGCCTCGAACGAGCGCGGGTGGTCCGCGAGTGCGGAAGACGTCGGCCGCGAAGATGCGCAGCACGACGAGATCCCGGTGCGCGATGGGCAGCAGCGGCGGCCCGGTGAGCACCGGTAGTGAAACAGGTAGCGGCAGCGCCCAGGACAGCACCGTGGTGCCGATCCGATAGGCCGCTTCCGCACCGAGGATGACGACGGCCGCCGCGCACGCTGCCACGATGTGCGCGGCCAGCATGGCCGGACTCCACATCGAGGCATTGTGGTGGTGATGGTGCATGCTGCCCGGCGAGCCCCACATCATGCTGAAGTGACCCAGGAATTGCCCGCCGATCAGCGCGACCACCAGCCCGAGCGCCGTGCTGCGCAGCGTGTGCACGCTCGCTACCACCGCGCCGACCGCGGCCGAGGCGGCGACCAGCAGCGTCAGTGGACCGGACTCCAGGGGCGCGGCCCCCGAGATCCAGCCGTGCGCGGCCACCGCGAGCGCCCCGGATACCGAACCGGCCGCCCCACCGCGCAATACCGCAGCATCGCTGCGGGAATGCGCTGTAGAGCGGCCGGATTCGATGTTCACGCGCTGATAATAGCCAGGCCTGATCTCGCCCCTATCCGTACCCTGCCGTTAACCGGCGGGGTGTGAACGGCTTTGGCTAATTCTCCGTGACTTCCATCTCGATCAGCGGCTTGCGCAGCAGCTTTCCGGTGGCATTGCGCGGCAGCTCATCAAGGAAGATCACCTCGCGCGGCACCTTGTAGCGCGCCAGGTTCTCCTTCACGTAGTCCTTGATCTCCTGCACGTCCCGCTTGGAGTCGGGCCCCGGAACCACGATGGCGCGCAGGCGCTTTCCGAAGTCGCGGTCGTCCACCCCGACCACCGCCGCCTCCAGGATGTCGTGGCGGTTGGACAGCAGGTTCTCGACCTCCTGCGGGAAGACGTTCTCGCCGCCGGAGACGATCATGTCGTCGTCGCGGCCGTCGATGAACAGCAGCCCGTCGGTGTCGAAGTGACCGACGTCGCCGGAGGACATCAGGCCGTCCACGTACTCCTTGGTGCGGCCGTCGGTGTACTGCTTGAAGGAGTGCCCGTTCTCGATGAAGATCGTGCCGGTCACGTTGGGCGCGGAGATGCGCTTGCGGTTCTCGTCGTAGAGCGCGACGCGAATGCCGACCGGCGCCTTGCCCGCGGTGGTCGGGGCCTTGCGCAGTTCCGACGGGGTGGCCACGGTCATGACCGCGCACTCGGTGGAGCCGTACACGTTGTAGAGGGTCTCGCCGAAGTAGTCGAGGGTGCGGGTGACGACGTCCGGCGGGATGGCCGAGCCGGCGGCGAAGACGACCTTCAGGGTCTCCGCCGGGTTGTACTTCGCCAGCGTCTCTTCCGGCAGGTCCAGGATGCGCTGCAGCATGGTCGGGACCACGGTCAGACCCTGTGCGCGGAACTTCTTGATATTGGCCAGCGTGCCCTCGGGATCGAAGCGGCGCTGCTGGAACACCACCCGGTTGCCCAGCGCGATCGACAGCGTGAACTGCGACAGGCCGGTGGCGTGGAAGATCGGGGCGGCCATCACCACGGTGCTGTTGCGCGGCAACGGGATTCGATCCAGGAACTGGGCCGTGATGAACGGGCTGACCCTGTCGCGCGGCGCGCCCTTGGGGGTGCCGGTGGTGCCCGAGGTCAGGATGACCATGCCGCCCGGCTTCTCCGGCGGGGCCAGCGGCGCGGTGGACTGCCCGGCCGCCACCGACTCGATGGTCGGAATCGACGGGTCGGCATTGTCCTGCTCGTCGACCCAGGTCAGGATGCGCGGAATCTCGGCCGGAATGGCCGACATCAGATCGAAGAACTCGCTGTCGTGCAGCACCGCCTTGACGTTCTCGCGGGCGGCCACATCGGCGAACTGCGGCTTGGCGAAGCCGGTGTTCATCAGTACCGCGCGCACGCCCAGCTTGCCGGCCGCGACCAGGCTGAGCACGATGCCGCGGTGGTCGCGGGCCAGTACACCGATCACATCGCCGGGGCCCAGGCCCTGGGCGGCGAGGCCGCGCGCGAAGGCATTGGACTGCTGGTCGAGCTGCTCGAAGGTCAGCTCACCACGCTCGTCGACAATGGCCGCGGACTTGGGATTGGTGTTGGCCGCATGCACGACCGCGCCCGCGAACGGACCGAACTTCAGCACATTGAGCGCCGAGCGCACCGCGTGATCAGGGCGCAACGGATTGAAGAGTCCCCCTCGGACCATGGCATTGACGCTGAGCGCCGTATCGCCGGCCTTGCGTAGAACCGTGCCAGCCGATGGAAGGGCAAGTGACATGGGTACAACCTTCCGCGATCCCCCGCCGGACGAGTCGGCCGACGGACCGCAACATCGAGATCCAGTGCGGTGCTAACCCTAGCAAGCGCAGGCAGCCGGGGTGTGGCCGAGGTCTCCGTTACTCGCGGTTACGAATAAACCGCGCAGCTCGTGGTGGGGATCCCAGGATTGCCGCCGTGTCGCGGACGCCATCGGCGCTGTGCCGCCTCTTGACTCGGCGCTGTGCCGCCTGCTGGCTCGGCGCTGTGCCGCCTACTGACTCGCGACGGGTGGCTCGTACTCCACGAGGACCCGGCGCAGCAGTTTGCCGGTGGCATTGCGCGGCAGATCGTCCAGGAAGAAGACGTCCCGCGGCACCTTGTAGCGGGCCAGATTGGCCTTCACATAGGTCTTGATCTCCTCGGGCGCGAGCTTCGCGCCGGGCTCGGGAACGATGAACGCGCGCAGGCGCTTACCGAATTCCACATCGTCCACGCCGACTACTGCCGCATCGAATACGTCGGGGCGCTCCAGCAGCAGGTTCTCGACCTCCTGCGGAAAGACGTTCTCGCCGCCGGAGACGATCATGTCGTCGTCGCGGCCGTCGATGAACAGCAGTCCGCGATCGTCGAAGTGCCCGACGTCGCCGCTGGACATGTACCCGTCGATGACCTCCTTCATCCGCCCGTCGGTGTAGCCCTTGAACGGTGAGCCCGAGCGGATGAAGACTCGGCCCGTCACGTTCTTGGCGAGGACGCGCCGCCCGTCGTCGTCGAAGAGCGCCACCTCGCAGGTGAGCGGCGCCCGCCCCGCCGTCCCCGGTGCGAGGGCCAGATCCTCGGGCCGGGCGACCGAGGCGATCGCGCATTCGGTGGAGCCGTAGAGGTTGTAGAGCACCGGCCCGAACACCTCGGCCGTGCGCACCGACAGCTCCGGCGACAGCGCCGAACCGGCCAGCACGATCCCGGTCAGCGAGGAGGTGTCGTACTGCTGGCGAATCTCCTTGTCCAGCTCGACCATTCGATGCAGCATGGTCGGCACCGCCACCAGCATGTCGGCGCGGTGCTCGGCGATCAGGCGCAGCGTCCGCTCGGCGTCGAAGCGGCGCGCCATCACCACCTTGTTACCGAAGGCGCACGCGGTCAGCCAGGTCGCGAATCCGGTGGAGTGGAAGATGGGGGAGACGATGACCATCGTGCCCTGCTGCGGAAAGTCGATGCGGTCCACCATCTGCACCGTCGAGAGTGGTCCGGTGCGTTCGCGCGGGGCGCCTTTGGGCAGGCCGGTGGTGCCCGAGGTGAGGATGATGAAGCCGCCCGGCTGCTTCGGCGCGGGCAGCGGCGTCGGCGCGTTGGCCGCGATGAGCTCGTCCAGAGTTTTTGTGCCGGACGGTGTTTCGGTGCCCTCGTCGACCCAGGTCAGTATGCGCGGAAGATCCTCGGGCAGGGCGTCGAGCAGGCCGAGGAATTCGCTGTCGTGCAATACGACTCGCACGTTCTCGCGCTCGCAGACCTGGGCGAACTGCGGTTTGGCGAATCCGGTGTTCATCAGTGCCAGCCGCGCGCCGAGTTTGCCCAGTGCCGCCATGGTCAGCACCAGGCCCCGGTGATCGCGGGCCAGCACGCCCACCACGGTTCCGGGTTTGACGCCGTTGCGCTGCAATCCGCGCGCCAGCGCGTTCGACTGCTCGTCCAGCTCCCGGTAGGTGAGCTCACCCCGCTCGTCCGCGAGGGCCGGCCGGTCCCCGAACAGGCGCGCCGCGCGCCGTACCGCGGTCGCCGGCGGCCCGAAAACCCTGGCGTCCCTGAGTAATCGGACCGTCCCCACCGGATCGGTGGGATCGCTCAACCCCAACTCCCGCAAACGCCTCAGGCCCTTGAGTGCCTCACCGGTGTGCGCCATGCGCTGCCGAGCCGAATGCAGAACCGAGGCCATACGGACCACCTCCGTTGACGAGCCGTCCACCGCCCGGACCCGACGGCGGTAGCGTCACCGTAACAGCGGCCTGTGACGGCCGTTACACAAATTCGGTCACAACAGACACACGGCAACTCTGAGCGAATGGCCCTACCGCGTTCACCTGTTGATAGCTCGCTCGTAACCTGGGTCGCCCAGGCTGCGGGTTCCCCTTCCCCGAACCGATGAGGTACCCCATGGAGATTCTCGCCGCACTCGCCAACATCGTCGCCGCCATGAGCACCGGAAGCGCGTCGCTGGCCGCGCTGTAATCCGGCGCTCATACGAACAGCCCGCCGACCGATCGGCGGGCTGTTCGCATATCCGGGCTCAGACCTCGTCGAAGCCGGTGGTCAGGCCCAGGTGGGCGGTGGCGTCCAGCTCAGCGGCGACGGTGGCCAGCTTGCCGCGGATGGCGCCGACCGCGTCCGGGCCCAGGGCCAGGCGCAGCGGGGCGTCCGCCTGACCGATCACCGCGAGGACGGCGGCCGCGGCCTTGCCGGGATCGCCCTGCTGCTGCTGGTCGGAGGCGGGCAGGCCGTCGCGGATGGCGCCCACGGTGCCGGCGTAGTCCGGGATGGCGGAACCGATGGTGAGGGCGGCGGGCTTGGCGAAACCGGTTCGGAATTCCCCGGGTTCGACGATCAGCACCTGAATGCCGAGCGGATTCACCTCGGCGGCAAGGGCTTCACTGGCCAGCTCCAGCGCGCCCTTGGCGGCGCTGTAGGCGCCCACGCCCGCGAAGGACAGGAACCCGCCCATGCTGGTCAGCTGGACGATGGCGCCCGCGTGGCGCTCGCGCATCTGGGGGAGAACCAGCTGGGTCAGCCGCAGCGGGCCGAAGAACATGACCTCCATGGCGTCCCGCAGATCGGCCTCGGTGGTCTCCTCGATCGCGCCGACGATGCCGTAGCCCGCATTGTTGACCAGGATGTCGATCCGCCCGGCCTCCTTCACCGCCCGCTCGGCGGCGGCCGGGTCGCGCACGTCCAGGGTCACCACCTGCACCCGGTCCGGGTACGCGACAACCATGTCCGCCATGGTCTCGGGGCGGCGCACCGCGGCCACCACCTCGTCCCCGGCGGCCAGCACGGCCTGGGTGAAGGCCGCGCCGAAACCGCTGTTGGCTCCGGTGATCAGCCAGCGGCGGGAGGTCTGTGCAGTCATGGGTCGCTTCCTCGATCGGTTCTTCCGGCGGGTCCGCCGGAGTGCTGTCACCGACAATGCCCGCGCGCGGCGTGCCACGGTATGGCCCAAAGGTGGAATATGGACCGGTGACCGGAGCCCTCACCGACCCCACTCGCCGTCCCCGCCCGCTCCCCGAGGGCGACCCGTTGAGTGCCGAGGACCATCGGCGGCTGATCGGCGTGCTCGAATCGGTGGATCGGGCCGGAGATCTGACCGAGTTCCGGGAGCGGCTGCTGCTGGCCCTGCGGAGCTGGTTCGGATTCACCGGAGTCGCTGTGCTGCACGGTGATTCGCTCGACGAGGCGATCCGTGAGGGCTGCGGTATCCAAGGCGGGTACACCTCCGAGTTCCTCGCCGACTACGCCACGCGCTGGATCGAAGCGGATCCCCTGCGCGGGGGGCTGGTCGCCGATCTCTTGCGGACCCGGGGCGTCATCCGGCTCAGCGAAGTTCCCGGCGCCACTCCGTTCCTGACGGACTTCCTGCGCCCCAACGGAATCAACGACAAGGCGGCCATGCTGGTGGACGGCGGTCCCGCCGGTGTGCTGTATGTCGGTATGGCAGTGGCGGACTCGCTACGGGTGTCGGAACGGGACGTTGCCGTCCTGCACTCCCTGCGGCGGCACCTCGCCCCGCTGGTCGCCGATCAGCTCACCCGGGACCGGGAACGGCGTGATACCGCCGCGAATTGGCAACTGACGCCCCGGGAATGGGAGGTCGCGGATTTGGCGGCCCGCGGACTCACCAACCGGCAGATCGGCGAGCGCCTGTTCATCGGCGTCGACACCGTGAAGAAGCACCTCAGCCGGGTGCTGGCGGAGACCGCCTGCACCAGCCGCACCCAGCTGGCCGTCCGCTTCGCGGCGGCCTGACCGTGCTCGCGGTGGCCTGATCGCGCCACCATCCGGTATCGAACCGGTCGATCCAGGTATCGGCGCCGATACCGCGCCGCAAAATCAGTTGATGAGCGACCTCTTCGATTTCTCCGGCCGGACGGTCTTCGTGGCGGGCGGTACCAGCGGCATCAATCTCGTTGTGGCTCGAGCCTTCGCGCGGGCGGGGGCCTCGGTGGCGGTGCTCTCGCGCACGCCGGACAAGGTGCGCGCAGCCGTCGACTCGCTCGGTGAATGCGGGGTCACCGCCCTGGGTTTCGTCGCGGACGTGCGTGACTACGAGGCGGTCGCCGAGGGCCTCGCCGCCACCTGCACCGAGCTCGGGGAGCTGGACGTGCTGGTCTCGGGCGCGGCCGGGAACTTCCCCGCCGCAACGGAATCCATGTCGGCGCGGGCCTTCGGGGCCGTGGTGGACATCGATCTGAAGGGCACCTTCAATGTCCTGCGCGCCGCTCGCGAGCACTTGCGCACGCCCGGGGCGTCGGTCATCACCATCTCGGCGCCGCAGTCGACCGTGCCCATGACCCTGCAGGCGCACGCCTGTGCCGCCAAAGCGGGCGTGGACATGCTCACCAAGGTCGCGGCGCTGGAATGGGCGGCGGCGGGCATCCGGGTGAATGCGGTGGTTCCCGGCCCCATCGAGGACACCGAGGGCATGGCCCGCCTGGCTCCCACTCCCGAATTGTCCGAGCTGGTGGCCAGATCCGTGCCGCTGGGCCGCTACGGCACCGCCCAGGAGATCGCCGACTGCTGCCTGTGGCTGGCGTCGCCGTACGCCACCTACGTCAACGGCGCCGTCATCCCGGTCGACGGCGGCTGGTCGCTGGGCGGCGCCTCCGAGGTCTTCACCGCCATGCGAAATCTGCTGGCGGGCTGATACTTCCCGCGCCGGCTCAGTGCCCGCCCGAGGCGATCTTCTTCGGATCGATGAACGACTGCAGCGGCGACAGATGCGTGTAGGTGTCGAACAGCGACCGCCCCAGCGTGGCATGCGCCTCCACCACCGGATTCGTAGCCCCGTAGTTGTCCGCGTCCGGCGCCTGATCGGCGAAGAACGAGAACACCACCAGCGGCGCGCCCGCCGCATCGAACATGATCCCGGTGTCGTGCCGCTTGTCGTCGGACGCACCGTGTTTGGTGGCGAAGCGCGCCCGCTCCTCCGAGGACATGTTCCGCCGGATCCCGTCGGTGTATCCCACCGCGGTCCACGTCATGATCCGCAGCACCGCTTGCGTCGACTCCCTCGACAGCAGCGTCCCCGACGCCAGCCGGAACAGCAGATCGTTGTTCTCCCGCGCCGTCGTGTTCCCCAGATAGAACCGGCTCTCACCGGGTATCGGCAGCACCCGGGTCGCCTTGAACCCCAGCCGATCCAAGATCTCGTTGATCTGATCCCCGGACACGAAACGCGACAACAGCCGCACCGCGGTGTTGTCCGACACCTGCAGCATGGTCGTCAGCAGATTCGCCACCGTCAGCTGATCCCCGAACGCCGCCTGGTTCAGATACAGCCCGCTGCCCTCGGCCACCGTGTCGGCATCCAGAGTCGTGGTGTCCGACAGCTTGATCCGCCCGGCATCCACCTCGGTCATCACCGCGGTCATCACCGCCAGCTTCTGCACGCTGGCCCCCTCGATGACGAAGTCGGCGTCCTCCTCGACGACCGGAACCGGCTGCCCCGACCCGAGATCGCTGACCAGGCAGTGCCACCGCCCCCCGGCGACCTTGGTAATGGCCCGATACTGGGCATCGAACGCCGGCCCCACCACCGGCACACCCGCCCGAGCCGTCCCCGCCCGCATCATCCCCCCAGCCGCGATAGCGCCGGCCCCCAATAGCATCCGCCTACTGAATCCACGCACCGGCGAAACCTATCCGCGTAGATCATATTTGGGCAACCAGAGCGCGAAACTCCCAGCTGGTGTCGCCGAGTCGCGTGGGCCAGCCGACGGCGTCACGGATCAGGTCATACTGTGGCCGCCGCCCGGCCGCGCCCCAGTTGACCGCCAGTTTCAGCACGTACCCAGCGGCCAGCGCTGGTCGTCCGTCGATCGGCGACTTCGAGATCGGGGATTCAGTGTGAACCGAGACCGATTCGACTACCGGTACGCCGGGCCCGAATCTGCTTGCCACCGTGCAGCGGACGCCGACCACCACAGGTGCACACACCATACGAAGCGTATGGCTGCGCCGGCGGCGTTGGATACCCTGGCTCCCGCCCCCCGACCGCGACATTGCCCGTGGCCGTGTCCGCCGCGCAAACCAGCACCGGCAGCGCCGACTCCCTCCCGGCTATCGGCAACCTGCTGAAGGCGCTCGGACTCTAACCCATCACGGACCAGGGCGTCCGGAAACAAGAAGACCGGTGCGAGCCAAGAATACGGCCCGCACCGGTTTCCGTTGTGTCTGAATTTACTTCAGCTTGTCGCTGCCCAGTCCCAGCACGCGGCGGGCGACGATGAGCTGCTGGATCTGCTGGGTGCCTTCGAAGATGTCGAGGATCTTCGAGTCGCGGGCCCACTTCTCCAGGAGGGTGCGCTGGGAGTAACCCGTGGTGCCGGCGAGTTCGACGGCCTTGAGGGTGACGTCGGTGCCCATGCGGCCGGCCTTGGCCTTGGACATGGAAGCCTCGAGGGAGTTGGGCTTCTTGTTGTCGGCCATCCACGCGGCGCGCAGCGACAGCAGGTAGGCGGCTTCCCAGTCGGCCTCCAGGCGGAGGAATTCCGCGGCGGCGGCGTGCTGGTTGTTGGCCGGCTTGTCGTAGGAGATCTCGATGCCCGCGTCGGTGAGGACGGTGCGGAGCTCCTCGAGGGCGGCGCGGCCGACGCCGACGGCCATGCCGGCGACCAGCGGGCGGGTGTTGTCGAACGTCTGCATGACGCCCGCGAAACCCTTCTCCACATTGACTTCCGGCGAGCCCAGGATGTTGTCCTTGGGGATGCGGCAGTCCTCGAGGCGGAGCTCGGCGGTGTCGGAGGCCTTGATGCCCAGCTTGTGCTCGAGGCGGGACACGGTGAGGCCCTTGGCATCCCGCGGCACCACGAACGACTTGATGGCCGCGCGGCCCAGCGACTTGTCGACGGTCGCCCACACCACGATGTGGGTGGCGCGCGAACCGGCGGTCACGAAGATCTTGGTGCCGTTGAGCACCCACTCGTCGCCGTCGAGCACCGCGGTGGTGGACACGGCCGCGGAGTCGGAACCGAAGGACGGCTCGGTGATGGCCATGGCGGCCCACACCTTGCCGAACCGCGACAGCTGCTCATCGGTGGCGACCGCCGCGATGGCGGCGTTGCCGAGACCCTGGTAGGGGATCGACAGCATGAGGCCGACATCGCCCCACGAGGTCTCCAGCGCGTTCATCAGCGCGGACATATTGCCGCCGTTGGTGTTTCCGAGCAGCTCGGTGGCGTGCGCGTCCTTGGCGGACCCGGCGCCCTCGGTCTTCTCGCCGGCCTTGCGGCCGCCGGTGGCGCCGGAGACGTCGGCCGAGCCGGAGTCGGACAGGCCCTCGACCATGGCGGCCATGGTGTCCAGCTCGACCGGGTATTCGTGCTCGGCCAGGTCGTACTTGCGCGACGCGGGACGGAAGATCTCCTGCGCGACCTGGTGGGCCTGGTTGGCGCTGGCCCGCAGCTTCTTGGGGAGTTCGAGATTGATCATGAGGTGGTCTCTCCGTTGAGAAGTCGGGTCAGATGAGGACGATGCCTTCGGCCACGCCGACGCCGCGCAGATCGCGGTACCAGCGCTCGACCGGGTGCTCCTTGGTGAAACCGTGGCCGCCGAGCAGCTGCACGCCGTCGAGCCCGATCTGCATGCCCTTGTCAGTGGCCAGCTTCTTGGCCAGCGCGGCCTCGCGGGCGAAGGACAGCCCCTGCTCCGCGCGCGACGCACCCCGCAGCGTCACGAGCCGAAGACCGTCCAGCTCGATCGCCATATTGGCGACCATGAACGCGACCGCCTGGCGGTGCGCGATCGGCTCACCGAACGCCTCACGCTCCTTCACGTACGGAATCACGTAGTCCAGCACGGCCTGACCGGTGCCGATGGCCAGCGAGGCCCAGCCCAGCCGGGCCAGCCGCACGGCGTCGGCGTACTCCTCGGCGCGCTGTGCGCCCTCCGAGTCACCCAGCAGGGCGGTGGCGGGCACGGCCACATTGTTCAGCACCAGCCGGCCCAGGCCCGCGGCGCGCATACCCATGCTCGGGTCCGCCTCGATCACCACACCGTCGGTGTCGGACTCGACGATGAAGAAGGTGGGGCGGCCGTCCAGCTCGGCGGCGACGATGAACAGCTCGGCGTCACCCGCGGCCGGGACCAGGGTCTTCACGCCGTTGAGGCGGAAACCGCTGGGGGAGCGGGTGGCCTTGGTCCGCAGCGCGAACGGATCGAACAGGGCCTGCGGCTCGGCGACGACGACCGAGGCCTGCGGCACGTTCTCACCCGTGAAGGCGCCCAGGTAGGTCTGCTGCTGCGCGTCGGTACCCCACTGCGACAGCGCGATCGCGACACCGCTCGGCGCCAGGATCGGCAACGCCAGGCCCATGTCGCCGTACGAAAGCGCCTCGGCCACCAGCGAATTGGTGACCGCGCCCCGCTCGGACGCCGCGCCCTCGAGCTCCTCGGGCACGTTGATCAGGGTGATGCCCAGCTCGGCGGCGCGCTCGAGCAGGTCGCGCGGGGCCTTGGCGGAATTGTCGGCCTCGTACGCGGCCGGGCGCAGGATCTCGCCGGCGAAGTCGCGCACCGTCTCGACGATCATCTGCTGCTCGTCGGTCGGGGTGAGGTCGAAGTAGTCCTTCTTGCGAGACTCGTTGGCGGGCAGCCGCTTCGGAGCGCCACCGCCCGCGACCTTCTCGAACACCCGGGTCGCCGCGCCCAGGGTGCGGAACCCGGTCTTGGTGCCCTCGTAGGTGATTCGTTCGATCGGCTTGCGCAGCTTGTACTTCTCCGCCAGCTCCGATCCCGTGATGGTCGTCATGACCCGCATCGCCGCGCCCATCCAGTCGCGTTTGACCGGGTTGAGGCCAACGGCGGAGGTATCCCGCTTCGTTGCGGTGTCTCGAGTGCTCATAATCACCAGTTTTCTATCGAGGAGGTGGGTGATCCTGCCCAGCAATCTTACTCCTGAGTAAGACTATCTTACTTCAGAGTAAGAACTGGCGTCGAGGATTGTCGAATCGGCAGGTCAGGGCAGTCGTTCGAACTTACCGACCGGTATCGCTCGGATCTAGTGAAACAAATACGCTTCAGACACTCCCCGGGGTGGGCTAGGGTGTCGGCGCATAACTCGCTCCTGATGGAGGTTTCATACATATGAAGATCGCGCTCGGAACGGCGGGCATGATTGCCGCCGGTCTCTTCCTCGCCGCCCCCATGGCCAACGCTGAACCGTTGCAGCTGCAGCCCATCGACGTGGGCATCACCGGCTCCGGGGTCGGTCTCGGCACCGGATCTGGCGCCGGTGGCTGCCTGAACGGTGTCGGCACCGAACTCGGACTCGGCTCGGTCGGCGTCGGCTCGGCCGTCCCCGGTGGCCCGTTCCTCGACTTCGGCTCGGTCTGCGTCCCGCTCGGCTGAGAAACGACCGCGTAGCGACGCTGAGGTAGCAGAGCGTCGCAACGCGCCCGGCGGCGGGACCGCAGCCCGCGCCGGGGTACTCCCGCAGCACCGGTGGCCCGGCCGCCCCCGGAGATGCGACGATGCGGGGGATGGAACAGCGGCCGGTCACTGCTAGAGGTGGCGAAATCTACTGGATAGCGGGGGTTTTCGCGGTCGTGATGACCGCCCTCTCCGGCCGGTACGGGTACCACCGCGATGAGCTCTACTTTCTGGCCGCGGGACGGCGATTGGACTGGGGCTATCCCGATCAGCCGCCGCTGGTGCCACTACTGGCCCGCGCGATGTCGGCCATCGATCCGAATTCCATACTGCTGCTGCGTCTTCCGGCGACGCTGGCGGCTACCGCCGTGGTGATCTGCGCCGGACTCGCCGCCCATGAAATCGGCGGCGGCCGGGTGGCGCAGGCGGTCGCGGCCGGGACCATGGCGTCGGCGGCCGTGGTGGCCGGTGCCGGGCACACCCTCAGTACCGCGGACATCGATCTCGCGGTGTGGTCGGTACTGATGCTGCTGGTCCTGTGTCTGCTGCGGTCGGATGCCGATCCACGATGGTGGCTCGCGATCGGCGCGCTGGCCGGAATCGGGGTGCAGACCAAGGCCCTGATCGTGGTTCCCCTTGCCGCGCTGGCCTTCTCACTGCTCCTGGTCGGACCGCGAGAAGTGTTCGCCACCAGGTATTTCCCGCTCGCCCTCGGTATCGCGGCGGTGATCAGCGCGCCCTACGTGGTGTGGCAGGCGCGCAACGGCTGGCCGCAGTGGGCGCTGAGCCGGGCCATCGCGGGCGGATCCTCCGGCAGCTCGAATTCGCGAATCGGGTTCGTGCTCCTGCAATTCGGGCTGATCGGCGTGCTGCTGGTGCCCCTGTGGGCGTTCGGCCTGTGGTGGCTGTGGCGGCGCTACCGGGCCTTCGCCGTCGCCTACGCGATGCTGTTCGTCGGCTACCTGGTCATGGTCGGCAAGGCGTACTACCTCGGCGGGATGTATCCGCTGCTGGTGGCCGCGGGCGCCGTCGGACTGGAGCCGCGGCTGAGCGGGCATCGAATACGGCTTGCCGCACTGACTTTCGTCATCGCGCTGAATGCGGTGTTCTCGGCGGTGGTCTTCCTGCCCGTGCCCCCGATGTCCGCCCTCCGGGACCCGTCGGCTCTGCTCGCGATCAACAAGGAGGCGGGGGAGACCGTCGGCTGGCCGCAGTTCACCGCGCAGATCGCCGATGTCCGAGCACATTCCGCGCCCGACGCCGACCTCCTCACCGCCAACTATGGTGAGGCCGCCGCCCTCGAACACTTCGGCGGCCGCTACAACCTGCCGACCCCGCACAGCGTGCGCAACGCGTACTGGTGGTGGGGCCCGCCGCCGGGCGCGCACGAGGCGCTCGTCCTCGGCATGCCCGCCGACCGGGTGAGCCGCTTCTGCGTGGATCCGGAACCATTGGGGCGCTCGGACAATGGCCTGAACATCCGTAATCTCGAGCAGGGGCGCGCGATCATTCTGTGCCGCACACCCCGCCGCCCCTGGTCCGAGATGTGGCCCGCCATGCGGCAACTCGGCTGAGGCTCGGACCCCCGGCCCGGATCAGGCCTGCAGGGCCGCCAGCACCTGGTCCTGCAGATGCGAATTGGTCGCCACCGCGCTCCCGCCGTGCGGCCCCGGCTTGCCGTCCAGCGCCGTGAAGGTGCCGCCCGCCTCACGAATGAGAATGTCCAGCGCCGCCATATCCCACAGCGACAGTTCGGGTTCGGTGACGATGTCGACCGCGCCCTCGGCCAGCAGTGTGTATCCGAAGAAGTCGCCGTACCCGCGCACCCGCCACACCTCGTCGGTGAGCGCGATGAGCTTGGCCCGGCGTCCGATGGCCCGCCAGCCGGACAGGCTGGAGATCGCGAGGCTGGCCGCACCCAGCTCGGCGATCGCCGACACCGAGATGGCCCGGGGCTCACCCTGCTCGAAACTGCTCCACGCGCCGTGACCGGTCGCCGCCCACCAGCGTCGCGCCAGCGCCGGCGCGCTGACCACACCCACCACCGGCACGCCGTCCTCGAGCAGCGAGATGAGCGAGGCCCACACCGGCACCCCGCGCACGAAGTTCTTGGTCCCGTCGATCGGGTCGATGACCCACTGCCGGCCGCTGAATTCGACGTCCCCGCCGAACTCCTCGCCGAGCACCAGGTCCCCCGGCCGCTCGACGGCGAGGATCTCCCGCAGCGTCCGCTCGACCGCCAGATCCGCATCCGACACCGGCGTCAGATCCGGCTTGGAATCGATCTTCAAATCGAGCGCCCCGAACCGCTCACGGGTGATCCCATCGGCCGCGTCGGCCAGCTTCAGTGCGAGTTCCAGGTCAGCGGAATATCCGGTCACGCCCCAGCACGTTAGTCCTCCCCCGTTAACAGGTGGTGTCCCACGTCCCCAACACCGAGTGGCACACCAGTGAGGTGAATTGCCCGTTTTCGTGCTCGCCGGCGTGCCACTCGCCGATCACGCGGGGACGGCGGCGGTGCGGGCAGCGGTGAGGGCGGTTGCCCACCAGTGGAGTTGCGCGAGGAGGTGGTTGGCGGAGTCGTCGAACTCGGTGGGGTTCGGGAGGGTGCCGTCGGGGGCGAAGTGCAGGAAGTAGCGGGGGAAGGTGACGGTGGAGCGGACGGTGTGGGCGTTGAGTTCGTTGAATACCGTGCGTAGGGACTCGATGGCCAGCAGGCCGCCGGTGCTGCCGCCGTAGCCGACGAATCCGACCGTCTTGCGATCCCACTGCGTGAAGTGCCAATCGATCGCGGTCTTCAGCGAGGCCGGGAAGCTGCGGTTGATGTCGGGCGTGACGACCACGAAGGCGTCGGCGTCGGCCAGTCGCTCGGCCAGCTCGGCGGTATTGCCGGGGCGCACCGGGTTCGGGTCCATGAGCGGCGAGACGGCGGGCAGGGCGTGCGGCAGCGGGTAGTCGGCCAGGTCGATGACATCCACCTCGAACCCGCCGTGGGCGCGGGCTCGCTCGGTGAACCAGTTCGCCACCACCGGTCCGAAGCGGCCCTCGCGGACGCTGCCGATGATCACCGCGAGGCGCAGGGGAGTGCTGGTCATTGTGTGTCTCCTTCGAGATTCGCCGCGGCCGGTCGGCCGCTCGAGATCAACTCTGCGAGCTCGGCCGGGCGCTAGGGAGACCACGCTGAGGGTGGTAGTGGCAGGGACACGATAAGAGCCGCGCCCGTTGCTAGCGTCGAATACGTGAGTGAGAACGAGCTGGGCCTGTTCCTGCGGCTACGCCGGGAGGCGGTCACGCCCGCCGAAGTGGGCCTGCCGACGGGTCCGCGCCGCCGCACGCCCGGCCTGCGCCGCGCCGAATTGGCCACACTCGCAGGAGTTTCCGTCGAGTACCTGACCCGGCTGGAGCAGGGCCGCGACCGGCACCCGTCCGCGCCCGTGCTGATCGCGCTGGCCGACGCGCTGCGATTGACCCCGGCGCAACGGGTGCACCTGCTCAATTTCGCCAAGGCCGGGGATCCGAACTTCAACTGCCGCGGCGGTTCCGGGCCCAACCGCCGCATCCGTCCGGCCGTGCAGGCCATGCTGGATCAACTCGAACCCGCACCCGCGGCCATCATGAACCGGCTCAGCGAGATCCTCGCGGTGACCGACGGCTACCGTGCCCTGTTCGGCCCGATCGGCCTGCTCGACGGCGGTCTGCCCGGCAGCTACGCCCGCTACGTCCTGTCCGACCCGCGCGCCCGCGACGCCTACCCGGACTGGGAACACAAGGCCGACAAGGTGGTCGCCACCCTCAAACAGGGCCCCGGCCGCGCCGATCCCCACGTCGATGCCCTCATGGATGAACTGGCCGCCACCGTCGGCCCCGAATTCACCCGCCGCCTCGACACCCTCCCCGGCCTTCCCGACACCAATGGCGTCGGCCGCCTCACCCACCCCGAGGCGGGTCCCCTGCGCCTGGCCTACGAAACCCTGAACCTCTCCGCCGACGACGACCAATTCCTCATGGTCTACCTCCCGGCCGACGACGCCACCGCCACGGCCCTGGACCGCCTCGTCGGCCGCCGCCCGGGCGGACTGCGCGCCGTCGCCGGGTGAATGTCGCGATAGCGCCTGGTGGCGGTCCTTGTCCCGTTCGAGAGATGACAACTGATTTCGTAGCGATCGGGGTAACTCCCCGGGTACGTCCAAAATCGGTTCGGCTCCCAATGTCGGTACGGGTGCATAAGTGATTGCGGCACTCAGCCGTCCGCTGAAGGCTCGGGGAGGCGGGGGAGCGGAGGCGGGGTAGCCTTGAACATCGTGCATCCTGACGTCTCCGCTGATCTGGCCGAACTCGACACGACTCTGAAGACCATCGAGTCGGTGCTCGACATCGACGAGCTGGCTCGCCGCATCGACGAGCTGGAGCAGCAGGCGGCCGACCCGGAGCTGTGGAACAACCAGGAACACGCGCAGAGCGTGACCAGTCAGCTCTCCCACGCGCAGAGTGAAATGCGCCGGGTGCGCGACCTTCGCCAGCGGCTCGATGATCTGCCCGTGCTCTACGAGCTCGCCGAGGCGGAAGAGGGTGCGGATCGCACGGCCGCGCTCGCCGACGCCGATTCGGAGCGGGCCAGCCTGCACGCCGATGTCGAGGCCATGGAGGTCCGGACCCTGCTCTCGGGCGAATACGACAAGCGTGAGGCGCTGGTCAACATCCGCTCCGGCGCGGGCGGCGTCGACGCCGCGGACTGGGCGCAGATGCTCATGCGCATGTACGTGCGGTGGGCCGAGGGCCACAAGTACGCGGTCGAGATCTACGACACCTCGTACGCGGAGGAGGCGGGCATCAAGTCGGCGACCTTCGCGGTCAAGACGCCCTACGCGTACGGCACGCTCTCGGTGGAAATGGGCACGCACCGCCTGGTCCGCATCAGCCCGTTCGACAACCAGGGCCGCCGCCAGACCTCCTTCGCCGAGGTCGAGGTGCTGCCGGTGGTCGAGACCACCGACCACATCGAGATTCCCGAGAACGAGGTCCGGGTCGACGTCTACCGTTCGTCCGGCCCCGGTGGCCAGTCGGTCAACACCACCGACTCCGCGGTCCGCCTCACCCACATCCCGACCGGCATCGTCGTCACCTGTCAGAACGAGAAATCGCAGCTGCAGAACAAGATTTCGGCCATGCGCGTGCTGCAGGCCAAGCTGCTCGAACGCAAGCGCCAGGAAGAACGCGCCCAGATGGACGCGCTCAAGACCAACGAGGGCGCGTCCTGGGGCAACCAGATGCGCTCCTACGTGCTGCACCCGTACCAGATGGTCAAGGATCTCCGCACCGGTTACGAGGTCAACAACCCCTCCGCCGTGCTCGACGGCGACATCGATGCTTTCATCGAGTCCGGCATCCGCTGGAGGATGCGAGAAGGCCAGAACCAGTGAGCTGTTTCCGAAGTTGCGTCATTCGCTGGCGCATGCGGGAGCAGGCGACCCAGGGGTAGGGCATGAGTTCGATTCTCGCCGCGGGCACCGGAGCCGATTTCGCGAACTGGCTGCGGTCCAGCGGTCTCGAGATCGTGCTGCTGGTCGTCGGCGCCATGTTGTTCAGTCGCGCCGCGACCTTCGTGCGCGACCGCATCACTCGCAAGATCGACGCCGGCTTCCGCAGCAGCGATTCGCTGGTGCGGTCCGAGGCGGCCAAGCATCGGCATGCGCTGGCGCAGGTCATCACCTGGGTGGTGCTGTCCATCGTCTACTTCCTGGTGTCGCTGGAAGTCTTGCGGCGCTTGGGTTTCGAGCTCGGCGGACTGGTCGCCCCGGCCGCGGTGCTCGGCGCCGCCCTGGGTTTCGGGGCGCAGCGGATCGTGCAGGACCTGCTCGCCGGATTCTTCCTGATCACCGAAAGGCAGTACGGCTTCGGCGATGTCGTGCGCATCGCGGTCACTGGCAATTCGACCGAGGCCGAGGGTACGGTCGAGGACGTCACGCTGCGCATCACGACGCTGCGTAGTGCCGACGGCGAAGTGATAACCGTCCCGAACGGTCAGATCGTGAAAGTGACCAACCTGTCGAAGGATTGGGCGCGCGCCGCCATCGACGTGCCCGTTCCCGCCACCGCCGACATCAACAAGGTCAACGAGATCCTGCGTGAGGTGGGGGCCAAGGCCTTCGCCGATCGCAAGCTCAAAGCACTGCTGCTGGACGAGCCGACCGTCATGGGTGTCGAAGATCTCACCGTCAACCAGATGAACATCAAGATGGTGGCCCGGACGCTGCCGGGCAAACAGTTCGAAGTCGGGCGCGAGATGCGGGTGCGGGTGGCCGCCGCGTTGCGCCGGGAGGGTCTCAGTGTCGGTGCTGATTAAGAGAATGCGTAAGTCCACGGCGATCCTGATGGCCGTGTGGGTAGGAACATTCGTGCTGTATGTCTTCGTCAAGCCCACCCAACACGAGACCAACAGCACCCCGCCGATCGTGAACACCATGCTCAGCAACTATCTGCCAAACACTTCCGAGCACACGGGCCGCTGAGCCCGAGTCCGCGCGGTGTAGTCGGCCGCGGCGGCGTGCTGGCTACACTGGCTCCCCGTGATAACCCTGCGCAACGTCACCAAGTCGTATCAGACCTCGACGCGGCCGGCGCTGGACAATATCTCCGTCGATATCGAAAAAGGCGAGTTCGTCTTCGTTATCGGGCCCTCGGGCTCCGGAAAGTCCACGTTCATGCGGCTGCTGCTCAAGGACGAGAAGCCGACCACCGGTGAGGTGTGGGTCGCCGACTTCCGGGTCGACAGGCTGCCCGGACGCAAGGTTCCCAAACTGCGCCAGCGCATCGGCTGCGTGTTCCAGGATTTCCGGCTGCTGCAGCAGAAGACCGTGGAACAGAACGTGGCCTTCGCGCTGGAAGTGATTGGCAAATCACGAGCATTCATCAATCGCTCGGTGCCCGAGGCGCTCGACATGGTCGGCCTCGCCGGCAAGGCCGACCGGCTGCCGGGTGAGCTCTCCGGCGGTGAACAGCAACGGGTGGCGCTCGCTCGCGCCTTCGTGAACCGGCCGCTGGTACTGCTGGCCGACGAACCGACCGGCAACCTCGACCCGGAGACCAGCCAGGACATCATGACGCTGCTCGAACGCATCAACCGGACCGGAACCACGGTCGTCATGGCCACCCACGACAACACCATCGTCGACGCCATGCGCCGGCGCGTGGTCGAACTCGACCGCGGGCGCATCGTGCGCGACGACGAGATGGGCGTGTACGGGGTGGGCCGATAATGCGCGCGGGATTCCTGTTCAGCGAGGTCTTCACCGGCCTGCGCCGCAATGTCACCATGACCATCGCCATGATCCTCACCACCGCGGTGTCGCTGACCATGCTGGGCGGCGGTCTGCTGGCGGTTCGCATGGCGGACAAGATCCAGGACTACTACGTCCAGCGCGTCGAGATCCGGTTGTATCTCGACGATCAGGTCTCCAAGACCGATCCGGACTGCACCGGGCAGCCGTGCGCCTCGCTCATGGCGGATCTGAAGAAGCACGACTATGTGGCGAACGTGCAGTTCGTCAACAGCCAGGACGCGGTGAAGGAGGTCAGGGAGACCACCTTCAAGGATCAGCCCGGGCTCGCCGACGAGGTGAGCAAGGACGGGCTGCCCTCCTCGTTCCGGGTGAAGCTCGACGATGTCACCAAATACCGGTCCATCTATGACGATTTCTCCAAGCGGCCCGGCGTCATGACCGTGCTCAATGACATGGACATCGTGGATCGGCTGGTCAGCTTCTTCGTCGGATTGCGTAATGCGGCCTTCGGTTTGGCGGCGCTGCAGGCGCTGGCCGCCCTGCTGTTGATCGCCAATATGGTTCAGGTCGCGGCACTGGCCCGCAAGACCGAGGTCGGCATCATGCGGCTGGTCGGCGCCACGCGGTGGTACACGCAGCTGCCCTTCCTGCTGGAGGCGGTGCTGGCCGCGCTGGTGGGATCGGTGCTGGCGGTGGGCGGTCTGTTCGTCGCGCAACCGCTGGTGATCAACCGGGCGCTGGGGTCGCTGTTCAACGACCAGGTGCTGCCGCGGATCACGGGCGACGACATCGCGGCCGTTGCGATGATCGTCACACCGATCGGTATCGGATTCGCCGCTCTCACGGCATATGCCGCGCTTCGATACTACGTCCGCGAATAGAGGCCACGCTCCACCCCCAAAGCCTTCTCGACTCGCACAGGGTGCGAAGTCCGGGCCATTGGCCACAACGGCATTCCGGTGTCGGGCGGTGTCCGTAGGATTGCGGGCGTGAGTGCGCCGGAGGTCGAGACCGTAGTCGGAAACCTGGATGACGCCGGAAGTGATCCGGCGCACCAGGTGCTGCGAAAGACGTTCGGGTACGACAGTTTTCGCGGACCGCAGCGGGACATCGTCGACCAGGTGATCGCCGGTGGCGACGCCCTGGTGCTCATGCCCACCGGCGGCGGTAAATCGCTGTGCTATCAGATTCCGGCGCTGGTGCGCCCGGGCGTGGGCGTGGTGATCTCACCACTCATCGCGCTCATGCAGGACCAGGTGGACGCGCTCAATGCCGTCGGCGTGCGCGCCGGATTCCTGAACTCCACCCAGTTCCCCGACGAACGGCGCACCGTCGAGGCGCAATTCGTGGCGGGCGAGCTGGATGTGCTCTACCTCGCACCGGAGCGGCTGCGGCTGGAGTCCACCGCGCAGTTGCTGGATCGGGGCAAGATCTCGGTCTTCGCCATCGACGAGGCGCACTGTGTCTCGCAGTGGGGCCACGACTTCCGGCCCGACTATCTGGGCCTGTCGATGGTGCACGAGCGCTGGCCGGACGTGCCGCGCATCGCGCTCACCGCCACCGCGACCGAGGCCACCCGCAAGGAGATCGCCGAGCGGCTGGATCTCACCCGCGCCAAGCACTTCGTGGCCAGTTTCGACCGGCCCAATATCCAATACCGGATCGAGGCCAAGAATCGGCCCGAGCACCAGCTGCTCTCGTTCATCCAGACCGAGCACGCCGGCGATGCGGGCATCGTCTACTGCCTCTCGCGCAATTCGGTCGAGAAGACCGCGGCCTTCCTGACCGCCAATGGCGTGGAAGCCGTGCCGTACCACGCGGGGCTGGACAACCGCACCCGCGCGGCCAACCAGGCGCGGTTCCTGCGCGAGGACGGGCTCGTGGTGGTCGCCACCATCGCCTTCGGCATGGGTATCGACAAGCCGGACGTGCGCTTCGTCGCACACCTGGATCTGCCCAAGTCGGTCGAGGGCTACTACCAGGAGACCGGCCGTGCCGGTCGCGACGGGCAGCCCTCCACCGCGTGGATGGTGTACGGCCTCAGTGACGTTGTGCAGCAACGGAAGATGATCGACTCCTCCGACGGCGACGCCATGCACCGCCGCCAGCTGCAACTGCACCTGGACGCCATGCTCGCGCTCTGCGAGACCGTGCAGTGCCGCCGCGTCCAGCTGCTGGCCTACTTCGGTCAGCAGGGTGAGCGCTGTGGCAACTGCGACACCTGCCTAAACGCGCCCGAGGCGTGGGACGGGACCGTGCCCGCCCAGAAGGTGCTCTCCACCGTGCTGCGGCTCAAACGCGAACGCGGTCAGAGCTTCGGCGCGGGCCACATCGTGGACATCCTGATCGGCAAGCGCAATCCCAAGGTGGAGCAGCACGCCCACCACGAGCTGAAGGTGTTCGGCATCGGTACCGAGCTGCGCGACATCGAGTGGCGCGGCGTCGTGCGTCAGCTGCTGGCCCAGGGTCTGCTCGCCGTGCACGGCGACTACGGTGTGCTCACTCTCACCGACGCCAGCAATCAGGTGCTGTTCGAGAAGCGGCAGGTCATGTTCCGGCGTGAGCCCGAACGCGCCAAGGCCGCCCGAACCGCCAAGCCCGCCAAGGCATCCCGCCTGGCCGCCGCCGACCTGAGCCAGTCCGATACCGACCTGTTCGAAAAGCTCCGCGCCTGGCGCGCGGCCACCGCCAAGGAGCAGGGCGTCCCCGCCTACGTGGTCTTCCACGACGCCACCCTCCGCGAGATCGCCACCCGCAAACCCGCCACCCTGTCCGACCTCGCGGGCATCTCCGGCATCGGGGAGAACAAGCGCGCCAAATACGGTGAGGGCGTCCTGGAAGTGATCGCCGCCGGCGGTTCGGGCGCCGAAACATCCAGCTCCGCACCGGCTTCCGGTTCCGCCGTCGCCGCGCCGACCGGCCGGTCGGCGGCGTCGTCCCAGGGATCTCGGTCCGCGGCCTCGAGCGCGAGCCCGCAATCCGCGGTCCCCGAGCGGCGCTCCTCGCGGTTCGGCGCCGCGCCGGCTGCTGCGCCGAAACCGAGCCCGGCCATCTTCACCCCCGCCGACGAGATCCCCTGGCCCGACGAAGCGCCACCGGACTTCGACGAGCTCCCGCCCGACTACCAGTGATCGATGTCCGGAAATGACCTCGCGCACGTCCATTAGCAGGCGATTTGGTTGCTGGGCGGCGGCACGATAAGCTTTCGGAGCTGCCGCGGTCCACGGATCGCAGCGAGCGACCTGGTCCCGTCGTCTAGCGGCCTAGGACGCCGCCCTCTCAAGGCGGTAGCGCGGGTTCAAATCCCGTCGGGACTACTGAGAAAGGCCCTTCAGCGAATGCTGAAGGGCCTTTCTGTATTTCACGTCTCATCCGTGCCCGAAAATCATTGGCGTGCACCGCGATACCGTGACTACCGTGGGTCCCGGTCGTTCGAGGGGTGCCCCGGAATCTCCGGATCGTATTCCCCGTTCGAGGGCGGCCACGTCATTCAGGTTGGCACAGAACAAATCTGCCGGGGTTCGATTCCCTTCACCGGTACGCCTCGCCCGGTCGGGTGCGGTGCCGTGGCCCTGCGGGCTCCCCGACTTCGGTCGGGGGACGCCCCCGCCGCGGTCCCGTGACCGGGCGAGGCGTGCCCGGTCACGCCGAAACCACTGTGGGGGAAGGAGATACACATGTTCACGACGGTCATGGAATACAAGACGGTCATGGAATACCAGCGCACGCTGCGATTCGAGGACGGCACCCTGCGGGAGGTTCTCGGCCCCGGCCGGCACCGCTTCAACAAGGAGCGCTGCACCCTGGTGACGGTCGACATGCGCCCGCGTCTGCTGCAGGTCGGCGGCCAGGAGCTGCTGACCCGCGATGGTCTGTCGCTGCGCGTCAGCTTCGTCGGCGACTGGGTGGTCACCGATCCGGTGACCTTCACCACCGGAGCCCAGTCCGCGGAGACGGTGCTCTACACGACGGTCCAGGAGGTCGCCCGCGATCTCGTGGCCGCGCACACCCTCGACGAACTGATCGCCGACCGTACCCGGCTCGGCGCGGGCGCCGAGCGCGTGGCGGCCGCCGTCGAACGCCTCGGCATTCGTGTCGAGAGCCTTCGCGCCAAGGACCTCATGCTCTCGGGCGAGCTCCGTAAGGCCGCCCTCGAAACGGTGCTGGCGCGCGAACGCGGCCGCGCCGAACTCGAGCGCGCCCGCGCCGAGGCCGCCGCCCTGCGCTCGCTGGCCAATACCGCGAAGCTCCTGACGGACAACCCGGTCCTGCTGCGCCTGCGGACCCTGCAGGTCGCGGCCGCTCCGGGCGCCAAGGTCGTGCTCGACTCGCGGGAGAATGTCTGAGCAGTACGGGCAGCGAGAGGCACGGCACCGCCCGGCCGGAACATTTTCTTCCGGCCGGGACCGGTTCAGGCCAGCGCGGTCGTATGGTTCTGCTCCCACACCTGGATGTGCGGCCCGAACTCGGTGAGGAAGGCCTGCACGTGCGGAGTCGAGCCGTGAGCGTCGAGCGCCTGGCGTGAATCCCAGTGCTCGAAGCACAGGAACAGTGACGGGTCGTCCTGGTCGCGGTAGAACTCGTAGGTGTGGCAGCCCGGTTCGGCGAGGGTGGGCGCGGTCAGCGTCAGCATCGCCTGCGCGACCCGGTCGGCTGCCGCGGGATCGACCTTGATGCGGATGAAAGCCGTATGCACGGAATTCCTTTCGAGGAGAGTCGCTGTGAACTGGCTCACGCCAGCGCTGTTCTCATGACTAACAGCGGGCCCGCCGGGACGGGCTGGACGCGTCCCGGCCACCGGAACAAGACGCCGGCCGGCGTGGTTGAACAACGAGGCCCGATTCCGTCACCGTGCGGGTTCGGGCCGGAGCATCCGTAAGCTGGTTGGGCACTCCGGGCAGCGACGGGACGATAGAGGAGACATGAAGGAAAAGGGGCGCAAGGTCATCGCCAGCAACAAGAAGGCGCGGCACAACTACGCGATCCTCGAGACCTACGAGGCCGGGGTCGCGCTGGTCGGTACCGAGGTGAAGAGCCTGCGCGAGGGCAAGGCCTCGCTGGTCGACGCCTATGCCTCCATCGACGACGGCGAGGTGTGGCTGCGCGGCCTGCACGTACCCGAGTACGGGCACGGCACCTGGACCAACCACGCGCCGCGCCGCACCCGAAAGTTGCTACTGCACCGCCGCGAGATCGACAAGCTGCTCGGCAAGACCAAGGAGTCGAGCCTGACCCTGGTCCCGCTGTCGATGTACTTCTCCGACGGCAAGGTCAAGGTCGAACTGGCCCTCGCCAAGGGCAAGCAGGACTACGACAAGCGCCAGGACCTGGCCCGACGCGACGCCGAACGCGAGGTCACCCGCGAACTCGGCCGCCGCATCAAGGGCATGCGCGGCTGACACCCGGGACCCCCGGCTGACGGCGCGTTAATGGAATGAACCAAGGTTTGTTCGGTGTTAGGATAGGTAGCCCGGTGAGAGCCGGGTAGTTCATCTGAATCGGTGAACACATTCGGGGCTGAACGGTTTCGACTGCGTACGTTGATTCAGGGGAAGCGTGTCGGTGCAGGCAGGAGACCACCGTATAAGCGTCGCTGTAACCCTATAAGCGCCGATTCTCATCAGCGCGACTACGCTCTCGCTGCCTAAGCAACGAAGCGTGTCTGTCAGCCCGGGTTCGCCCTCGACCCGGTCCCTGGCATCAGCTAGAGGGCTCTACCGTCCGACGCGGTCGCGGCGCCGGACGGGACACCTAACAGCGACTGGGATCGTCATCTCGGCTTGTTCGCGTGACCGGGAGATCCGAGCAGAGGCATAGCGAACTGCACACGGAGAAGCCCTGAAGATGCGGCGGAGGACCCGGGTTCGATTCCCGGCAGCTCCACTGAGAAGGCCCGGTCCACACGGACCGGGCCTTCGTCATTCTGCTGTGCACGTGGCAGCCGGAGTTATGGTGACGCTCCCGCGTCTAGCCGCCCGCTCGGCGGCGGAAGGTGCGTTTGCCGCCTGCCTGAGCGTGTGTGCCGCGGACCTTGGCGGAGTGTTGGGCGGAACCGCCTGTGGAGGCGTGGCCATTCTTTCGGTCCAATGCTTCCCGGAACTTCCGTTTGGTCGCCTCCTCTGGCGACTCGATAGCTTCACCCGCGGGTAGCTCGGCTGGGACTTCTTGTTCGTCGGCCATGGGGCTAGCCTATCGCTGCGTTTCGGCTCTGGCGTGTTGCCAGGCCTGAGCGGATCATGCTCACCAGGGCGTTCAGCGAGGCTGGGCGCAGGTTTACTTGTGTCCGTGGGAGGTTCGGCCCGACCCGGAGGCCGCATGAGCAGGATGTATCTGTGTTGTGACATCAACGGCGATGCTCACCTGGTGCCCGAAAATGAACTGGTCCAACGGACGTCCGCCTACCTCGTGGCACTTTGCGATAATGCGGTGCTGCTGGTTCGAGACGGCACCGGGCAGAAGGGGAGATGGGATTTGCCCGGTGGGGGTCTCGAGCCTGGAGAGGGGCGTCTGGATGCTCTCGATCGGGAGCTGCTGGAGGAGACGGGACTTCGCCTGGCAGGCGAGCCCGCTTATCTCTGTGAGTTCGTCGAATACTTCTTTGACCTTCAGTCCCGGCGAGGGTGGGAGTCGACGCGGTGCTACTACGTCGGTGGTGTAGTGGGAACGGTGCGTCCTCACGGCAATGGTGTTGATGTCGCTGCCTGCCAATATGTTTCGCTCCCGCTGTCCGCAGCCGAAGTTGGGGCGGTGGCACGGAAGATGACGCAACTGGCGCTGTTGTCCCGTTGATCAGGGGGACGTTCCGGGGCGATGCTCGGATTGCGGTGGTGAGCCTGCTCATCGGCTGAACAATTGCCAGTGCAGGGCCCAAGGCACGAATGCCATTGCAGTTGTGAGCAGTACGAGCGTTTGCCGACGGAGCGGGGCGTCCATTCGGGCTCGGGCGCGCCACGCGGACTGGGCCAGGATGGCTGCGGTCAGGGGGACGGCCAATGCCAGCGCGTGGAGCAGGAGCCAGGGCAGGGGCTGGCCGACGGTGAAGGCTGTTGGCGGTAGCTTGGCACCTGTGGCCACGATTCCTACGACGTAGGTCACGGTGCCCAGGGTGGCCAGCAGGCCGATGGCGGATACTGCCCGTGCTGTTCGGTGGGGTCCGCGGCCGGCCTTGGATGGACTGCGGCGGAGCATCATCCGACCGAGGGCGGAGAGTGGGTAGGCGGCGAAGCCGAGCAAAAGGGCAGCCAGTGCTGCGTATTCGAGGCCGGGGTGGGTGCCTGGCGCGCGGCTGGCTGGCTGCTGGGGCGGGGTGGCGGCGCTGGTGGGTGGTGCTTGATCGGCCGCTATCGCGTGGATCCAGTCGGTTATGACGTCGGTGTAGCCGGGGTCGAGTTCGCCGAGCGGCTTGCCCTCGAAGATCTCGCCGCCGACGCTGTCGAAGCCGTCGGTAGTGCGATGGCCGTTGTGGCCGGCATGTGGTACGAAACATGTTGTCACCGAGTGATCTCCGGCGGCTGCCAGTTCGTGTTGGAAGATCGCCGCGCTCTCGCCGCTTGGCACCTTCACATCGTGGTCGCCCCACAGCGCCAGCACGGGCACTCGCACTTGCCGCAGAGCGGGCACCGGGTCGTAGTCCGCTTCCGGGAACGCGCCGAGTCCGTCGACCACGGCAGCACCGGGGCCGCTCACTGCATCCGGCAGGTGGCCGGAAACACCGTTGTGCCGCAGGAGATTCGAGAGAAACCAGGTTTGGGTGCGTAACGGTGTCAGTCCTGACCCGCCGATGGTGACCACGAACCCGACCGTCGACGAGCGGGACGCCGCGAGTGTCGCCACCCAGCCGCCCTCGCTGAACCCCCACAGCCCGACGTGAGCGGCATCCACATCGGGTCGATCGCGCAGCAGTCGCACCCCGGCGAGCGCATCGTCGGCCAGTACTGAGAAGTCCCGGTGGCTGGTCGAGTATCCGACAGTGCGCTTGTCCACGACCAGGGTAGTGAAGCCCGCGCGCGCGAAAGCTGCTGCCTCGGGATGGTATTCGGCCCGAGGCCCCGGTCCCGACCCGCCGACGAGCACGATTCCCGGATGCGGCCCGGCCCCGGTGGGCCGGTAGACCGCCCCGCGCAGCGTCACCCCGTCGCTGTCGAAGGCCACCTGCTCCTGCTCGGGATCGGCAGGTCCGGGTTGCGCTTCGGCCTTGCCCCCACCGATTCCCCAGCACAGCAGGACCAGCATCGCGACGATCATCACTCGCATACCGGAAACATAGGGACGTCAACCATTTCCGGGCATCGCACCACGGTACTGAGGCTCCTCATCCTGCGGTACCGGACAGCGCGGGCCCTCTCGTTTTCTAGGGCCGATATGGGGCTGACTTCTAGTGGAGAGGTTCCAGGTCGCGGGTAGTGCCGGGCAGTGCCAGATCTTCCAGGGCCTGAGGGGATTGGGGTGGGTAGAACTGGGTGTACCAGCGGCGGAGGGACTTGATGCCCTTCTCGTGGGGGAGGAGGACGGGGCGGGGGCGGTGGATTTTGTGGTCCCAGATGGCCAGTTCTTCTCGGACCTCGCCGAAGGCGACCAGACGGAGGGCGAGTTTGAGAATTGGGGCGGCGAAGGGGAAGCCGGGGCGGCGGCGGATGTAGTAGAGCATCCGGAGCTCGCTGGTGGTGTCGTCGATGGGGGTGGTGAGGGCGATGGCGGTCATGGTGATCAGTGCGCCGGTGGTGCGGACGACCATGACGCCGGGGCCGTACATGAAGACGTCGAAGCTGTTGTCGACCGGGTAGCCGAGGACGGGTTTGCAGAAGCGGGTGTGGATTTCGGCGAAGGGGCCGTCGGGGATGAGTTCCTGGACCGGGGGCTCGCTCTGGCCGTGGATGTGGTGAAAGTGGGATTCGTCGACGATGTTCTCGCGCATCTCCTGGATGTGGATACGCGATTGCAGGACATCGTCGATGGGGCGGGCGAAGGCGCGATCGGTGGCCTCGGGAATCTCGGGCACTTCCCACAGCGGTTCGCCGGCACCGGAGTAGACGAAGATCAGCCCGCTGTGCTCGCGCACCGGGAATCCGCCCAGTGTCACCCGCGGCGGGCGGGATGCGAAAGGCGCTGAGGCGCAGGCACCGTCGGCATCGAAACGCCAGCCATGGAACGGGCACTCCACCTGCCCGTCCACCACCCGGCCCCCCGCACCGAGGTGGGCGCCGTAATGCGGGCAGTGCGCGTCGCGGACAGTGGCCCGGCCATCGCTGCCCCGGAAGGCGATCAGCGCCCGCCCGAAGTAGTGCAGATTCACGATCTTTCCGGACCCGAGGTGCTTGCTGCGCAACACCGCATACCAGCCCTCGGGCACCGTCGGCATCGGATAGTGGTCGGCGCGCGGATCGCGCGCCAGCTCGGACAGGCCCGAACGATCACGTCGAAGGAACACGCCGCAACCCTAACGGGAACCTGTTACAAACAATGAACGGAACCGCCGGTTTGCTGTGAATCGTGTTGGACAGGAACGCAACTCGACTCGTGATCGGCCGGATATTCGTTATTCCATTGGCGGCCTCAGGGATTCGGACTGCCGTAGGTGGCGGCGATGTCTTTGGAGCTGGGCCAGCGGTTGTAAGTGGGGGACTGGGGCCAGCCGGTGGGGACGTCCTGCCAGTCTTCCTGGCGGCCGTAGGGGAGGAGGTCGATGAGGGGGAAGGTGTGGGTCAGTTGTTCGACGCCGCGGCCGTTGGTGTGCCAGGTGCGGTAGACGGTGTCGCCGTCGCGGAGGAAGACGTTGACGCCGAAGCCGCCGCCGGGCGGGGCGTCGATGTCCGAGCCGAATGGGCTGTTGGCCGTGGAGTACCAGGGCATCTGGTTGCCGACGCGGCGTTTGTAGGCGAGGGCCTCGTCGATCGGGCCCTGGGTGACGATGACGAAGCGGGCGTCGTAGAGGTCCAGGAATTCCAAACGGGTGAATTGCGAGGTGAATCCGGTGCAACCGGGGCATTGCCATTCCTCGCCCGGGAACCACATGTGGCTGTAGACGATCAATTGGGACTTGCCGGCGAAGACGTCGGCCAGGCGGACCGGGCCGTCCTCGCCTTCCAGGGTGTAGTCGGGCAGTGCGACCATCGGCAGGCGGCGGCGCTGGGCCGCGATGGCGTCGAGTTCGCGGGTCGCGGCCTTCTCACGGATACGCAGTGCTTCGAGTTCGGTCCGCCAGGTGTCGATGTCGACGACGGGCGGCAGCGGGTTGGTGCTCACAGAATCCTCCCTCACCGGGTTCACAGGGTGCGTGTTGTAGGCATAGACGCCGCGGGCGCGCAGAACTCATCGGTGACCCGTCGAATCAGTTGGTGCGATTCGCGTAATCGAGGGGGAGTTTGGCCGGTGGGCAGTCGATGACGGTGTCGTCGTCGGGTCCCCGGGTTTCGAGGTAGGTGATGCGGCCGGTGGAGGCGACCAGGGTTTGCGGGTAGGTCGGACCCTGGTCGCGGTCGGCGATGATCTGCGGGATGGCGTCCTCGTAGTGGCCCAGGGTGCTCTCGGGAAAGTCGAGCATCCACTTCGGATAGCAGATCGTCGTGTGCACCCGGCGCTCGCGGAGCCACACGATGAGCACGGTGACCGCACCGGTCGGCTCCACCCAGGCGATCTTGTACATATCGCCGCTGAGCTGGATCATCTTGGCCGGTTGCGCCGTGGACCAGCGCCCGAACATCGGTCCCATCAGGCAGCGGAAGGCGACAGTCTGCGAATTGCGCACGTACAGGTCGAACTTCCAGCCGTTCTCGTACGCATAGATCAGATGTCGCCCGACGATTCCCGACAGGTCACCGGCCAGGGCCGGTGCGGCGGCGGCATCCTCGGCGCTCATCGCTAACTCCTCTCGACCGACCTGCGTCGGGACCCGGGCGTCGCGCTCAGCCTATCCGCTGAGCACTCCTTCCCCGATGATCTCCACGGATGTTCCAGGTCAGGGCAGGGGCGGCGGGCGGTCGGGCACCAGCAGGGTGGCGATGGCGGCGCCGATGGGGATGGCGTTGTCGGTGTCGGGCTTGGCGGTCGGGCCCAGGGTGGCGTAGACGACGATGGTGGTGTCGGATTTGGTGTCGTAGAGGGCGATGCCGTCGTAGCCGCCGTAGGCGGGGTTCATGAACAGCCAGTCGGCCAGGTGGGGGACGCCGAAGGCGAAGTACTTCTGGGCGGTGAGCGGGCCGAGGCCGGCGGTGGAGGGGGCCATCATCTGCTGGAACTGGCTGCTGGAGAGCAGTTCTCCCGTGCCGAGGGCCCGGACCCAGCGGCCCACGTCGGTGACGGTGGAATTCATGTTGCCGGAGTGCAGGAATGCCGTCGGGTTCCAGAAGGTGGCGTCTTCGAAGATCTTTCGCTCGTCGGTGTAGCCGTGCAGGATCGGCTCGTCGATCCGGGCGGTGCGGACCACCGCGGAATGCCGCATGCCGAGCGGGCCCAGGACGTACTGGGAGATCAGATCGCCCAGCGATTTGCCGCTGGCCAGCTGCAGCACTTCGCCCAGGACGACCAGGTCGCTGTGGGCGTAGGCGAAGCTGGTGCCGGGATCGAACAGGGGCGGGCGGGCATTGGCCAGGTCGAACAGCTCCTGGGCGGTCCAGGTGTGGAACGGATTGTCGGCGAAGCGTTTCAGGAAGCCGGGGTCGGTGACGTAGTCGGAGATTCCGGAGGTGCTGTCGGCGAGCATGCGCGGGGTGATCCGGTCGGCGCGCGGGAAGGTCGGCAGCCATGTGGCGATCGGCTGATCCATGGACAGGGTGCCGGCCGCGTCCAGATGCCACAGCACGGTGGACAGCATCGGCTCCATGGGCTGGCCCACCCGCAGTTGCATGTCGGTGGTTGCGGGGATGCCCAGCGGCGAGTCGCCCGCCGCGCCGATGGTGATCGGCTCCTTGCCCCGCCACACCCCGAAAACCGCTGCGGTGAGGTCGAGTTGGGTCAGTTTGGTGCGCACGATATCGGCGATCTGCGCGGCTTCGGGGGAATTGGTGCCGGATCTCTGCGTCTCACCGCCCCGATCGGATCCGCAGGCGCCGGCGGCGACGGTCAGCACGATCGCCAGGACCGCACCCACTCGGCATCGAGTCGACACACCCATCACCGGATCCCTTCATCGAAGAAGACGGCCCGAGCAGCGTGGATCACAATCTACGCCGCCGCTCCGGCCGTCTTCGCCATGGATCGCCGGGGTTCAGCTGGGCTGCGCAGCGTTCAGCTGGGCTGGGGCGGCCGGGTCGGGCTGGGTTGCCGGTGCCGGGTTGATCAGGCCGTCTGCCACGCCGACGGCCGCTCCGACACCGGCGCCGAGCGCCATGAACGGGGCGGCGACCATGGCGTAGCCGATGGCGCCACCGATGGCCGGGACGATGACCAGGCCGATCGGTGCGAAAGGGAGTCCGGCGATCGCGCCCGAGACCACGCCGACCAGTGCGCCGGTCCACGCGATCGGACTGGCCAGGACGGACCCGACCGACGCGCCGATGGCCGCGTCACCGAGGACGGCCTTCGCGACACTGGTGGAGCGGGCATGGTCGAGCCCGGCCGCTTCGAGCGACTGCGCCAGACCGGTTTCCGTGCCCGTGGTCGCGGTATTGATCTGCTGGGTCTGCTCGGGGGTCAGAAAGAACGGCCGGTCGAGCTGGAGGGTGCCGATGCGAATCGACGAGTCCGGGATATCCAGGGCCGGCTGATTCGCCACGGCCGCTGGCGCTTCCTCGGCCAGGGCGGGTGTTACTCCCAGGAGAACCAGAGAGAGGGGAAGAGCCCCCGCAACGGCGACCCGGGCCGCACGCCGATAAAGCTGAACCGAACTTGTGGGCTGCCTTGTGCCCATAGGAAAACCTCATTCCGAGATGTCGATGACTTCGCATCAGGATTCGAAACCGGAACCCTCTCGGATCTGTCCAGATTATGGGAATTGTTGGCAGCGACCGGTTTTGCGAGGTATCGGAGGCCTGGTCCGCGAGTTTTCGCGGGTTCTATGAGGTCGATTACGACATCGCTGTCCGGTAGCCGACCGAGCATTGCCGGTGAGATTGCTGCGTAGGAGATTCGAGAACTATCGGAGGTCGTCGGACAGGGCGGCGGCGACCTCCGTCAGCAGCGGCGCGGCGCGGTCGATGAGTTCCTCGGTCATCCGGCCCACCGGGCCGGACACCGAAATCGCCAGCCGGGCAGGCGCTTTGGGTACCGCGACGGCCACACAGCGCACGCCGAGCTCCTGCTCGCCTTCGTCCATGGCGTATCCGGTGCGCGCGGCCTCGTCCAGCTGCCGGGCGAACTCCTCCGGATCGGTGATGGTGTTGTCGGTGTAGCGCGGCATTCCGGTGCGCTGCAACAGCTCTCGGGTCAGGTCCGGCGCCCCACCGGCCAGGATGGCCTTGCCCACGGCCGTGCAGTGCGGCAGCACCCGCCGGCCCACCTCCGTGAACATGCGCATGGAGTGCCGCGACTGCACCTGCGCCACATAGACGATCTGATCGCCGTCCAGCATGGCCATGTTCGCGGATTCACCGAGCTCGTCGACCAGCCGGGACAGGTGCGGGCGGGCCAGCACCGCCAGCATCTGCGAGGAACTCTCACCGAGCTTGATCAGCTTGGGGCCCAGGACATACTTGCGCGACGGCTCCTGGTGCAGGTAGCCCAGATCCACCAGGGTGCGCACCAGCCGGTGAATGGTCGGCAGCGGCAGCCCCGACTCCGTGGCGAGCTGGGACAGGCCCATCATGCCGCCCTCGTCGGCCATCAGCTCCAGCAGGGCGAACGCGCGCTCGATGGACTGCACGCCGCCGGTGCCGCTCTTGGGCTCCTTCGCTGCTGGCACCCCGGTCCTCCTCAGTTTTTCCGAATGCCGGAATTCTAGGGCAGATCGTAGATCACCTGTTCTGCCCAGTAGCCTGAGGCCCATGCGGCTACGCGCGGAGTTCACGACCGAACCGTTCCATGGCGAAGGGGATACGCCGCCGCATGCCAGAGCGGCTCTCGAACTCGCGGAATCGGCCGGTCTGGAATGCGATTTCGGTCCGCTCGGCACCTCGGTGGCCGGGACCGACGACCGGCTGCTGCCGGTGCTGGGCGAGATCATGGTGACCGCCTTCGCGCACGGGGCGACCCGGGTGACCATGCAGGTCGAGCAGGATGACTGAGCGTTCGCCGATGGACGAGTCGCACCCCGTGCTGGTGACCCTCGCCCCGCTGCTGGAGAGAACCGGCGGCCGCCTGGTGCCCGCGCAGGAGGCCACCGCCGACGATGTCCCCCTCGTGTGGGAAGGAACGACCCTGGCCTGCGTGCGTTTCGGTCCGCCCGAGTCCGACACCCTCGGCGGCCTGGAGCGGCTGCTGGACGAGGTGGCGGCGGAGCTGGGCGGGCCGCTGGCCGGACTGCCGCGTGTCGAGAAGCAGCGTGCTGTGCGCTTGCTGGAAGAGCGGGGCGCCTTCACGTTCCGTAAGTCGGCGGAGACGGTGGCGGCGGCGCTGGGTGTCACTCGCTTCACTGTCTACAACTATCTGAACCGCGAACGCGCCTGACCGGTCTGTCGGCCGACCGATATATATTCAACGAATTGTTGACGGCCAATGTGGCCCGTGCCACTCTTCTCGGATAGCGGAATGACCCTTCCGCTATCCGAGAGAGGTTGCGCCAATGGAGACGTTGAGCGAACGCGGTTCACCTGCGGGCCACAGAGTTTCGACGCCATACCGAAGACTGTCGACGGTCGTCCGGCCGTCGCGATCGGGCCGGCTACGCGACGGAAGTGCTGCTTCCTCCGCTGATCGAGGGGGCCGGCCCGCCCGTGACTGCTGAATCCGCACCCGGCGTCCCGGGAACTCCCGCCGCGCCGGAGTCCACCGCACCGTCGGTCCTGGAACCCGAAGCGCCCGAACGACATCCGGTCGATGTCGTCCCGCCGCCCTGGCAGTTGCTCGCCGGCGGCCTGCAGCATATCGCCGCCATGGTCGCCGGAGTCGTGGCGCCACCGCTGATCGTGGGCGCCGCGGTCGGCCTGGGTACCCGGGACACGGTCATGCTCATCACCGCGAGTCTGTTCACCGCCGGACTGGCCACCCTGCTGCAATCCCTGGGCTGGTGGAAGTTCGGCGCGCGGCTGCCGCTCATCAATGGCGGATCGTTCGCGGCGGTGGGGCCGATCCTGGCCATCGCCAAGGATGCCGCGCCGGGCGAGGCGCTGCCGGTCATCTTCGGGGCCACCCTGGTGGCGGGCGTGCTGGCCGTGTTCGCCGCGCCGTATTTCTCACGGCTGCACCGGTTTTTCCCGCCGATCGTGGGTGGCACGGTCATCTCGCTCATCGGCCTGTCGCTGTTGCCGGTCGCGCTCGGCTGGATCAGCGGCGCGGGCGAGGGCTCCATGGGCTCGGCGCATGTGCCGCTGAAGAACCTGCTGGACGCGGCGATCGCGCTGGTGGTCGTGTTGCTGTGCCATCGGTTCCTCGAGGGGTTCGGGCGGCAGCTGGCCCTGCTGATCGGACTGGTCGCGGGTTCGCTGGCGGGATGGCCACTGGGACTGCTGGATACGGGCCCGGTGCGCGACAGCGCGCTGGTCGGTTTCATACCGCCCATGCACTTCGGCGCTCCGCTGTTCCAGATCGGTGCGATCGTCTCGCTGTGCATCGTGATGCTCGTGGTGATGACCGAGTCGACCGCGACCATGATCGCGCTCGGCGAGATCGTGGACCGGCCCGCCGAGGAGCGGCACATCGCGGGTGGTCTGCGGGCGGCCGGTGTCGGCACCATGCTGGCCTCGGTCATGGGCGGATTCGCCTGCGGCGCTTTCGCCCAGAACGTCGGACTCGTGGCGCTCACCCGCATGTACAGCCGTTTCGTCGTGGCCGCCAGCGGTGCGCTGCTGGTGCTGCTGGGGTTGTTCCCGGTGGCGAGCGCGGTGGTGGAGCTGGTGCCGAAACCGGCTCTGGGCGGAACGGGTCTCGTACTGTTCGGGACGGTCGCCGCGAGCGGTATCCGCACCCTGGCCAAGGCCGATCTGCACGATCCGATCAACTCCCTGATCGTGGGCGTCGCGCTGTTCATCGGCATGACACCGACGGTCGCGCCCTCGTTCTACGCCGGTCTGCCGGGACCGGTGTCGATCATCCTGGCGTCGGGGATAAGTGCGGGCTGTCTGGCGGCCTTGGTGTTGCACCAGCTGTTCGGATCCCGTACCAGCGCCGCCCTGGCAGCGGTACCGGCCGCGCGGAATACCTAGCCGGCCCCGGTGCGATGATCGGCGGCGGCGGGTCGACCACGGTCGGCCTGCCGCCGCTGCCCGCGTTCCGGGGTGGTCGGCACGTATGCTCAGCTAGCGCCCTGACCTGCGGCCTCTGTATATTTTCAACAAATTGTTGACGAGTTGTTGTGGCCCGTGACACTCTTCTCGAGTAGCGGAATCACCCTTCCGCTATCCGAGAGAGGTAGCGCCGATGGTGACGTTGAGCGAATTCAATTCCACAGCCGGGGAACAACTCCGGCCGGACCTGCTGACCTGCTGTGACGTGCCCGCGTGGGCCGATGGCGTGCTGGCGGCCCGGCCCTATGCCGATATCGACAGCGTGCTCGCCCGGGCCGGCGAGCTGGCCGGCGCCCTGAGCGGAGCCGAGGTGGATCGCGCGCTGGCCGCGCACCCCCGCATCGGTGACCGCGTGTCGGGCACCGACACCGGATCCGCGTGGTCGCGCCAGGAGCAGGCCGGGGTCGGTCAGGACGTGGCCCTCGCCGCGCAGCTGCTGGACGGCAACCGCGCCTACGAGAAGCGTTTCGGCCGGGTCTTCCTGATCTGCGCCACCGGCCTGTCCGCCGAGCAGATTCTGTCGAGCCTGCGCCAGCGCCTCACCAACGACGATGCCACCGAGGCGGCCGTGGTGGCCGCGGAGCTGCGCAAGATCGCGGTCCTGCGCCTGCGAAAGGTATTCGAGCAGTGAGCACCATTACGACGCACATCCTGGACTCCGCGCTGGGCAAGCCCGCGGCCGGTGTCGAGGTGCGGCTGGAACAGGTCGGCCCGGACGCGCGGGTGCTGGCCGAGGGCAAGACCGATGACGACGGCCGGATCCGCGATCTCGGCCCCGAAGGGCTCGCTGCCGGTGTCTACCGGCTCACCTTCGACATCGAAAGCTATGCCGCCGCAACGAATCAGACCTACTTCTACCCGTCGGTCTCCATCACCTTCAAGGTCGCCGGGGCGGCGGGCGAGCACTATCACGTGCCCCTGCTGATGAGCCCCTTCGCCTATTCCACCTACCGAGGAAGCTGAACTCACATGGCAATCAAGCTGGGACAGAACCAGTACGGCAAGGCCGAGAACCGCGTCGTCCGCGTCTACCGCGACACCCCGCGCCACCAGATCCGCGACCTCAACGTCTCCTCGGCGCTGCGCGGCGACTTCGCCGACGCCCACATCACCGGCGACCAGGGCGACGTGCTGCCCACCGACACCCAGAAGAACACCGCCTTCTCCTTCGCCAAGGAGAAGGGCGTGCACTCCATCGAGGAGTTCGGCCTCACCCTCGCCGACCACTTCATCTCCCGGGCCCCCACCGCCACCGGCGCGCGCGTCGAGATCGAGGAGTACGCCTGGGATCGCATCGAGGTCGACGGCCAGGGCCACGATCACTCGTTCGTGAAGTCGGGCCGGGGCGTACGCACCACCGTGGTGAATGTCGACGGTGTCGGCCCGGATCGCAAGGCCCACGTGGTCTCCGGCGTGAAGGACCTGACCCTGCTGAAGACCACGGGCTCGGAGTTCCACGGCTTCTTCAAGGACAAGTACACCACCCTGCAGCCGACCAACGACCGCATCATGGCGACCTCGCTGGTGGCCCGCTGGCGCTACAACCACACCGACGTCGACTGGGACAAGACCTACGACGCCATCCTCAAGACCATCCTGCGGCAGTTCGCCGTGGTGCACTCGCTGGCGCTGCAGCAGACCCTCTACTCCATGGGCCGCGCGGTGCTCGAGCAGTTCACCGAGGTCGCCGAGATCCGTTTCTCGGCCCCGAACAAGCACCACTTCCTGGTGGACCTGAGCCCCTTCAATGTCGACAACCCGGGCGAGGTCTTCATCGCCGCGGACCGTCCCTACGGCCTGATCGAGGCCACCGTCGAGCGCGACGACGCCAACGAGGCCGGGAACGCCTGGCTCGCCACCCCGGGCTTTTGCTGAATGGCTCAGTGCTGATCTAGGAGGTGCGGCGATGGGTGATGACCAGAGCCGCGTGACAGAGACCCTCACCCGTCCCGAGGATGCGCGACATCCCCTGGGCCAGTTGGTGGTCTACGGAACTCAGCACATTCTGACGATGTACGGCGGTGTGATCGCACCGCCGCTGATCGTCGGCGGTGCGGCCGGGCTCTCGGTTTCGGACATGGCCCTGCTGGTGACGGCGGGCCTGTTCCTCTCCGGTCTGGCCACCCTGCTACAGACCCTCGGCATCGGGGCGGTCGGCTCCAGACTGCCGATCGTGCAGGGCATTTCGTTCGCAAGTGTCTCGACGATGGTCACCATCGCGAGCGACGGCGGACTCCGGCCGGTCTTCGGCGCGATCATAGTCGCCGGTCTGATCGGACTGGTGCTGTCCGGTTTCTTCGCCAAGCTGGTACGGCTCTTCCCGGCCGTGGTGACCGGGACGATCATCACGGTGATCGGACTCTCGTTGCTGCCCACCGCATTCCGGTGGGCTATGGGCAACAATCCCAAGGCGGCCGACTACGGCTCGATGGGCAATATCGGTTTCGCGGGGCTGACCCTGCTCATCATTCTGGTGATCAGCCGGCTCTTCCAGGGCGCGATCTCACGGCTGTCGATCCTGATCGGCCTCGCGATCGGCACCCTGCTGGCCGTGGTCACCCACCACGCCGACTTCTCGGCCGTCGGCAAGGCGAAAATCATTGCGCTGCCGCCGATCCTGCACTTCGGCGGGCCGACCTTCGAGGCCGGGGCGATCGTGTCCATGACCATCGTGATCCTGGTGATCATGACCGAGACCACCGCCGACATCCTCGCCATCGGCGAGATCGTCGGCACCGAGGTGGATTCGGCGCGGGTGGCGGCCGGCCTGCGGGCCGACATGCTCTCCACCACGGTCGCGCCGGTGTTCGGCAGCTTCCCGTGCAGCGCCTTCGCGCAGAACGTGGGACTGGTGGCGCTCACCGGCATCAAGAGCCGATTCGTGGTCGCGACAGGCGGTTTGGTGCTCGTACTGCTGGGCCTGTTCCCGGTGGTGGGCGCGGTGGTGGCCGGGATTCCGTATCCGGTGCTGGGCGGTGCGGGCATCGTCCTGTTCGGATCCGTGGCGGCGAGCGGTATCCGCACGCTGGCGCGGGTGGACTTCACCGGCAACCTCAATATGGTCATCGTCGCGGTGGCCCTGGGCGTGGGCCTGATTCCGATTGCGGCGCCGACGTTCTGGGACAGGTTCCCGACCTGGCTCGGGGTGATCATGCACTCCGGCATCTCCGCCACCGCGGTGGTGGCGATCGCGTTGAACCTGGTGTTCAACGAGATCAAGGGTGGAAACAAGGCGGGCGCTTCGGTGTTCGCGGCAGCCGAGGATCGCAAGGACGATCTGGGCGAGCGCCTGGACGACGATATCCGCGACTGAATCGGCAATTTCGTATATCTCGTGCCGTACTGGCCGGTAGCTCCCGGAACTCTCTTGACGGGGTTGTTTCGGGAGCACTAGCCTTTTCATATCCCGAAAAAATATTTCCGCATTGTGGAAAATGGCGGAAGCGCTGCGGGAACGAACTGGAGGGATTCCTGATGACCCACTCGCTCAACTACGCCGTGAACTGTTCGCTGCTGTTCACCGAGCTGCCGATCCTGGAGCGCCCGGAAGCCGTGCGGCAGGCCGGATTCGACGCCATCGAGTTCTGGTGGCCCTTCGCCGAGGCGGTCCCGTCGGACCGGGACGTGGACGCGTTCGTCGCCGCCGTGCAGAACGCGGGCGTGCAGCTGGTCGGCCTCAACTTCTTCGCCGGTGACATGGCCGGCGGCGACCGCGGCCTGGTCTCCTGGCCGTCGCGGTCCGCGGAGTTCAAGGACAATATCGATGTCACCGTCGGCATCGGAGAACGACTGGGCACCAAGGCTTTCAACGCCCTCTACGGCAACCGTGCCGACGACGCCACCCCGGAGCAGCAGGACGAGCTGGCCGTCGAGAACCTGGCGGCGGCGGCCGTGGCCGCCTCCCGGATCGGGGCCACCATCCTGGTCGAGCCCGCCTCCGGCGCGCCGCGCTACCCGCTGCTGAAGGCTGTCGACGGCCTCGCCGTCATCGACAAGGTGCAGGCGTACGCGGGCGTCAGCAATATCGGCCTGCTCGCCGACCTCTACCACCTCGCCGTGAACGGTGACGACGTGGACAAGGTGATCTCCGAGTACACCGACCGGATCGCCCACGTGCAGATCGCCGACAACCCGGGCCGCAACGAGCCGGGCACCGGCCAGCTCCAGCTCGAGCTTCAGCTCACCGACCTCGCGTCGCGCGGCTACCGGGGCTGGGTCGGCCTCGAGTACAAGCCGTCCGGCCGTTCCGAGGACGCCTTCGAATGGCTGCCGCGCGAGCGTCGCGCCGCGAAGTAGCCCGCCGTCCAGAGACCCAGAGAACTTGCCATACAGAGGATTAGGGAACAGATCATGACCAACATCGCTTTCATCGGCCTCGGCATCATGGGCAGCCCGATGGCCGTCCACCTCCAGAACGCCGGCCACGCCGTCAAGGGCTTCGACCGCAACCCGGCCCAGGCCCAGCCGCTGGTCGACGCGGGTGGCCGTGCTGTCACCTCGATCGCGGACGCCGTGCGCGGCGCGGAGGTCATCGCCGTGATGGTGCCGGACTCCCCGCACGTGCAGGAGGTTCTCGCCGGTGAGAAGGGTGTCTTCGAGACCGCCGAGCCCGGCGCGCTGATCATCGACTTCTCCAGCATCCGCCCGGATGTCACCCAGGAGCTGGCGAAGCAGGCCGCCGAGCGTGGCTTCCGCCTGCTGGACGCCCCGGTCTCCGGCGGCGAGCCGGGCGCGGTGAACGCGACCCTGTCCATCATGGTCGGCGGCTCGGCCGAGGACTTCGCCACCGCCAAGCCGGTTTTCGACACCGTCGGCAAGACCATCGTGCACGTCGGCACCAATGGCGCGGGCCAGACCGTGAAGGCCGCCAACCAGCTCATCGTGGCCAGCAATATCCAGGCCGTGGCCGAGGCCGTGGTCTTCCTCGAGGCCTACGGCGTCGAGCTGGGCCCCGCCCTGGACGTGCTCGGCGGCGGCCTGGCCGGTTCGGCCGTGCTGAACCAGAAGCGCGACAAGATGATCAACCGCGAGTTCGCGCCGGGCTTCCGTATCGACCTGCACCACAAGGACATGGGCATCTTCACCACTGCCGCGCGCGAGGCCGGTCTGGTGACCCCGGCCGGCTCGCTCATCGCGCAGCTGGTCGCCTCGGCCCGCGCCAATGGCGACGGCCACCTGGACCACTCTGCACTGCTGCGCGGCGTCGAGCGCCTGAGCGGCAAGCTGGACAAGGAGAACTGATTATGGCGCGCATGCGCACCGTCGACGCGGCGGTCCTGATCCTGGAAAAGGAAGGGGCCACACAGGCTTTCGGCCTGCCGGGCGCCGCGATCAACCCGTTCTACAGCGCCATGAAGGCGCACGGCGGTATCAAGCACGTGCTGGCCCGCCATGTCGAGGCCGCCTCGCACATGGCCGAGGGCTTCACCCGGGCCAAGCCCGCCAATATCGGTATCTGCATCGGGACCTCGGGCCCCGCGGGCACCGACATGGTGACCGGTCTGTACGCCGCCAGCGCGGATTCCATTCCGATCCTCTGCATCACGGGCCAGGCCCCGGTGTCCAAGCTGCACAAGGAGGACTTCCAGGCCGTCGACATCGCGTCCATCGCGAAGCCGCTGGCCAAGTGGGCGCACACCGTGCTCGAGCCGGCCCAGGTGCCCGGCGCCTTCCAGAAGGCGTTCTGGCTCATGCGCGAAGGCCGTCCGGGCCCGGTGCTCATCGATCTGCCGATCGACGTGCAGCTGGCCGAGATCGAGTTCGACATCGACACCTACGAGCCGCTGCCCGTGGCTCGCCCGGCCGCCACGCGGGCGCAGGCCGCCAAGGTGCTGCAGATGCTGAACGCCGCGAAGCGTCCGCTGATCATCGCCGGCGGCGGCATCATCAATGCCGACGCCGACGCCCTGCTGGTGAAATTCGCCGAGCTGACCGGTGTTCCGGTGGTCCCGACCCTGATGGGCTGGGGCACCATCGCCGACGATCACGAGCTGAACGCCGGCATGGTGGGTCTGCAGACCTCGCACATCTACGGCAACGAGTCGCTGCTGGCCTCGGACTTCGTGCTGGGTATCGGCAACCGGTGGGCCAACCGCCACACCGGTGGTCTCGACACCTACACCAGGGACCGCACGTTCGTGCACGTCGACATCGAGCCGACCCAGATCGGCCGGGTCTTCGCACCCGACTACGGCATCGTCTCCGACGCCGGCGCGGCCCTGGAGCAGTTCATCGCCGTCGCGGAATCCCTTGACGCCGTGGGTGGTCTGACCGACCACGGCGATTGGGCCAAGCAGGTGCGTGCCCGCCGCGCGACCGGACAGCGCAAGACGCACTTCGAGAACGTGCCGCTCAAGCCGCAGCGCGTGTACGAGGAGATGAACAAGGCGTTCGGCCGGGACACCCGGTACGTCACCACCATCGGACTGTCGCAGATCCAGGCCTCGCAGCTGCTGCACGTGTACAAGCCGCGGCACTGGATCAACGCCGGTCAGGCCGGTCCGCTGGGCTGGACCCTGCCCGCCGCGCTGGGTGTCGCCACCGCGTGCAAGGACGAGCAGGTTGTCGCGCTGTCCGGGGACTACGACTTCCAGTTCCTCATCGAGGAATTGGCCGTCGGCGCCCAGTTCAACATCCCGTACATCCATGTGCTGGTGAACAACTCGTACCTGGGGCTGATCCGGCAGGCGCAGCGGGCGTTCGAGATGGACTACTACGTCCAGCTCGACTTCGAGAACATCAACTCGCCCGAGGTCAACGGCTACGGCGTGGACCACGTCAAGGTCGCGGAGGGTCTGGGCTGCAAGGCGATTCGCGTCTTCGAGCCGCAGGACATCGGTCCCGCCTTCGAGAAGGCCAAGTCGCTGATGGCCGAATTCAAGGTGCCCGTCGTGGTCGAGTGCATTCTCGAGCGCGTCACCAATGTGTCCATGGGCGCGCGTGAGATCAACGAGGTCGTGGAGTTCGAGGAGCTGGCCTCGGCCTTCGTCGACGCCCCGACCGCAACCGTCCCGCTGGACTAGAGGATTCCCATGGCTCGTGTGCTGATCGCCTCCGACAAATTCAAGGGCTCGCTGACCGCGGCGCAGGTCGGGGCCGCCGTGCGAGCCGGAATCCGGCGGGCGCGTCCCGACGCCTCGGTGGCGGTCGTGCCCGTGGCCGACGGCGGTGACGGCACCGTCGCCGCCGCGCTCGCAGCCGGTTTCGACGCGGTCCCGCTGACCGCGTCGGGGCCGACCGGGGAACCGGTGCTGACCGCCTACGCCCGCCGCGACGATCTCGCGGTCGTGGAGATGGCGGATGTGTCGGGCCTGGTGCGGCTGCCGGAAGGCCGGCTGCGACCGATGACCGCCACCAGCCGGGGCACCGGCGAGGTGATGGCGGCCGCGGTCGCGGCCGGGTGCCGCCGCATCGTGCTCGGCATCGGCGGCAGTGCCGGAACCGACGGCGGCGCAGGTCTGTTGGAGGCACTCGGCGCCCGGCTGCTGGACGCGGATGGGCTGCCCATCGGCGACGGCGGGGCGGCTCTCACCCGGGTGCACGCCATCGACCTGACCGCCCTGCGCGAGCGGATGGACGGCGTCGAGGTCACGGTGGCCTGCGATGTCGACAATCCGCTCACCGGGCCCAATGGGGCCGCTGCGGTCTACGGACCGCAGAAGGGCGCCGATCCGGCCCAGGTGGCCGAGCTGGACGCCGCGCTCGGGCAGTGGGCGCAGCGGCTGGCCGCGGAACTCGGGTCGGATCGGCGCGACGCGGCGGGGGCCGGCGCCGCGGGGGGTGTCGGATTCGCCGCGCTCGCCGTCCTCGGCGCGACTCTGCGGCCCGGTATCGAATTGATGCTGGAGCTGGTCGGTTTCGACGCGCGGCTGGCCGGGGTGGACCTGATCGTCACCGGTGAGGGCAAGCTCGACGAGCAGACCCTGCACGGCAAGGCGCCCGCGGGCGTGGCGGCGGCCGCGCGGGCCGCGGGGGTGCCGGTGGTCGCCGTGTGCGGCCGGAACACGTTGCCGGCGGACCGGTTGCGCGAAACCGGGTTCGCCGCCGCGTATTCGCTCATCGAGATCGAGCCGGACGAACAGCGCTGCCTGAGTGCCGGAGCAATGCTGCTGCAGCAGTTGGGTATTCGCATAGCGCATGAGCACCTGCCAGGTGGCGCGGGGGTGGCGGCCATGGCCGCCGAGCAATCGGGGGCCGAGAAATGAAGCAGCCGGGAGGCGACGTATGAAACTGCTGCGCGTAGGGGCCCGGGGCGCCGAGCGTCCCGTGGCCATCGATGATGAGGGCGCGCTGCGCGATCTGTCGTCCGTGACCGCCGATATCGACGGCCGGCTGCTGGGTGATCCGGCGGCGCTGAGCGCGGTGCGGTCCGCGCTCGCCGCCGGAACTCTCCCCGAGGTGGATCCGGCCGCGCGGGTCGGCGCACCGATTGCCCGGCCCGGCAAGGTGATCGGCATCGGGCTCAACTACACCGACCACGCCGCCGCCATCGGTGCGGCCATTCCGGAACGGCCCGTGGTGTTCCTGAAGCCGGGCACCACGGTGAGCGGTCCCTACGACGCCATCGAGCTGCCGCCCGGCAGCCGCGCCACCGACCACGAGGTGGAGCTGGGCGTGGTGATCGGCCGCGCGCTGCGCGACTGCCCGGACGCCGCCACCGCGCTGGGGGCGGTGGGCGGCTATGTCACCGCCAATGACGTCACCGAGCGCAATGGCATTGCGGGCGAACCGACCTGGGTGAAGGGCAAGTCCTTCGACACCTTCACCCCCATCGGCCCGTGGCTGGTGACACCCGACGAGGTCGCCGAACCGCAGGCGCTGAGCCTGCAGCTGTGGGTGAACGGCCAACAGCGGCAAGCGGGTACGACCGGCAATATGGTCGCCGGGGTTGGCGAACTGCTGCGGTACCTGAGCACGCTGATGACCCTGGAACCCGGTGATCTGGTGCTGACCGGAACCCCGGCCGGCGTCGCGGTCAGCCGGCCGGAGCCGAAACCCTATCTGCGCGACGGCGATGTCGTGGTCGTGGAGGTCGCCGGACTGGGCAGGCAGCAGACCCTGGCCACCGGCGTGCGCGCCGTCGTCACCGGGGGCTGAGTTTCCCGCGGCGGCGTCCGAAGCGCTGCTGGGGCGCCGACCACGTCGCCGCGGGATGATCCGAACGGCCCGGTCACTGTGGGGACCGGGCCGTTCGTCCTGTCCGGGGCCGGCTATCGATCGGGTACACGCCGAAGAGCGCTCGTTCAGGACTTGTTGCCGCCCAGGCTGAATCGCACGCCGGACGGGTCGGCCACCGCCGCCAGCCGGCCGTACGGGGTGTCCTCGGCGGGCCGCACCACGCTGCCGCCCAGCTCGGCCACCTTGCGCACGGCGGCGTCCACGTCCTCGACGCCGAAGTAGACGGTCCAATATCCGGGCACGCTCGGCGGCAGGAAGCCGCTCGAGTCCATCACCCCGCCCAGCATCGGGGTCATGGAATGGATGGTGGTGTACCGGAATTCGGGCGTATCGGCGATGGTGAACGGGTCCTTCCAGCCGAAGACCTCGCGGTAGAACTTCAGGGCGTCGTCGTAGTTGCGCGTGTGCAGTTCGAACCACGAGGGCGCGCCCACATGCCCCTCCCACTGCCCGCCGCCGGCCACGCCGCGCTGCTCGAACCCGGCCATGGTCCCGGCTTCCCACACGCCGATCCCGACCCCGCCGTTGTCCCCGAACACGCCGAACTTGCCGAGGTCCCCGACCGCCGTCACCGGCGCCGCGATCATTCCGCCGGCCGCCGTGACGGCCGCCGCGGTCGCGTCGGCGTCCGGGCTGGCCAGGTACACGGTCCACTGGTCGGGCCCGCTGTTCCCGTCATTGCGCATCCCGCCCGCCACGGCCAGGCCGTCCTTGCGGAAGGTGATGTAGTCGCCGTACTCGGGCGCGACATCCGCGCTCCACCCGAACAGCTCGCCGTAGAAATCGATGGCGCTGTCGGTGTCGGTGGTGAAGAGATCGGTCCAGACCGGATCGCCCGGCTGCGTCACGTAGGACATGGTCAACTCCTCGAATCGGTATTTCGGTCCCCGGGAATGGAGACGACGCCCGGCTCCGGAAATCATCGTCTTCCGCCGGCCCGAAGCGGGGATGGCGGCGGACGGCGTGTCCGGCGCCGGCATGACAACTGTCATGGCCGGGAGGTGATGGTTGGCAGATTCGGCGAGGTCGGCGCGACCGTAGCGTCATTCCTGTAGCGCACAAACCGATTACAGGAGTTCCGACCATGGCCGACAACATCGCCGCAGTGCCCGCGCCGAAGTCGCAGGACCGGCCGAACCTGCTGCGCATGCTCGCACCCACCGCCCGTGACATCGCGGTGCCGCTCGCGGCGTACTACCTCCTGCACTGGGCCGGGTACTCCGATTTCCTCGCGCTGCTGGCGGGCGCGGTGTTCTCCGGCGTCGTGGTCCTGGTCGAGGTGATCCGGGCACGGCGCGTCGATGCCCTGGCCGCACTCATCCTGGCGGGCTTCGTCTTCGGCATCGCCAGCTCGCTGATCAGCGGCGACGCCCGGATGATGATCGTGCGGGACTCGCTCACCACCGCCGTCATCGGTCTCGCGTTCGGGGTGAGCGCACTGCTGGGCAAGCCGCTGACCTACGTGGCGGCCCGGAAGGCCTTCGCGAACTCACCGGCGAAGCTCGCGGAGATGGAGCACAACTTCCGCACCAACCCGCTGGTGCGCCGCGTGCACAACCGGATCGCCGGGATGTGGGGCGCAGGCCTGGTCGGTGAGTCCGTGCTGCGGGTGGTGCTCGCCTACCGGCTGCCCATCCACACCATGGCCTGGCTGTCGAGCGCGCTCATGATCGGGGTCACCGTGGTGCTGATGGCGATCACGGTTCGAACCATCAAGCGGGCCAAGCGATCTGAAGCGATCACGGAATCGGGTTACGCTTCCGTCCATGAGTGACGGATCGGTTCCGGATCGCACGCTCGCCGGAACCGCCCGGGTGGAAGCGTTCAGCGACGGGGTGATGGCGATTGCCATCACCCTGTTGATTTTGGAAGTCCGGGTGCCCGACCACGAGCCCGGGCGCCTGCTGCAGGCGCTGGCGCACATCTGGCCGGCGTACGTGGCCTATCTGGCGTCGTTCATGACGATCGGCGTCGTGTGGATGAACCACCACACCTTCTTCGGGCGATTGCGGCGCATCGACCACGTGCTGCGATGGTGGAATCTGATGCTGCTACTGGGCATTTCGCTGGTGCCGTTCCCGACGATGGTGGTGGCCGACAATGTGGTGCACGGGACGCGCCGGGACGCCGTGGTGGCGGTGGCGCTGTACGGGATCGTCGGGGTGATGATGACCGTGCCGTGGGCGCCCATGTGGTGGCGGCTGGCGAAGCGGCCGGAGATGTTGAAGCCCGGTCTGGGTGCGGATTACGCGCGGCGCGAGAGTTGGCGGGCCTGGCCGGGCATCCTGGTCTACGCGGTGTGCATCGGGGTCGGGTTCTTGTCGCCGATCACGGCTCTGGTGCTGTATCTGCTGGTCTCGACGTTCTATGGCCTCAGCAACAAAGGGTGGACGGCGCCGTCCGATCCGGATCCCGACGACGAGTAACCCTTGCCAATTTAAGCGATTGTGATTAACTGCCCGGGTGGACAGCACAAGTGTGGCCCGCGGCCCGGTCACCCAGATCGCCTGGGTGGTCGAGGACATCGCGGCCGGTGAACAGTTCCTGAAGACCACCATGGGCGCCGGCGGCTGGATGCGCATGCCCGAGGTCCACTTCGGGCCCGAGAGCTGCGTCTACCGCGGCGAACCCGCCGACTTCACCGCGCACATCTCGCTGTCCTACAGCGGCGACACCCAGCTCGAACTCATCCAGCCGGTGCGGGGCCGCTCCATCTACACCGAATTCCTCGAACGCGGCGGACCCGGCCTGCACCACGTCTGCCTGGAACCCGACGACTTCGACGCCGCGCTGAAAGACGCTGCGGCGCAGGGGATCCCGGTGGTGCAGCAGGGCAACATGGGCGGGCAGATGCGTTTCGCCTACCTCGAAGGCGCGGCCTCGGGCGTGCCGTTCATCGAACTCGCCGAGATCGGGCCGAACATGCGGCTGTTCTTCGAGCAGATCAAGAAGGATGCGCAGTGAGCACACAGATCCCGGAAACCCTTGCGGCGGCGTCGATTACCGAGTGGTCCGACGAAGTCGACGTGGTCGTGGCCGGATTCGGCATCGCGGGCGGCTGCGCGGCGGTCGAGGCGGCCGCCAACGGGGCTCGCGTACTCGTCCTGGAGCGGGCCGGTGTAGCGGGCGGCACCACCGCGCTGGCGGGCGGGCACTTCTATCTCGGTGGCGGCACCGCCGTGCAGCGGGCGACCGGTCACGACGATTCGGCCGAGGAGATGTACAAGTACCTGCTGTCGGTGGCGCGCGATCCCGAACCGGACAAGATCCGCGCCTACTGCGACGGCAGCGTCGAGCACTTCGACTGGCTGGAGAGCCTGGGCTTCGAATTCGAGCGCAGCTACTACCCGGAGAAGGCGGTCATCCAGCCCGGCACCCAGGGGCTGATGTACACCGGTAACGAAAAGGTCTGGCCCTACCGGGATCAGGCGACGCCCGCGCCGCGCGGGCACAAGGTTCCGGTGCCCGGAGACACCCAGGGCGCGGCCATGATCATCGAGCTGCTGGTGAAGCGGGCCGCCGCGCTCGGCGTCGAGGTGCGGTACGAGACCGGCGTGACCAACCTGATCACCGAGGCCGACGGCAGTGTGGCCGGCGTCAGCTGGAAGCACCTCGGCACCACCGGTGCGGTGCGGGCGAAGTCGGTGGTGCTGGCCGCCGGCGGCTTCGTCATGAACACCGACATGGTGGCCGAGCACGTGCCGTGGCTGACCGAGAAACCCTTCGTGCTCGGGACGCCCTTCGACGACGGGCTGGGCATCCGGCTCGGCGTCTCGGCGGGCGGCGTGACCCGCATGATGGACCAGGCCTTCGTCACCGCGCCCGTGTATCCGCCCGCGAAGCTGCTGACCGGAATCGTGGTGAACCAGCGGGGCGAACGCTTCGTCGCCGAAGATTCCTATCACGCGCGGACCTCCGCCTTCGTGCTCGATCAGCCCGGCGCGGTGGCCTACCTGATCGTGGACTCCGAGCACATGGAACGGCCCATGTTCCCGCTCGCGCCGTTCATCGACGGCTGGGAGACCGTCGAGGAGATGGCGACCGCGCTCGGAATCCCGTACGAGGCACTGCGATCCACCCTCGACCGCTACAACGAGAACGCGGCCCGCGGCGAGGATCCCGATTTCCACAAGGCGGCCGAATGGCTCGAGCCGCAGGATCACGGGCCGTGGGCGGCCTTCGACCTGACCCTGGGCAAGGCGCTGTACGCGGGCTTCACCCTCGGCGGCCTGCGCACCTCGGCCGACTCGGAAGTGCTGCGGGACAACGGATCAGCGATTCCGGGGCTCTACGCGGCGGGCGCTACCGCCTCCACCCTGGCCCAGGACGGCAAGGGCTATGCCAGCGGCACCCAGCTCGGCGCGGGCTCCTTCTTCGGGCGCCGCGCCGGACGTCACGCCGCCAGCCGGTCCAGCTGACGGATCAGCTCCGAGGCGGTGACGGCATCGAACGACCCGAACGTGCCGCCCCGGAGCTCCACCGCCAGCACCCGCTGGAGTTCGGGCTCGTAGCGATAACCGCCCGCGAGCCCGGGGTCCAGCGTGACGGCCACCTCCTTGGAAGGGCCGAACCGGCGATACAGGAGCGCTCCGGACAACTCCCAGCCCAGCTGTTGCAGTCCGAACACCCGATCGGTGCGGACCTGGCGATCGATGAATCGGGACAGGTGATCCGCTTCCGCCTCCTCCGGCGTGAGGGTGAACGTGCATCGCTCCAGCTGCTCGAACGGCTGGCGTAATCGGTTGCCGGCGAACGTATTCCGCCACGTTGCCAGGGATTCCGCGAGGTGCAGCGGGTGGGCCACGCCCACCAGCGTCTCGCGCGGCAGCTCGGCGGGCCTCTCGTCCACGGTCCGGAGCCCGCCCTCGGCATCGATTCGGAACGTGCCCGTCACGGTGCCGCGGCCGTCGAAGCTCGCCCACACCAGCCGCCGGGCCAGCTGACCGAGCGCGGGATCCTCGAGCACCAGCCGCCGGTGTGCCGCGGCCCGCCATCGCCGGCCGTCCACCATGGCCGCCTCCAGTCGCCGAATCTGGTCGGTGGTCACCGATTTCGGGTCCGCGGGGGCGTGTGGTGTGTCCCCGCCGGGAGAAGAAGGTTGCGCACCTAGCCGGGCATGCACCCGGAGACTCAATGTCTCCGCGGCGGGCTCGGGCTCCTCGCCTGGCGTGATCGCCCGCAGCCAGGGTGTCATCCGACCCGCGCGCGGCTCGGGTTTCTCGATGCACAGGCCCCGCCGTGTCTCGGCGACCGCGGTCGCGAATGCGTACCCGTGCTCGTTCATCCAGCTGTCGATGAACCGGTCGATGAACTCCTGCTCCCGCTGTGGCCCGGTCCGATACGCGATCGCCGCCTGCTGTGCGATGGCGAACACCACCGCCGCGCCCTCCGGCGTGACCGGCCCGCCGGGGTTGGCGGCGTATTCCGCTGCGGCATCGGCGAATTCGTCCAGCCCGTCGAGCCGGGCCGCCGTCAGCACGGTCTCCACCGCTCGACGGTGCCGGCGCAGGAACTTCCGCACCGCCGTGGTGGCGTGCGGATCGGCCCAGCGCCTCTCCTCGTCGGTCATGCCCGTGATCTTGCCGCCCGGCACCGACAGGTTGTCGGCAGGAGGCGCAGACAGGTTGTCGGCAGGAGGCATCGACAGGTTGTCGGTGGGTGGCGGTAGGGTGGCTCGCTGACGCCCCGATCGGGGTCGCCTCGTGATCATGGGATGGGGGATTTCATGGTTTGGAGCAAGAGCGGAATCCGGGCCGCCCTCACGGGTCTGGCGGTGGTCCTGCTGGCCGCGTGCGGGGGATCGAGCACGGCGAGCGACCCGTATCAGTGGCTCGAGGAGCTGGACAGTCCCCGCGTGCAATCGTGGGTGGCGGCCGAGAACACGAAGACCCTCGGCGTGCTGGAACAGGATTCGCGCTACGCCGACAATCTGGCCCAGGCGAAGGCGCTGGCGAATGCGGCCGATCGCCTGCCGGTGCCGGAGTTCCACGACGGGATGATCGGCAACTTCTGGCAGGACGCCGACCATCAGCGGGGCATCTGGCGGGAGACGACGGTCGCGGATTACGAATCGCCGCAACCACAGTGGCGCACCGTTCTGGATCTCGACGCCCTGGCCCGCGACGAGGGCAAGAACTGGGTGTGGAAGGGCATGTCCTGCGACCCGGTCACCCATCGGCGATGCCTGGTCGAGCTGTCCGAGGGTGGCGAGGACGCCGTCACACTGCGCGAATTCGATCTGGGGACAGGGACGTTCGTGGCCGGCGGATTCGTGCTCGACCGCGGCAAGCAGTACGCCACCTGGGTGGACACCGACACGCTGCTGGTGTCGCGGGAATGGCAGCCGGGGGAGAAGACCACCTCGGGCTATCCGTACGTCGTGAAGCGTCTGGGGCGCGGGCAGGCGCTCGACCAGGCGGTGGAGATCGCCCGCGGCAGCCAGGGTGATGGGCTCGCCACCGCGGCGGTGCTGCTGGACAACGGGGCAGGGCGGCGGATGAACCTGGTGGAGCGGCGGCCGTCGTTCTACGAGTCGGAGGTCAGCCTGCTCGCGGGCGCGCAGCCCCTGCGGCTGGGGTTGCCGGCGAAGTCCGGGCTCCAGGGCATGGTCGGCAATCGGGTGCTGGTTGCGCTGCAACAGGATTGGACCGCCGCCGGTGCCACCTTCAAGTCCGGCTCACTGGTGTCCCTCGACGCCGACGACCTGACCGCGCACCCGGATCAGCCGAAGGTCACGCTCGTCTACGAACCCGGGCCGCAGGAGACCCTCGAAGGGGTCATGACGACCCGGGACCACGTGGTGGTGACCTCGCTCTACGACGTGAAGGGCCGCGCCACCGTCTATACCCCGCAGCCCGACGGCGGCTGGACGTCCGCACCGGTTCCCCTGCCCGACAATGCGACCGTCTCCGGCGTGGACGCCGATTCCCAGGGCGAGACGGCCTACCTCTCGGTTACTTCGATGCTCACCCCGTCCACCATCTGGAGCCTGGACACCGCGACCGGACGGCTGAACCAGGTGAAAGCCGCACCCGCACGGTTCGATTCGTCCGGGTTCGTGGTGGAGCAACTGAAGGCCACCTCGCCCGACGGGACCAAGGTGCCCTACTTCATCGTGCATCCGGCCACGCTGCCATATGACGGCAGCACCCCGACGATCCTGTGGGGGTACGGCGGCTTCGCCTCCTCGTCCACGCCCGGCTACAACGGGCTACTCGGCAAGTCGTGGCTGGAACACGGTGGCGCGTATGTCATCGCGAACATCCGCGGCGGCGGCGAATACGGGCCCGCCTGGCACGACGCGGCCCTGAAGACCCACCGGCAGAAGGCCTTCGACGACTTCGCGGCCGTGGCCGGTGATCTCGTCGCGCGCAAGATCACCTCGCCGCGGCGGCTGGGGATCCAGGGCGGGTCCAATGGCGGGCTGCTCATGGGTGTCGAATTCACGCAGCATCCCGACCTGTGGAGTGCGGTGGACATCCAGGTTCCGCTGCTGGACATGGTCCGCTACGAGCAGATCGCGGCGGGCGCGTCCTGGGTGGGGGAGTACGGATCGGTGGCCGATCCGGACGAACGTGCCTTCCTCGCGTCCATTTCGCCGTACGCACAGCTGAAGAAGGGCGTGCAGTACCCCGAGCCGCTGATCTGGACGACCACCAAGGACGACCGGGTCGGGCCCCAGCACGCGCGCAAGTTCGCCGCCCGACTAGCCGAATTCGGCGATCCGTACCTGTTCTACGAGGCCACCCAGGGCGGCCACGGGTCCGGCGCGAACAACGACGAGAAGGCGCACACCAGCGCGCTGGAGTACACCTACTTCATGCGGCAGCTGATGTGACCGGCTCGGTGTGAGGTGACCGCCTAGGCCGGATCCCGCACGATGAGCGAAACCGCCATGGGGACGAGCACTTCCACCAGGTCGCTCACCGGCGGGCGCGGCTCGGACAGCAGCCACTCGTGGGCCAGGCCGTTGATCGCGCCGATCAGGGCGCTGCCCGCGAGCTCGCCCGCGCCGCGCACCCGCGCGCCCGAACCGGCCAGCGGTTCCACCGCCAGATACAGGGTGGCGACCCAGGCGTGCCGCCGATCGCGCCGGTGCTGCTCCATGCGCTCGCTCACACCGACCACCTCGACGAAGGCAACCTTGGCGCGGTGCGGGTCGGCGCCGATCGAGCCGAGGAAGGCCGAGAGGGCCCGCGTCACGGTGTCGGTCGGGTCCGGGTCCGGTCCCATGGCGCTCAGGGCGGTGGCCAGCGCGGCGCCGGCCTGGTCCTGGATCTGGTCATATGCCGCGACCAGCACGTCCTCGCGGGTCTGGAACTCCTCGTAGAACTGGCGTTTGGACAGTCCGGCGGCCGCGCACACATCGGCCAGCGAACAGTTGGCGTAGCCGCGCTCACCGAAAATCTGGATGGCCGCGTCGAGGAAGCGCTGCCGGCGCTCGGCTTTTCGTTCGGTCACGGCGCGTCCGCCGTACTGCCTGCCTTCGATCGTCACTGTCGTTTCTCGATCGCCACACCTGAAAGGTTACGGGTGCGGGCCCACGGATTCCGGTTCGCGGATCTCCGCAGCCCGGTTCGCGGACGCGGCGTCAGCGTCGCGGACGCAAACCGTTCATCATGTGGCTGACCATCTCGTCGAAGAGACCGTCGGCCTCCTCGGCGTCGACCAGGCCCGACCCCATGATGGCGGCCAGTCCGTGCAGCGCGGCGACCGCCGACAGGCAGATGCGCCGCGCGTCGCCGGGCACCACCTCGCCGCTCGCCTGCGCATCGGTGACCATTTCGATGGGCACGGTGAAGGCGCGGGCGGCGGCCTCGCCGATGGCCGGCGTCGGACTGTTCTTGCGCGCGAACATGAGTGCCAGCAGTGCCGGATTGTCGATGGCGAAGCGCAGGTAGGTGTGGGCCATGGCGTGCAGGCGCTCCAGGAAGGCGCCGGTGGCGGCGGCCTTCTCGAAGCCGGCTCCGAGCCGCTCGAATCCGGCTACGGTCAGCGCGTCCAGCAGTGCCTGTTTGTCGCGGAAGTGCCGGCTGGGCGCGGCGTGGCTGACGCCGGTGTCGCGGGCGAGCTGCCGCAGCGACAGGCCGTCGACACCCGCGCCGCGCAGGGTCTCCTCGGCGCGCCGGAGTAGTTCGGCGCGCAGGTCCCCGTGGTGGTAGGACCGCGCGCGCTCCACCACCTCGCGGGCTTTGCGCTTGGCGATGCTCATGGTGAGAGCAGGATATCGGACACACTCGGGGATGTTGGCGTTGACTACTTTGTTGTCGCTGCCTACATTCGTCGCATGGCGAATGACAGTGCCTCCCCGACCGGCCCGGAGGCCACGGCGACCCCGGCGGCGACCCCGGCCCAGCGGGCCGTGCCGTTGCGCGGCTGGATCGGCCCGATGCTGGTGCTCACGCTGCTCGCGGCGCTGATCGGCACCATGTACCTCGGCTACACCTCCGATCCGGAGAAGAACCTGCACGACTTCCCGGTCGCCCTGGTCAATCAGGATGTGGGCGACGTGATGGACGGCAAGACCCTCAATGTCGGCGACCAGATCACCGGTGCGCTGACCGAGCAGATTCCGAAGGACAGGATCGATCTGCGGTTGGTCGGCATCAATGACGCCCGCCAGCAGCTGAGCAACGGCCAGATCTACGGCGCCATCATCATTCCGAGCGACTTCACCAAGCGGCTGTCCATTCTGGCGGCGGCCTCGGTGGTCCCCGGCGACGTGGAGCGCCCGGTCATCACCGTGCAGACCAATCCGCGTGCGGGCACCTACGCGTCCTCGATCATGCAGCGCATCACCGATCGCGCCATGGCGCAGGTCAATACGACCGTCGGTGCGCAGCTCACCGATCAGGTGAAGGCCAAGCTGGCGCCCAAGGCGGGCGCTCCCGCGACCGAATTGTCCGGCGCGGCACGGCTGCAGCTGGCCAAGCCCGTCGACGTCGTGGTCAGTCCGTACCGGCCGCTGCCCGCGGGCACCGGCCAGGGCCTGTCGGCGTTCTTCTACACCCTCGTGCTGCTGTTCGCGGGCTTCAGCGGCGCCATGATCATCCACTCCATGATCGACAATGTGCTCGGCTACGCCCCGGCCGAGTACGGCCCGTGGTTCCGCGCGCCGGAGCCGGCGTCCATCAGCCGCTGGCGCACCCTGCTGGTCAAGTGGGCCATCACCGTCATCACCGCACCGGTCCTCTCGGGCATGTTCATGGGCATCGCGAGGCTCTTCGGCATGCCGATCGACCAGCCGCTGCCGCTGTTCCTCTACGGCACGCTGGCCATCATCGCGGTGGGGGTGACCGGGCTGTCGGTGCTGGCGGCCTTCGGCACCGCCGGGCTGCTGATCAACATGATCGTCTTCGTGGTGCTGGGCCTGCCGTCCTCGTCGGGTTCGATTCCGGTGGAGGCGATTCCGCGCTGGATCGCGGCGCTGTCCAGCTTCGAGCCCATGCACCAGATCTACCTGTCGGTGCGCGCCATCCTGTTCTTCGACGGGCACCTGGAGGCGGGTCTGAGCACCGGTATCTGGATGACGGTGTTCGGCCTCACCGTGGGTCTGCTGCTGGGCGCGGTCGCCACCCACACCTACGACCTGCGCGGCCTGTCCCGGCTCGGTGTGGCCTATCAGCCCTGACCATCCTCCGCCACAGTGACTTTCGGCCCTGTTCGTTGTCGAGCTGTGACGGTGATACTGGCCCCGGGCACCGAATTACTCATCGCCGGGCGATGATTGTGGGGCGGTTCGATGGTGATGGCTTCGTCGCAGTTCGACCAGCTGACGGGACAGTTCCTGCGCGCCGTGCGTGATGCCGGCGGCGGTCTGAGCGCGGTGTGCACCGCGTGTGTGCGGGTGCTGCCGGTCCGGCGCGCGGCCATCGTGCTCGAGGAACGCGACGCCGGCATGCAACCCTGGTGTGCCAGTGACGCTTTCGCGGAGCGGGTGGAGGGGGCGCAGGCCACCGCGGGGGAGGGGCCCGCGGTCTCGGCGGTGGCCGAGGGGGTGCCGGTGGTGATCACCGATCTGAGCGCCGACTGCGAGCACTGGCCCGGGTTCGCCGAGGCGCTCTCGGGGGAGCCGGTGTCGGGTTCCCTGTTCGCAATGCCCTTGCGGCTGGGCACGATTCGGCTGGGCGCGGTGGATCTGTACCGCGATTCGGTCGGGCGGCCGGGGCCGCGACTGCTGTCGGCGGCGCTGCACATCGCGGATCTGGTCACCGCCAGCCTGGTGCTGGCCACCGGCGACGACGCCCGGCAGTGGGCACAGCCGTTGTCCAGCCGGTGGATTCACCAGGCGGCCGGGATGACCAGCGCCCGGCTCGGCATCGAGATCGCCGATGCCTATGCCCGCCTGCGCGGATACGCCTTCACCCATGGGCTTTCCCTGGTGGAGGTGGCGCGGCGGGTGGTGGAGCGGGAGATTCGGATCGAAGCCGAATGAGCGCAACTGTTCCGCAGCACCCCGCCCGGCAAATACCATGAGCTGACGGCAAGAGCGGCACAGGAAGACTTTCATGGCGGGCGCCCCGACGTTCGCCGAGGGGTGATCACGGTGTCCGACAGTGAGTTGCTGGTGGCGGTGCTGGCCAGGTTCGCGCGACTGCTACCGGCGGCAACCGAACTGCCCCATATTCTGGACGAATTGATGCAGAGTGCCATCGATGTGCTGGAACCGGGCGGTGTGACGGTGGCGCTGTCCCCGAAACTGCGGGGTGACCGGTCTGAACTCTTCGGCGGCATCCCCGAGGAGCTGCTGGATCTGGAGGTCTGCCAGCGCGATCACGCCCGCGGACCCGGCGTGGTCGCCCACGCCTGCGGCGCGTCGGTGACCGTCACCGATATCGGTAGCTACGGCGACATGTGGCCGGAGTACACGAGTCTGGCCGGGCGGCACCGGATTTCCTCGGTGGCCGCGGTCCCCATGCGCCTCGACGACACCGAAGCGGGTGTGCTGAGCCTGTATTCCCGCGACCCGCGGCACTGGACCGGCAAGGACCTCTCGGTCGCCACGCTGCTGGCGGGGATGGCCACCGGCCACATCGTCACCGCCAACCTGGTGCAGCGCCAGCAGCGGGTGACCGAGCAGTTACAGCACGCCCTCACCACTCGCATCGTGGTGGAACAGGCCAAGGGCGTGATCGCGCACGCCCGCCACACCACCCCCGATGCCGCCTTCGCACTCATCCGCGCCCACGCGCGGCGCAATCGCGTCACCGTGCACGCGGTCGCCCACGGCATAGTCGAACTGGGCCTGCGGATTTGATCGGCGACGGATTCGCACACTTTGCCCGGAATTCCATCCCCGAAAATAGATCACGGCGGGAACAGGGTGGTCGTGGAGTAGCCTGGTGAGTTGGCGGAACCGAAAGCCCCTGTCCCCGGCCGGTTTCCGTTCGCGGTTGGCGACCGTCCCAGTCCTCGACGGCTCGTTTCGGCAAGTTTGTGCTCGCTTTCCGTCGATCTGGGGGCAATCGTGAATTCCTCACGTGCATCGAAATATTCCGCTGCCCACCCGGCAACCCACTCGCATCCCAGCCCATCCGTCCGGCCCGCCGCGTCCCGATCCACCCGGCGCGGCAGTGAATTCGATCCGCTCGTACGCCGGATCGGCGCGGGCGATCGGGATGCCTACGAGGAGCTCTATCGCCGCACCCGCGGCCTCGTCTACTCCCGAGCCCTGAACATCGTGTGCGACACCGGATATGCCGAGGAAACTTGTCACGAGGTCTACCTGCAGGTCTGGCGCAGCGCCGCTGCCTTCGACCCGGCCCGCGGCAATGCCCTGACCTGGCTCACCACCCTGGCCCACCATCAGGCGGTGGACCGGGTGCGGCGCGAATGCAGTGCGGCCGGGCACGAACACCGCTGGGGCGTCTGCGATTACCGGCCCGCCATCGATGTGGTGGCCGAGGAGATCCTGCGCCGCCACGACGAGCGCGCCATCCGTCGCGGCCTGGCCACGCTCACCCCCTATCAGCGCGAATCGGTGGTGCTGGCCTTCTACGGCGGTCTCACCTACCCACAGGTCGCGGCGCAGCTGGGCATCGGGCTGCCGGCGGTGAAGGCACGCATCCGCTCGGCGTTGGCCCAGCTCAAAGTGTCACTGGCATAACCGGATACGGCGTGCCGATCAGTGCGCGGCGGTGGCCTTGAAGCCGCGCGGGACCAGGATCACGGTGAGCACCGCGACCGTGCCCACCATGGCGGTCGAGATCCAGGAGGTGGTGGTGAGCGCGGCATCGTAGGCGTGCTGGGCGATGCGCAGCACCTCGTCACCGGTGGGTCCGCCGATCCTCTCGGCGATATGGGCCGCGCCGCCCACCGAGCCGCGCGCCTCGGCCAGATCGTCGCCCTGCAGCGGCAATCCGGTCATGTGGCCGGTGAACAGACGACCGTGAATGCTGCCCAGCAGCGCGACGCCCAGGCCGATGCCCAGCTCGTAGTTGGTCTCCTCGACCGCGCCCGCCTGGCCGGCGCGCTCGGCCGGCACCGCCGATACCAGCACCGCGGCCGCGGTGGTGATGGCGATGCCGTCACCGATGCCCAGGCACACCAGCACCAGCGCGACAGTCGGATAGGTGGTGTCCGGCACTGCCGCCAGCACCGCGAAACCCCCGGCCAGCGCGCCCAGTGCGACGCCCATCAGCGCGCGCACGCTCACGTGCTGCATGAGCCACGGGGTGGACAGCGAGCCGAACAGGGTGGCCAGCGCCGCGGGCAGCGTGCGCATGCCCGCCTGGGAGGGCGAGTAGCCGTGAATGTATTGCAGCCACAACGAGATCAGGAACAGTGCCGCGCCGATGGCCAGCATGGCCAGCAGGGTGGCCAGCGCCGCCGCGGTGAACGCGCGATTGCGGAACAGCCGCACATCCAGCAGCGGATCCTGCGACTTCAGCTGCCGATAGGCGAACAACCCCAGCAGGATCACCGAGGCGGCCATGATCACCAGATCGATCGGGGCCGGATTGCCCTTGGCCACATGCTTGATCCCCCACGCCAGCGCCACGACGCCCAGCACCGACAGCGCCGCGCTCGCCCAGTCCAGGCTGCCGTGCTGCGGCGATCGGTATTCCGGCAGCAGCCACAGTCCGGCGGCCACCGTGATGATCACCACCGGCACATTCAGCCAGAAGGCCGCCGACCACCCGAACGCCTCGACCAGGTGGCCGCCGACCAGCGGGCCGATGGCCGCGCCCGCACCGGCGACCGAGGCCCAGATGCCGATGGCCAGCGTGCGTTCCCGGTCATCGGAGAAGATATTGCGGATCAGCGAGAGGGTGGACGGCATCACCATGGCCCCGCCGACGCCCAGCAGCGCGCGCCCCGCGATGAGCTGCGCGGGCGCGTGCGCCGTCGCGGCCACCATCGAGGCCAGGCCGAAAAGCACGAAGCCGGACAGGAACAGCCGCTTGCGGCCGTAGCGGTCGCCGATCGCGCCGCAGGTGATGAGCAGGCCGCCCAGCACCAGGCCGTACAGGTCGACGATCCAGAGCTGTTCCATCGGAGTGGGCGCCATGTGATCGATGAGCGAAGGCAGCGCGACATTGAGGATGGTCGCGTCCATGGCCACCAGCAGCAGACTCGCGCACAACACGGCGAGCATGGCCCACCGGCTCGCCGGCGCGGGCTCCACCCGGTTCGCCAGATCGTCCGACTGTTCCCGGGGTGGGATGCGGCCCACGTCTTCCGCCTCCTCGGCTAGGCAAAGGTCAAGCTGCTGGCAACAACCTGGCTAAGACTACCCGGGGTGTGCGGCTCACTTGTTCGCGTTCTGCTTCGCCAGCAGGTCGCGGATCTCGGTGAGGAGCTCCAGTTCGGTGGGATCGGCCTTCACCGCGGTGGGCTTGCTGAGCCGGTTCTTGAGGGTGTTCATCGGGAGGATGAGCACGAAATAGAGGACCGCGGCCACACACAGGAAATTGATGCCGGCGCTGATGATCGGACCGAGGGCGACGAAGGTGGACGGCTTGTCGGACAGGAGTTGGAAGCCCAGGCCGTATTCCTTGTTGCCGCCGAGGGTGGCCAGCAGCGGCTCGATCACACCCTTGGTCACCGAGGTCACAATGGCGGTGAAGGCCGTGCCCATGACCACGGCCACCGCGAGATCGATGACATTGCCCCTCATCAGGAAGTCTTTGAAGCCTTTGAGCATGATGCGCGCTTGATCCAATCCGAGACGTTTTCGTTATCTTCTGAATGGGAGTTTAAGGGCTGGTCGCGGTGTGGCGCGCACCTGGCACAGCCCCCTTGACGCGCATCACTCCGGACGGTTGGTCGGTGATGGCACACAATCGGCAACCCCGCGGGGTCGTCCGGAACGAACGAAGCGGCCGGATGAAAGCGAACAACCCCGGTTCCGGGCCGTGCGGCCCGGAACCGGGGTCGAGTGTGTACTACTTTCCGCCGGCCCTGTTCTTGAGGGCGGTGACGATCTCGTTGACCGCGGCGAGCACGTCCTGGGCGGCGTGGTCGAGGTTGGCGCGCACCGATTCCAGAGTGCTCTGGAGATCCTCGGGAGTGATCTTGTCGGCGAAGGCCTTCGCCATGTCGGCGAGATCGGCGGCCGCGCTCTGTGCCCGGTCGGCCAGTTCGGCGGCGGCGCCGCTGGCCCGCTCGGCCAGCGCTCCCGCCGCCGATTCGGCTCGCTCTCTCAGGTCGGAGGCGGTGACCCCGAGGTCGGTGGTCAGATCGTCGGCGGTGGTGCGCAGATCGTCGGTCAGGCGTTCGACCTTGTCATCGGAGTCGTCATCAGTGGGCATCGTCGTGGTTCCCTACTTCGATCCGCCGCTCAGGCATCGGAACCCTCCCTACGTCGGTCACGCTCGGGCAGTTACAGCGATCTTTCAGCAATCGATAGTAGTCCTCTTTCGGCGCGCCATCTGCACTCTTTCGGTGCGCGGTGGCCGGCACTTTCAGTGCACGGGACCCAGGACGCGCTCGATGTACTCGTTCGTGAAGCGCCCCTTCGGGTCGAAGCGGCGGCGGACCTCGGCGAACCTGTCCCAGTCCGGGTAGCGCTCGCGCAGGGTCGCGGCGGTCTGGAAGTGCCGCTTGCCCCAGTGCGGGCGGCCGTTGTAGCGGTCGAAGACGCGTTCGCAGGCGCGGAAATACGGCTCGTAGTTCATGCCCTGGTACTGGTGTACGGCGATGTAGCAGGTCTCGCGGCCGCCGGCGGGGGAGAGGAAGGCGTCGTCGGGGGCGACCCAGCGCACCTCGATCGGCATCGGGGTGTCGAAATGCTTGGCCACCTCCTTGATCTCGCGGATGGCGTCGGCCGAATGCTCGCGTGGCAGTGCGTATTCCATCTCGGTGAAGCGGAACAGGCGGGGGCTGGCGAAGACCCGGTAGGAGCGCTCGACCTGGCGGCGGTAGCTGCCCGCGTAGGCGGCGCTGCGCTGGATCAGCGGGATCAGGCTGGGGCGGCGGCGGGTGAGCCGGCACAGCGCGTCGAAGGTGTAGTTGGTCATGAGGATGTCGGAGAACCAGTCCACGGCCCTGCCGCGCGGTTGCTCGGGCAACTCGACCCGGTTGTTGCGCTTGGTCATTGCCAGCGGGCTGTGGGCGAACATATAGAACTCGAAGTGCTCGTTGCCCTCGACGTAGCTGTCGAGATCGGCCAGCACCTCCTCGACCGGGACCGGCCGTTCGATGCCCTCGAGGACGAAGGACGGCACCATCTGCAGGGTCACGGCGGTGACCACGCCCAGCGCGCCCACGTTCACGCGGGCGGCGCGCCAGCCGTCGGGGTCGGTCTGCTCGTTGAGTTCGACCCGGCTGCCGTCGGCGAGCATGAGCTCGACGGAATGCAGTGCGGCAGAGAGGTTCTGCAGCTTGGATCCGGTTCCGTGGGTGCCGGTCGCGGTGGCGCCCGCGATGGACTGCACGTCGATGTCGCCGAGATTGGGGAAGGCCAGGCCCAGTGGGTGCAGCGCATTGCTGGCGGCATTGAGCGTGATGCCGGCTTCCGCCCGGACCAGCCCGGATTCGCGGTCCACGTTCAGGATCCGGTTCAGCTTGTTCAGGCGCAGGAGGGTGCCGTCGGTGAGCACGGTCTCGGTGAAGGAGTGCCCCGATCCGGCGACCCGGACGGAGTGCCCGTTCGCGTCGGCCTGTGCGAGTACTGCCGCGACGTCCTCGGGCGAGCTCGGTTCGGCGATGGCCGCCGGGGTACAGCTCTGATCCCCGGCCCAGTTCACCCAAGAGTTGGTCATGCGACCAACTTTAAACCGCGAGTGTGATGCGCGCTACCGTTTGCGCGGGGTATACGCCGCGGCTTTGGCCCGCTCCACTTCGTCCTCGGTGAGCGGCGGCTGCGCCAGCGCCAGGCGGGGCACGCCGTCGCCGCGCACGCCATTGAGAATCAGCGCCATGTAGCGCTCCCAGACCTGGGGATTGACCGGCCGGGCGAATCCGGCAATGCCGTCGACCATGTTCACCATGGCGAAGAAGTCGCCCGCCTCGATGTCGGGCTGCAGCACGCCCGCGTCCCGGGCGCGCTGGATGACCGCCTGCATGCCGGGACGGATGTGATCCTTCATGGCGCAGAAGCGATCCATGCTGTCGTGCAATTCGAGGATGACCTCGCCGAAGCCGCGGTTGACCGCGACATGCCGGCACGAGTACTCGAACAGATCGACCAGGCCCTCCCAGGGGTCCGGATGGTGCAGTGCCACATCCACGGCCCCGGCGAGTTCGGTGACCATCTGGTCGAAGACCTCGGAGATGAGCTCCTGTTTATTGGCGAAGCGGCGGTAGACGGTGCCGACGCCGACGCCGGCGCGCTCGGCTACATCGTCGAGGGTGACCTCCAGCCCGCGATCGGCGAACAACTCGCGGGCGGCCGCGATGATGCGCTGCTGATTGCGGGCGGCGTCCGCGCGCAGACGCCGAGGTGGGGGCGCGGTGGTGACGTGATTCACACCCTGATCCTAACAGCAATCGGGATTATCTGGAGGAGCCGTCTCCGTTTTGCTGGTAGCTTCTACCGGTAAGCGGAGACCGGTTCTCCACTAATCCTAGGGGACGAGGAAAACCACCATGACAACAGCTCTCGAGAAAGAGGTCGCGGCACCGGCCGCCGCGTCGCGGCGCGGATCGCACTCGCTGCGCTGGTGGGTGCTCGCCGTACTCGGCGTCGCCCAGCTGATGGTCGTGCTGGACGCGACCGTCGTGAATATCGCGCTGCCGCACGCGCAGGCCGATCTGGGCTTCTCCAATGGCGATCGGCAGTGGGTCATCACCGGCTACGCGCTCGCCTTCGGCAGCCTGCTGCTGCTGGGCGGACGGCTCTCCGACCTGTTCGGACGGCGCACCACCTTCATCACCGGCCTGGTCGGCTTCGCGGTCGCCTCGGCCGTCGGCGGCGCGGCCGGCAACTTCGAGGTGCTGGTCGGCTCCCGTATCGCGCAGGGCGTGTTCGCGGCGCTGCTCGCGCCCGCCGCGCTGTCGCTGCTGACCGTCACCTTCACCGAACCCGCCGAGCGCGCAAAGGCGTTCGGCATCTTCGGCGCCATCGCCGGCGCCGGCGGCGCCCTGGGCCTGCTGCTGGGCGGCGCGCTCACCGAGTGGGCCTCATGGCGCTGGGTGATGTACGTGAACCTGGTCTTCGCGGCCATCGCGCTGGTCGGCGCGGTACTGCTGCTGGCCGGGCACACCGCCACCGAGCGGCCCAAGCTGGATCTGCCCGGCACCCTGGCGGTGACCGCCGCGCTGTTCGCCATCGTCTACGGCTTCTCGCACGCCGAGTCGGACGGCTGGACCAATGGCCTGACGCTGTCCTTCCTGATCGGCGGCGTGCTGCTGCTCGGCGTGTTCGCCTGGCTGGAACAGCGGGTCGCGCATCCGCTGCTGCCGCTGCGGGTAGTGCTGGACAAGACCCGCGGCGCGTCCTACGTCACGGTGTTCACCATCGGCATCGGCATGTTCGCCATGTTCCTGTTCCTCACCTACTACATGCAGCAGCAGCTGGGATACTCGCCGATCCGCACCGGCGTGGCGTTCCTGCCCATGGTCGCCGGCATGGTGGCGGCCTCCACCACCGTGCCCGCCCTGCTGATTCCCCGGGTGGGCCCGAAGGTGACCGTGGTGAGCGGATTCCTGCTCGCCACAGTGGGAATGGTGCTGCTGACCCGCATCGGCGTGGACACCGGCTACGCGAGCCACATCCTGCCCAGCCTGGTCCTGATGGGCCTGGGTCTCGGTATGGCGATGTCGACGGCCTTCAGCGGCGCGACCTCGGGCGTGCACCACAGTGACGCCGGTGTCGCCTCGGCGATGGTGAACACCAGCCAGCAGGTCGGCGGTTCCATCGGCACCGCGCTGCTGAGCACGCTGGCCTCGACGGCCTTCGACAATTACGCGTCGAGCCACGTGCCGGCGTCGGCGGCGGTGCTGGCCGAGGCCGCGGTGAAGAGCTACACCACCACCTTCTGGTGGGCCGCAGCGATCTTCGTGGTCGGCGCGGTGGTCACCGGTCTGATCATGCCCAACAAGGTGCCGGTTCCGGCGGAGGGCGAACCCGTTCTGGCGCACTGAGTTCCGGATGTGGAAGCGGCCCCGCTCACGAAAGTGAGTGGGGCCGCCTCTTTTTCGGCTTACCGCGATCAGCGGCAGTTGGAGGGCGGGGGCAGGCCCGCGAACCGGTCGGACAGGTAGTCCACGGCGGCGGCGGCGCCGCCCATGGCGGTGCCATGGTCGGCGCCGGGGATGATGTCGAACTGGACCGGGGTGCCGGCGGCGCAGTAGCGGTTCGCGGTCTCGAGGGCGAGGTCCAGGGGGACCTGGTCGTTGCTGCCGTGCCATTCGTAGAGGGGTTGGCGGATGAGCTCCGGGACGACCTCGAGGGCATTGGCGTGAATGGTGTGGATCAGGTCCGGGTCGTTCTCCTTGCCGGGGTGGAAGACGTCGCCGATGCTGTGGTTCGCGCCGACCGTAATGATGTCGTCCACGCAGGAATTGGCGATGCGGTCGCGCATCCAGAAGCCGAAGGGCGTGAGCGAGCTGTCCAGCTGGATCTGGGCGGGGTACTCGCGCTCCATGCCCACTGCCACCGCGAAGCCCAGGCCGAACAGCGGCTGGGGCGTATCGCCGACCTGGATGGCCAGTTTGCCCGGATTGACCGGCACGCCGCCCTCCGCGACGCCGACGATCGGCAGCTCGGGCGCGTAGTCGGGGGCGATGGCGGCCGCGAAACCGGTGGCCATCGCACCGCCGGAGTAACCGGCCAGGCCGACCGGCGAATCACCCAGTCCCGCCGGGGCGAAACGCTCGACCGCGCGAATGCCGTCGAGGGTGATCTGCCCGCCCATGCGGGCCGCGCCGTAGGCGCTGTCGGGGCCGAGGTGATCGGGCACGGCGATCGCCCAGCCGCGCGCCAGCAGCAGCGGAAAAGCGGCAGCCTCCCGCACGCCGCCGTTGAACAGGGCGTGCGACGGCGCGCACTGCATGCCCAGGGAATTCACGAACGGCTGATACGACAGCAACGGTCGCGGGCCTGGGCCGGGGGTGATGAGGGTGGTCACCGCGGCGATGGGCACGCCGGTGGAGTTCGTGGAGCGGAACTTCAGCTGCCACACCGTCGCTCCGGGCCAGGGATGGTTGGGCACCAGGCGGGAATCCAGGACGTCACCGTTATGGGCGGCGGCGAGATTCCCTGTGGCGTAGTAGAACCCGTCCGGGTCGGAAACCGGATAAATCGCCCCGGCATGGGCCGCGGGGGTGGCGGCCATGGCGGCCACCAGTACCGTGGCGATTCCGAACCCTTGAACCAGCAACTTTCTGATCGACTGCCGCACCGCCAACTTGACTCCTCGAGGCCGATGGGACAACTCCGGGCAAGCGGCACTATCCTCGCAGTTCCGGGCTGCTGTTCGGCTTCATCAACACGCCGAACAGCAATGATTTGGCTAATTAGAGAGGAGGGGCGGTGGCAGCGAGAGTCGCGGGCGTGGACGCCGCCCTGCTCGGCATCATCGCCCTCGGTGGCGCGATCGGCGCGGAAGCGCGCTACGCCATGAGCCTGTGGGTGCCGCACCACGGCTCGATTCCGTGGCAGACCTTGGCGGTCAACGTGATCGGTTGCTTCCTCATCGGGGTACTGATGGTGTGTATCACCGAGATCTGGGTGGCGCACCGGCTGTTGCGGCCCTTTCTCGGGGTCGGGATTCTCGGCGGATTCACCACCATGTCCACCTACGCGGTGGAAGTTCGTACACTGCTCGAATCGGGCCGGGTCGGCGCCGGACTGGCCTACCTCGGGGGAACGGTGGTGGCAGGACTGATTTCGGTCCTGCTGGGCGTGAGTGCGACACGATGGGTATCGGAGACGGCACGACGATTGGGGGCAGGCGATGAGTGACATGGTTCGGCAGTGGGTACCCGCGTCTCGGCTGACGGTGCTGCTCGGCGAGGACGACACCTATCGGCACCGGCCCCGCTATCACGAGATCGTGCGGCGTGCCCGGGATGCCGGATTGGCCGGGGCCAGTGTGTGGCGCGGCGTCGAGGGTTACGGGGTGTCCTCCCATATCCACACCGCCCGGCTGCTGGATCTGGCCGAGCGGTTGCCGGTGATGGTGATGATCATCGACGACACCGCACGGCTGCGGGCGTTCGTGGAAGGCAATGCGGACCTGCTGGATTCGGTGACGGTGGCGCTCTCGCCGGTCGAGGTCTTCGCCGGAGTGCGGCGGTGACAGGGCTGCTGGTGATCCTCGGCGCGCTCTTCGGGGCGCCCGTCCGGTATCTGGTGGATCGCGCGGTGGCCCATCGATTCGATAGTGTTCTCCCCCTGGGCACACTGGCGGTGAACATGGGCGGTTCGGCCGTGCTGGGCGCGTTGATCGGTGCGGGAGCAAATCATTGGCTCCTGGCTGCCGTGGGAACGGGGTTCTGCGGCGCGCTGACCACGTTCAGCACGTTCGGGTACGAAACGGTTCGATTGGCCGAGGAGGGCGCTTACAGCTATGCGGTGGCGAACGTCGTGATCGGCGTCGGCGCAAGCCTGGCCGCGGCCTACCTCGGTGCCTTCCTCGGGCAGTGGGTGTGGCCGTGATTCTCATGACCAGCCGGGCGCAGGCGATACGGAAGGGAGGTGCGAGCATGGCCCACGATCGAGCCGGACGACCGGCCCGGGCCACGGACCTCGAGGACATCGCGCACTTGGTGACGGCCTACTACAGCCGGATTCCGGATCCGTCGGATGCCGCGCAGCTGGTGTCCTTCGGCACCTCCGGACATCGCGGGTCGAGCCTGGACTGCGCCTTCAACGAAGCGCACATCCTGGCCATCACCCAGGCGATCGTGGAATACCGTGCCTCGCGCGGCATCACCGGGCCGGTGTATCTGGCACGGGATACGCACGCGCTGTCCGAGCCCGCCTGGACCACCGCGCTGGAGGTGCTGGCCGCCAACGACGTCACCGCCGTCATCGACTCGCGCGACAGGTACACGCCCACACCGGCTTTGAGTCACGCCGTGCTGCGGCACAATCGGGGCGGGACCCGGCACCAGGCCGACGGCATCGTGGTGACGCCCTCGCACAATCCGCCGCGCGACGGCGGCTTCAAATACAACCCGCCGCACGGCGGCCCCGCCGACACCATCGCCACCGATGCCATTGCCGCGCGCGCCAACGAGCTGCTGCGCACCGGGCTCGCCGACGTCAAGCGCACTTCGCTGGCGCAGGCGCTGGCCACCAACGTGGAGCGCTACGACTACCTGGACCGCTACATCTCGGACCTACCCAATGTGCTGAACCTGGACGCCATTCGGGGCGCCGGGATTCGGCTGGGCGCGGACCCTATGGGCGGGGCCTCGGTGGACTACTGGGAGGAGATCGGGCAGCGGTACGACCTCGAGCTCGAGGTGGTGAATCCGTTCGTCGATCCGACCTGGCGGTTCATGACGCTGGACTCCGACGGGCGGATCCGGATGGATCCCTCGTCGCGGTACGCCATGGCGTCGCTGGTGGCGATTCGCGACGATTACGACATTTCCACCGGCAACGACGCGGACGCGGACCGGCACGGGATCGTGACTCCCGATGCGGGACTGATGAATCCGAATCACTACCTGGCGGTGGCGATCGAGTACATGATCGCCAATCGGATGGGGTGGGACGCGCTCACCAAGATCGGCAAGACGGTGGTGACGTCCTCGATGATCGACCGGGTGGTCGGCGTGCTCGGCCGCGACGTCTACGAGGTGCCGGTCGGGTTCAAGTGGTTCGTGCCCGGATTGTTCAGCGGCAGCCTGGCTTTCGGCGGCGAGGAATCCGCGGGCGCGTCGTTCCTGCGCATGGACGGCACCGTGTGGACCACCGACAAGGACGGGATTCTGCTCGCGCTGCTGGCCGCGGAGATCACCGCCGTCACCGGGCAGAGTCCGTCCACCCGCTACACCGAACTCGAAAAACGCTACGGCTCACCCGCCTACGCCCGCGTGGACGCCACCGCCACCCCGGAACAGAAGACCCGCCTGGCGGCGTTGACGCCCGACATGATCACCGCGACCGAAATCGCCGGCGAACCCATCACCGGCATCCAGACCCGCGCCCGTGGCAATGGCGCGGCCCTCGGCGGCGTCAAGGTCACCACCGAGAACGCCTGGTTCGCCGCCCGCCCGTCGGGCACCGAGGACAAATACAAGATCTACGCCGAATCCTTCCAGGGGCCGGAGCACCTCGCGCAGGTCCAGGCCGCGGCCGAGGAGATCGTCGGACACGCCCTCACGGGTGAATAGCGCGGCCTTCGGTCAGGTGTGGCGAATGAATGGATTGGTGTGTGCGCCGGGCGGATCCGGGTGGGCGGTGTGTCGTGGTGAGTGAGGTCGAGGCGCCGGTCGGTGGGCGGCATCGGCTGCCGGTGGAGATCTGGGTACTGGTGGGGTCCGCGTTCACGATCGCCATCGGGTTCGGGTTGGTGGCGCCGGCGTTGCCGCAGTTCGCGCGGAGTTTCGATGTGGGGGTGGCCGCGGCCTCGTTCATCGTGAGCGCGTTCGCGTTGATGCGGTTGATCTTCGCGCCGCTGGCGGGTCGGTTGTTGCAGAAGCTGGGGGAGCGGCCGGTCTATCTGACCGGGCTGCTGATCGTGGCGGTGTCGACCGGTGCGTGTGCGCTGGCCCAGAGTTATTGGCAGCTGCTGGTATTGCGGTCGCTGGGTGGGATCGGGTCGACGATGTTCACGGTGTCCTCGCTGGGGCTGGTCATCCGGATGTCACCGCCCGCCGAACGGGGGCGGGTGTCGGGGGTCTACTCGACGAGCTTCCTGATCGGCTCGATCAGCGGGCCTCTCGTCGGCGGTGCGCTGTCCTTCCTCGGCCTGCGCGCCCCGTTCCTCATCTACTGCGTGGCGCTGCTGATCGCCAGCCTCATCGTCTATGTGGCGCTGCGGGATTCCCCGCTGGCCCTGCCGGAGAAATCGAACGGTGCGCCCGTGATGACCTTCCGCGCGGGGCTGGCCCGGCCCGCCTACCGGGCCGCGCTGTGGGCCAACTTCGGCAATGGCGCAGCCGTTTTCGGTGTGCGCATGGCGCTGGTGCCGCTCATCGTGGTGGAGGTGCTGAAGCAGGAAGCCGCCCTCGCAGGCGTGGCCCTGACCGCCTTCGCCCTCGGCAATGCCTCGGTGCTGTTCCTGTCCGGGCGGTGGTCGGACACGGTGGGCCGCAAGCCCTTCCTCATCGCAGGAACCCTGGTCTGCGCGGCCGGCACCGCGGGCATCGGCCTCGCCCCCACCCTCGTCTGGCTCCTGGTCGCCTCCTGCGTGGCGGGCATCGGCTCCGGCATGTTCACCCCCGCCCTGCAAGCGGCGGTCGCCGACATCATCGGACCCGGCACCCGGGGCGGCCCGGTCCTCGCGGGCTACCAGATGTCCGCCGACCTGGGCACCTTCCTGGGCCCCTACGCGATCGGCATGCTCGCCGACCGCGTCTCCTACGGCGTGGCCCTCGGTGTGACCGGCGCTCTGCTGGCCTCGGCGTCGGCGGTCTGGCTGCTGGTACCGGAAACCCTCCGCCGGAGAGAATCCGTTGCAGCCACCGCCGCCTAGCGGGCCGGCCGCAGATTTTGGTGGGGCGGGGTGGGTGTTGCTCGGGTGGGGGCGTCGGGCAGAGTGTTGCGGGTGAGCAAACCGACTTCGAAGCACACACCGCGGCCGGTCTCGAGCAAGACCACCTACGCGCTGGCCGGGCTGGCCGTTGTCGTTGTCGTGGCGATCGTGGCGGCCCTCTACCTGTGGAATCGCGGCGGCGGGGACGAGGTGCGCAACGACGGGTACGGTCCGGTGCACGATCCTGCGGTGTCGGTGGCGCTGGATTCCGACGGAGCCATTGTGCTGGGCAAGCCCAATGCGAAAACCATTGACATCTATGAGGATCCGCTGTGCCCGGCGTGTGGTCAGCTGGAGAAGATCTACGGGCAGGAGATCGCCCAGCAGGTCGACCTCGGCAAGGTCGCGGTGCGGTACCGCCTGGTGAACTTCCTCGACCCGCGATCGGGCAGCAAGGACTACTCCACCCGCGCGGTGGCCGCCAACGAGTGCGTCGCCCAGGCCGGTGACGGTCCGGTCTACTCGAAGTTCCACGCGCTGCTGTTCACCACCAAGCAACCCGCCGAGGGCGGTTCCGACCACGACAACAAGGAACTGGCCGCCATCGCCAAGGAGGCGGGCGCGGGTGACGATGTCGCCAAGTGCATCACCTCCGGCGATCGCGCCGACACCGGCCGCGCCCACGCCGAAGCCGCGCTGAAGGCCCTCAACGACGCCCTCAACAATCGCGCCGCCACCCCGTCGGTCTTCATCGACGGCAAGAAGGTCGACGTGAACAACAAGAACTGGGTCCTCGACGCCGCGAAATAGGCTGGGCGGTAAGGCTTCAGGCGTCGAGGACGGGCCGGCGCAGGCGACCCGTGTAGGTGGCTGCCCGGCCCAGCGCGTCCTCGGCGGCATCGAGTTCGATGAGCGCCTCGTCGAACACCTCGGCGGCGCCGGCGACGCAGTAGGCCGGGGTGGTGAGGGCGCCGGTGCCCGGCGTATCGAGCAGCGGGCCGGAGTCGGGGAGATCGCGGTAGGCGGCGGTCAGGTCCGCCAGGTCCGCGCGAAGGGTCTGCAGCCGATCCCGCAGTAGCTGCCGCCGCTGTTCCAGCAGCAGTGGGTCCCGCAGGTCGGCTTCCGGGCTCGGTTCGTGGTCGCTCATGCGACCAGCATGCCGTGGTGGGCCAGAACATGCGGTGGTGCACAGGAATTCGGATGTTCTCGTGCATCACCGCATGCCGGGCGGAATGGGTGGGGTGCGGCCCTCGGGGGAACGGAGAAGTGAGCCGCACCCCGGGGAGGGAGCCGGGCTGGGGGCTCGGCTCCTTGGTCGGGGGAAGGGATCTTGCGGGTCAGCGCGATGCGGCGCGGGTGGGGGTTTCGGGGATGTCGTTGTCCGGGGTGGCGCGGGACAGCTGGGGGTGGATGAGGATGTGGGACTCCATCGGGTAGGCCAGGTCCTGGGTGAAAGGTGCTCCAGCCGTTGTGGTTTCGAGGGGGTCGGGAACGACGCGCAGGGGGTGCGGCCTCGCGGGTGCGTCGATATCGGTGTGGGGGAACAGGTAGCGCGCACCTTCGCGAACGGTTTCGTGCGACTCGCCACTGGGGTCGATCCAGCGCATGCGATCGGTGTCCGAGAGATAGACGCGCCAGGGGTGTTTTCCCCTGTCGGCCAGTAACTTCAGCCGATGGTGATGGGTGCACAGGACGGCGCGGTAGGCGGGATTCGGGCCCGTGGCGCCGCGGGAGGGGTGCGGCTCGAACTGGACCAGCGTGGTCTCCGCCGCGGGCATGGTGCAGCCGGGGAAGCGGCACAGGCCATCGACGGCGCGGACCTCGCGGGGTGGCGCGCTCGAAAAAGCGCGCACCGCCACGGGTTTCGATTCCAGAGTGGTTATGGCGCGTTCCCACGGAGCCGGCCGGACCGGGATGGTCCGCGACTCCGGCCTGCGCGAGGTGCGAGGACCCGGCGCGTCGGCCGGCGCGGGGCGCTGGGTGGCCGCTCCGTCCGTCGCGTTCGTCTCCTGGGCGGCCTCGTTCGGGAAATACTCAGGAATCACCTGGAAACGTGCGTGTTCGGCAAGGGTGCGGGCGAGGGCGCCGTCGATGGGGCCGTAGCCGGCGAGGAAGGCCGGATCGTCGCGCAGGCCGAGCAGGGTTTCAGCGGAGACCCCGACCTGGATGAGCGGGCGGCGGGGTGTGGTGGGGGCATCGGCCTTGGGGCAGTCGAGCCCCCGGCCGCAGCCGCAGCGCAGGCGGCCGGAGCCGTCGGCGAGCGCGACCAGCGCGTCGGTGCGGCGCTGGGACATGGTGCGGGGATCGGCCTCGCAGACCTGGAGGCTCATTTCGCGTAGCCGCATGGCGAGCGCCTGGGCTCCGGCGGCGGGCAGTAGGCCGTCGAATACGGCCATGCCGTCCTGGACCGCGCGAATGCGGACGTCGCGATCCTGCTCGCGCTCCTCGCGGCGGCGGGTCTCACCCTCGGGGTTCAGGCGGGTGACCCAGCGCTGGGCGGTCTGGCGTAATCGGGCCGGATCCGAGCGCAGTGCCGCCTCGATCAGCTTGGGCTCCAGCACTTCTCGCACCTCGTGCGGCAGGCCGCGCAGACTGTCCGTGATCACCTGCACCCGCGGCAGGTCGATCCGCCCTGCCGCGAAGGCGTGCTTGGTCTGCGGTAGGGAATCCAGCGCCAACCCGATATCGATGAGGGCCGCCGCCACCGCCTCCGATACGTGCACCGCCACGGCGATCTCCGCCGCGGCGAACTCCCCGGCGCGCACCCCGCCCGCCCCCGGCGCGGCATTCCCGGCCCGATGCCGGCGATACACCTCCCGCACCGCTGTGATTTCCGCCGCCTGTGCGAACGCCGCCGCCCCGTGTGCCCGCCGCAGCGCGTCGATCAGCTCTTCCTCGCCCATCGCCTCCACCTCTCGGCTATCGAACATGCGTTCGAGACTACATCGAGAAGATCGCCGCCGCCAGCCTCTGTACAGGCGATTTGGTTTGTTCGACACCGGTCGTGTAACTTCGTTCAAGCAGGCAGGGCAACACCCCGCCGGCAGAGAAGTGAACACGGGGCTATGGCGCAGCTGGTAGCGCACCACACTGGCAGTGTGGGGGTCAGGGGTTCGAGTCCCCTTAGCTCCACAGAACGACAGAGCCGCAGGTCATTGACCTGTGGCTCTGTTTCATTTCCGGCAATGTGCGAGCCCGGCGGGTACCCTACGCGGTACCCTACGTTCATGAAGGCCAAAACGAGCGTGTACCTGGATCCTGAGCAGGCTGCCCGTCTCAAGGAGGCTGCCGAAGCGGCGGGGCGATCGGAAGCTGATTTGATCCGCGAGGGGATCGACCTGGTGTTGCTGCGGTCGCACCGGGTTCGCCGTACCCGGCCGTGGCCGTCGTTCGATTCCGGCGATCCTGGATTCGCTGCCAACAGTGAGGACTTGCTCGGGGAGGCATACGGCGAGTGAGCTTCTTCATCGCCGACACCTCGGCAATCATCGCCGCTTACGATCGCGCCGCGGAACTGCACGAACGGGCGCGTGAATTCCTTGCCACTTCTGTCGCGGTTGTTTCGCCACTCGTGCTGGACGAGGTCGATCATCTGCTCATCGCACGATTCGGAAAAGACCGCCGCACAGCCGATCTCGTTCTCGATGATCTGCTCACCTCGGCTGAGGAGGGTGCGGTGCTCGTACCCCAGGTGGACCGCGATGATCTCCGGGTCGCCCAGAAGATCATCGAGCAGTATCGTGGCCTCCGGCTCGATCTGGCCGATGCGGTCACTGTGGTGCTCGCCGAGCGTTATCTCACCAACGACATATTGACGTTGGATGAGAAGGACTTTCGCGCCGTGCGGCCCTTGACGCCCGCTCATTCGTCATTCCGGCTTTTGCTCCAAGGTGACTGAACAGCCGACAACCGCGGTCGGGTACCCACCGCCCTGATCATGATGTCCGGTCCGTCTATCAGCACCGCCCAGTTCGTATGCTGGTCCGTCAGGTCCACAGAACAACGGAGCCGCAGGTCATGGACCTGCGGCTCCGCTGCCTTTCTTTGCGATGCACCAATCCGCAGGGCCGGGCTCCTGCGGCGACGTCGTTCACTCGCGTGGGCAGAGCAGGACCAAGGGGATCTGTCGGGCGGTTCGCTTCTGGTAGGTCTGGTATCCCGGGTACGCGGCGACGACCTGTGGCCACCGCCGGTCGCGCTCCTCCGGGGTGAGCACGCGGGCGGTCATCGGTTGCTTCGCGCCGTGCTGGAACGACACCTCGACCGCGGGATCGGCGCACAGGTTGTGGAACCAGTCCGGGGAGATGTCGTCTCCGCCGCGCGAAGCGACGATCAGATAACTGTCGTCCTCCACGACGGGGACGGTGAGAATCACGGTGCGCGGCAACCTTGTTCGCCGTCCGGTGGTGGTGAGAGCCAGGGTGGGCATCTTCTTGAATCGGGTGCCGACGCGGCCGCCGCTGAGGTCGAGCAGTTTGCGGTGCGCGGTGGTCACGGTCTTCAGGTACAGATCGGTGGCCGCGCGGAAGCGGCGGGTATGTGGCACGGGGTACTCCTCGGTCGGTCGGGATCGTCGGAAGTGATGGTCCGGGTCCGGCTTGTGAGCGACCAGTGAAGCGTCAGTGCTCGAGGCGTCCGGCCGCAGCCGTTATCCAAGTCGTGTTGCCACAGCGTAGGGCGACGCGGAGCGCGGCCCGGTAATGCTCGGTGGCGAGTCCGGCATCCCCGTGCCGGGCCGCCAGGTCACCGAGGACGGTGTCGACCGGACCGACCGAGTAGGAACCGGTGTCCGCGCCACCGAGCCGGTCGCGGAAGGGGAGCAGATCGCGGTAGAGCGTGGCGGCCTCGTCGGCCGTGCCCAGCGTCGCGACCGCCATGCCGCGCAGTGAGAGGAACAGCGATCGGAACAGATTGTCGCGGATCGGCCGGGCCCGCCGCCGGACCCGGGCCGCTTCCATCCGGTCGCCGGCCGCGAGCAGGGCCAGCACCAGAAAATCCACCATGGCGTCGACGCTCGCGGGGACGGCGCTGTCGGCGAACTCTCTGATCATCTCGACCAGTTCGCCGGCGCGGCCCTGGTGCAGCCGCACCACGAACAGCGCCATGCCCAGGATTCCGCCCGCGTTGAGAATGCCCGCGCGGGTGAGCAATTCGTTGGCTCGCAGATAGTGCTGCTCGGCCGTGTCGGGGGCACCGGTCGCGAGGGCCACCAGCCCGCGTGCCATCGCGTTCGCCACCTGAGCCTGCCGCCACTGGTAACGGTCGGCCAGCACGGTGGCCGCCTCGAGATGCTCGCGGACGGTGGCGATATCGGCCGTGGACGCGGCGGCCTGGAGCGCGACGGTGTGCCCGAGGAGCAGGTAATCACCGCGGTCGGTGCGGCGCCCGACCTCGATCAGCTCGGCCGCGAGCGGGCCGCGGTCCGGCGAGTCGTAGAGCGAGGCCATGGCTTGCAGCGCGGGAGCGAGTAGGGCGTCCTCACCGAGTTCGCGGGCCAGGGCGTGCGCCTGAGCGGCGGCCACCGCGGCGGGTTCGCCTGCCTCGCCGCCGATCTCGTCGACCAGGGTCACCAGCAATCGGCACCGGTCGGCGGGAGTGAGGCCGGGGAAACGCAGCGCGTCCTCTATCCAACCGACGACCCGGTGTTCGACCACGCCCCACTGCCGATTCATCCACGGGGTGGGTGTCTCCCAGGCGGTGAACGCCCGTACCAGCAGATCGGCCCGGCCGGCCTCCTCGGCCAGCGCCGCGGCCCGATGCCGAGCGCTTCGAGCGGCGAGCCCAGCTCCACCGGCGAGATGGCTGCGACCCGCCCGGCACAGCATGGCGACCCGTTCCTCGACGGTATCGGCGCCCGCGTGGCGCTCGAGCGCCGCGGCCGCGCGTTCGTACCCGGCCGCGGCGACGTCGTGGGCGTAGCGCCGCTCGGCCTGTTCGGCTGCCGCCACGGCGTAGTCGGCGGCCCGTCGTGCCGTCTCCGGGCTCACCGACTCGCCGTAGTGGTGGGCCAGGGCCGCGAGATCGCCCGGATCGATCTCCTCGATCGCGGCGGCGACCCGCCGATGCCATCGGTCGCGGCGGATCCGGGACAGATCGCCGAGCAGCGTCTGACGCACCAGCACGTGTGTGAAACGCGCTCGGCCGCTGGCGGGTTCGTCCAGCAGCCCGGCCAGCACCCCGGCTTCCACCGCGTCCAGCACCTCGTCCTCGGATACCTCGGCCGCGTGCATCAGCATCGCGACATCGAACTCCCGGCCGATCACCGCGGCCAGGCGCAGCAGCGCCACCCCGGTCTCGGGAAGCCGGGAGAACCTGCGGCGCAACACATCTCGCACGCCAGCCGGAACCTCCGCCGCGGCGACCAGCTCGCCCTCGCTCTGCAGCAGGCGTGCGACCTCGACGAGATAGAACGGATTTCCACCGGTGCGCTCGTGCAGGGTCGCGACCACGGCGGACGCCGGTGTGCTGCCGGTCAGCGCGGTGATCAGGCGACCGCTGTCTTCGACGCCGAGGCCGCGCAGGTGAACCCGGGCGCGGACGGAGGTGGCCAGGGCGGCGAGCGTGTCGGCCAACGCCGGCGGTACCTCGTCCGGACGGTAGCCGATCACGACGAGCCCGGGCACCTGGGTCGCCACCGCGGTGAGCAGGGCCGCGGTCTCGGCGTCACCTCGGTGTACGTCATCGAGCAGGATCACCAGCGGAGCGTCGGCGGCGACGGCGGTGAGGTAGCCGCACACCGCCCGATGCAGCAGGAAGCGGCCGTGGGCGTGGCCGGAGTCCGGTGCGCCGGCGCCATCGGTGAGCAGCGGCGCCAGGGCCGGCGCGAAGTCTCCGGGATCGTGCTCACGGGCCAGGGCACGCAGGATCTCGACCCATGGCCAAGCCGACGGAGCGGCGTCGTCCTCCGGGCAGCGGCCGATCACCACCCGGTGCCCCGACGCGCGCGAGGCAGCGTCGAAGTGCCGCAGCAGAGTCGATTTCCCGCTGCCCGCTTCGCCCGCCACGGTCGCCGACCGCGGGCCGGCACCGGCGGCCGCTTCGCGCAGCGCGGCGAGTTCCGCGCTGCGGCCGAACAATTCGGGACCCGGTCCGGCCGGTGGTGCGCTTCCGGTCGCGATGGTCGCAGAAGCTGGCTCCTGGAGTGGAATCACCGGCTCGCACAGCGGGATTCGTTGCGCGAGAATGTCCGACTCCAGCCGCGTCAAAGCCGGACCCGGATCGATGCCCAGTTCGGTCGCGAGAACGCCGCGGGCCTGCCGCAGGGCGCTCAGCGCGTCGGCCTGGCGGCCCGCCCGATATCGAGCCAGCGCTGTCAGCCGCCACGCCTCCTCACGGAGCGGGTGTTCCCTGCTCAACACCTCGGCCTCGGCCGCGGCGAGCGCAGGCTCGCCCAGCTCGAGCAGGGCGGCCGCGAGTTTCTCGCGTGCGCCCAGCCGCAATTCCTCCAGCCGCGCCGCTTCCGCGGTCGCCCACGGCTCGGCAGCGAAGGCGGCGTACGCGGGACCCTGCCAGCGGGCGAGCGCGCGTTCCAGCGTTTGTCGTCGATCGCGCGGATTGTCTTGCCGCCCGGCATCTTCCAGTTCGGCGACGAAGCGCCACGCGTCCACGTCCTCGGCGGCGAGACGCACCGCGTAGCCCGGGGTCCGGCTGATCAGAACGGTGGCGGGCGTGCGCGGCGCCCGCTGCGGCTCCAGCAACCGCCGCAGGTTGGAGACGTAGGCCTGCAATGCGCCGAGCGCCCGCGGCGGCGGTTCACCTCGCCACAGGTCATCGATCAGGCGATCGATCGGCACCACCTCACCCCGCGCGACCAGCAGACGCGCCAGCACGCCGCGTTGCCGCGGGCCGCCGAGATCGAGTTCGCCACGCCCGTCCGCCGCGGTCAGCGCGCCCAGTACCCGAATCCGAACCATGACGGGCCAAGTCTAGGACGGGCTCGAACGCAGTGTCTTGCAAGTGGGCTGAGCAGTGTCTTGCTAGTGGGCTGCAAGCCGCGGGCCACACAGTGGCCTCGGTACCCGACAACAACAGGAGCGCAGCATGAGCACCACCGGCATCGCATCCGGCCGCCCCGACACCTACGACATGATCGTCGTGCACAACGCCTTCCGCAGGCACTTCAGCGCTCTACCCGGCCTCGTCGCGGCGGTGCCGACCGGAGACGCCGAGCGCGCCCGCCGCCTGATGGCCTTCCTCGACGAACTCGGCACCGGCCTGCACCACCACCACACCGGCGAGGACGAGCTGATGTGGCCGATCCTGCTCGAGCGCGCCCCCGCCGACTCCGCCCTGGTGCTGCGTATGGAGGAACAGCACGAGCGGATCTCCGAACTCACCGAGCGCGCCCACCGCGAGGGGGCCGAGTTCGCCACCGCCGCAGACTCATCGGTTCGGGACCGGCTCGCAGCCACGCTGCGGGCGCTCTCCGACGCCCTCGACGAGCACATGACCGAGGAGGAGCGGCACATCCTGCCCGTGGTCGGGAACGTCATGACCGCGGTCGAGTGGCGGGCTCTCGGCGAACGCGGCCGCGAGCACCTGCCCAAGGACCGCCAGTTGATCTTCCTCGGCTTCATCCTGCAGGGCGTCCCCGGCACCGATCGCCGGAAGGTCCTCGCCGAGCTGCCGCTCCCCACCCGGCTCGCCTGGCGTCTGCTCGGCCGCCGCACCTTCGCCAAGGAATACCGCGAGATCTACCGCGCTGATCCCGAGTGGTGACCGCTGACGACAATAGAAGTCCCCGCTGCCCGCCGGCCGGGAGCCCACCAGTTGAGGCGGCCCATGGTCTGCATGAGGGCCGGGACCAGGATGGTGCGGATGATCGTCGCGTCGACCAGCACGGCCAGGGTGAGTCCCAGACCGAAGAGCTGGACGAAGGACACTCCGGAGAACACCATGCCGACGAAGGCGATGGCCAGCAGGGCCGCGGCGGCCGTGAATATCCGTGCGGTGCGGGCGATTCCGACGGCGACCGCGCGACCGGTTGCGCCGGAGGCGAGATACTCCTCGCGAATGCGTGACAGCAGGAACACCTCGTAGTCCATGGATACGCCGAAGGCCAGGCAGAACATCAGGATCGGCATGGTCGGGACCAGATAGCCGGTCGAGGTGAATCCCAGTACGCCCGAGAGGTGTCCGTCCTGGAAGATCCAGACCATCGCGCCGAAGGTGGCCGCCAGCGACAGCACCGTCAGCACCAGTGCCTTGATCGGCAGCACCACGCTGCGGGTGAACATCAGCAGCACCAGGAACATCGACACCGCGATAATGCTCAGCGCCAGGGGAACTCGCCGGGCCAGGGCGGACACCGAGTCGGCATTGCGGGCGGCCGGTCCGCCGAAGAGCACCCGGCCCGGGGCGGGGACCGCGCGCAGGCGGTCGAGTTGAGTGGTCGCCGCCGTGGAATAGGGGTCGAGGCGGGTGCCGATCCGCAGATACGTGCCCGCGTCCCCGGCGAGTGCGGATTGCGGTCCGGCCACCTGGAATCCGCCTGCGTAGGCCCCGGCGCTCGACAGCACCGACGTGACATCGGGAATCTGGGACAGCGTCTTCGCGTAGTCGCCGACCGCCGCGGTGTCGCCGTGATCATCGGGCAGGATCGCCAGGATGCCCGCGGTCAGGTTCTCGGAGAAGCCGGACCGGGAGGCGTCGCCGACATCACGGCTGGAGCCGGCGGCGAGCACCCGATCGTCGGCCCAGCCGAAACGCACGGTGAGGAACGGCGATCCGAGCAGCAGCAGGACCGCCACCACGGCGGTGATCCACAGCACGGGACGGCGCATCACACCGATGGCGAAGCGGTACCAGCGGTCGTCTTCGACGGGAACCGGTACGGGGTCGGGACGTCCGAGCCGGCGGCGCAGGAAACGCCGCACATCCCAGGCGTCGACCCGGGAACCCATGAGCGCCAGGGCCGCCGGGAGCACCAGCAGCGTGGTGAACACCGCCGCCGCCAGCACGGCCAGCCCCGCGTAGGCGAACGAGCGCAGGAAGTACAGCGGGAACACCAGCAGCGCGGACAGCGACAGGGCCACGGTCAGACCGGAGTACAACACGGTGCGCCCGGCCGTACGCACCGTGCGAACCACGGCCTCGGCGGTGTCCGCGCCCGCCGCGATCTCCTCCCGGAACCGGCTCACCATGAACAGGCTGGAGTCGAGCGCCACCGCGAACCCGAGCGCGGTGGTCATGTTCAACGCGAAGATGGAGACATGCCCGACGGCGGCCAGCCCGCGCAGGACCGCCAGCGCCGCGCCGATGGTCACCACACCCACCAGCAGCGGCAGCATCGAGGCGATCAGGCTGCCGAACACCAGCACCAGGGCGATACCGGCCAGCGGGACGGCAATCGACTCGATGAGCACCAGATCGAGGGTCACCTGGCGGCTCATCTGGGCGAGCGCGACCGCTTCACCGCCCGCCCGGATCTCGACCCCGTCGCGGGTGCCGTTGTACTTCTCGGCGATGGCGTCGGCCACCTTGGGCGCGGCGGTGTCATCGCCGCGCGCGAAGGCCACGATGACGGCGCTGTGCTGATCCTTGCTGCGCAAGGCCGGCCGCATCTCGGTCGCGACGTTCCAATACGACTGCACGCCTTGCAGATCCGAATCGGCGCGCAGTTCATCGGTGAGCTGCCGTCCCACCGTGGTGGCTGCCGGGCCGTCGATGCCGTCGAGCGAGGTGAGCAGCAGCACGACGTTCGGTGCGGCACCCGGGAAATGCTGTTCGAGATACTGGTCCACCCAGGTGGATTCGGAGTCTGGCGCTTGAAAGCCACCGGACTGCAGGTGCATCGGCGCGGACCAGCCGACGGCGTAGCAGAGCACAGCGGCCAGCCCCGCCATCGCCAGCACGGCCCGCGCGCGGCGCTGGGCGAAGAGCGCGATGCGAGTCAGCATGGGGCTCAACGCCGTTCGGCGGGCGGCACGTGGCGCGCGGCCCGGACCAGGTCCTCGGAGACCCGCCAGAGTTCGGTGGCCCGCTCCTCGTCGTAGGACTCCGGTGCGCTGGGCACCTCCGCCGCCCCCGTGAAGTATTTACCGGTGGTGCCGGCGAGTTCGGGTGCGGTGACCAGCCAGGCGAGGTCCGCCGCCGACCGGGTGACGGTGCGGGCAATGGGCATGACCTTGATGAGAACCGGCGCGAGGAAACGGAATCCGATGCGCGCCACGGTCGGGTAGCCGCGCGACAGCCCGGTCTGCGGCATCAGCCCCGGATCGAAGGCATTGGCCGTGATACCCCGGTCGTGCCAACGCCGCGCGAGCTCATGGGTGAAGTAGACATTGGCGAGTTTGCTGGTGGCATAACGGATTCGGCCGTCCACCCCGGAGTCTCGCTGGTCGTCGGGGTCGGCCAGCTCCCGGGGGTGACGCCATTGCGGCGCGGGGAAGCCCATGGACTTGCGCGGCCCCTGATGCACATCGCTGGACACCACGACGACCCGCGCGCCGGGGGCGAGTAGATCGGCGCACCCGGTGACGAGCGCGAAATGCCCGAGGTGATTGACCGCGAAGGTGAGTTCATAGCCGTCCTCTGAGGTCCGCACGCGGTCCACGATCTGCAGGCCGGCATTGCACACCACCGCGCCCAGCCGCGGATTCTTCCGGCGGCGCAGTTCCGCCACGGCCGCGTCGACCGAGTCGAGCGAGGCCAGCTCCAGTTCGACCAGTTCGATCCCGGCATCGGGCGCGTGCGCGCGGATCCGCTGAACCGCCGCCTCGGCCCGCTGTGGGTCGCGGCAGCCGAGGATCAGTGGAATACCCTCGGCGGCCAGGTATTTCGCGGTCTCCAGACCGAGGCCCGAGGTCGCCCCGGTGATCAGCACGGGGTCGTTCATTCCGCGTTCTCCAGCCAGTTCATCGTGAATTCGTCGATGGCGGCGGCGGTGCTCGCGAAGGTCTTGCTCATATCGGCCTCGATCAGCCTGCCGATCAGGGGAACTCGCGCCTCGATCGAGCCCGACATGGTGAACTCGCACCCGATCTCCGTGCGGCGCACCACCAGATCGGCGGTGAGCGAGATGGTCATGCCTTCCACCCGACCCTGCATCCGTCCCCGCGCCACGCCGTCCTCGGGTTCGTTCCACGACTCGCTGTAGCGGTAGCGCACCCCGTGGGGCCGGAAGGTCGCGGCCGGCCCGGGCAGCGCCGAGGCCGGGATGACGGTGTTCACGGTGACCGTCGCCAGGCCGCCCGCGGCATCGAAGGCGGCCAATTCCGCGTCGGGGCCGTCGATTTCGCGAATGCGCTGCTCCCAATAGTCGCGGGAGCCGAGGACGCGATGGAACAGGGAGTCCGGGTACGGGTAGGGGGTGGTGTGTTGCACGGAACGCGACATGATCAGTCTCCGAGGGTCTTGGCGTAGATGCGGTGGATGTCGAGCATTCGGTAGCGGGTGCGGTCGGCATCGTCGCGTCCGACCTCGGACAGCAGGTAGGCGTCGACGAGACGGTCCAGGACGTCCTCCACCTGATCGACGCGCAGATCGGCCAATGCCGGTGCGGTGAACTCGGTTCCGGCCGGTATCCGGCGACCGAGCTCCCGGAACAATCCGGCGGCGGTGGGGTCGAGCCGGTCGAAGGTGAGATCGAGGCTCGCGCGCATGTCCAGCGCCTGATACGACACCACTTCGAGGCGGCGCTGTTCATCGCTGATCCGGGCGAGCATGTGGGCGAAGGTCCAATGGGGCCGCGTCGTCATGCGGCAGGCGACGGCGCGCAAGGCCAGCGGAATGCCGGAGCAGTGGTCGGCGACCGTTCCGGCGTCCTCCCATTCGGGCAGCACGCGGGCGCGCCCGACGGTGGCGACCAGCATCTGCAGCCCCTGGGTGCGGGACAGTTCGTGCAGGACGAAGGTGCGAACGGTGGTGAGCCCCAGGGCGAATCGGCTGGTGATCAGGGCGGTGCCGACGCCGCCCGGGGGCAGCAGCGGGATGACCTGGGATTCGGTGGCGGCATTGTCCAGAATGACGAGCACCCGCCGATGCGCCAGCCGCGCCCGGTACAGATTGACCCGCTCGGCCAGGGACTTCGGCATGGCGTCGGCCGGTATGCCCAGCGCCGTGAGCAGCCGACCGAGCACCGTCTCCGGGGTGGTGCACGGCCCCTCGGCGAGGTCGGCGTAGAGCAGTCCTTCGGGAAAGCGGTCGCGCAGGCAGTCCGCCGCCTGCAGGACCAGCGCCGTTTTGCCGACCCCCGCGCCGCCGGTCACCAGCACCGGCCGCGGTGCGGGATCGTCGGTCAGCATGCCGGTGAGCGTCGCCAATTCGGTGTCCCGGCCGCTGAATCCGAGCGGAGCCAGCGGCAGCGTATCGGGCGCGACGGCCAGGCCGCGCGGCCGGAGCCCACCGGATTCGGCGCGGACGGTGAGCGGCGGGTAGGCCGGTGCGTCCAGCTCGGGCAGGTCGCCGCGCAGGATACGGCTGTGCAGATCCCGCATCCCCGGACTCGGGTCCGCGCCCAGTTCGTCGGCGATGAGCCGTCGCGCCAGCTCGTACTGCCGCAGCGCCTGGGCGGTCTCGCCATTGAGGAAGTAGGCGCGAATCAGCCGCTCCTGCAATCCCTCCACCAGCGGATCCTCGAGCAACGTGGTGTGCAGCCGGTTGATGACCAGCGAATGATTGCCGCGCCTGATCTCCGCGTCGGCCCAGTCCGCGGTCACCTCGTGCTTGAGCCGGTGCAGGGATTCGCTGAGCCGCCGGGCCCATTCGCTGTCCAGACCCGTCATGGCACTGCCGTTCCACAGGTTCAACCCCGCCGACAGCCGCTCGACCCGATCGGGATCGTCGATGTCGGTGGCGCGGGCCCGGTCGACCAGATCCATGAAGTGCCACAGGTCGACCGATTCCGGCGGGGTGGAGAGCATGTAGCCGCCGGGGCCGCGGTGCACCTGGACCGGGTCCGCGCCGGTGCCGGAGGTGGCCTCGGTGAGCAGACCGCGCAGCCGGGCGACGTAGGTGTAGACGGCATCGCGCGCGGCGGCCGGCGGGGAGTCGCCCCAGACCCGGTCGATCAGGGTGTCGATCGACAGCGGCCGGCCCGAATCCACCAGCAGCGCGGCCATCAGGCTGCACTGCCGGGGCGGACCCAGGTCCACGATCTTGCCGTGCACGTGCAGCTGCACGGGCCCCAGGAGTTTGAACTGAATCATTGCCACGCCTTCGTTTCCCGCCGTATCGCGCGACTGTGCGCGGGTTGTGATGCGGCGCACTCGATTACACCGAGAGTGCCGCGAGAAATAGTGCGACCAGGGCGATTCCCTGCAGGATTACGCGGACCACGATGACGCCGTCCCAGGTGCGCTGCAGGTCCCGGACGTCGACCGGCACCCGGTCGGCCAGCACCGCGGCGGTGAGTTCCTTGTTGACCGGCGCGCTGACCCGCGCGTAGATGCCGAGCCAGATGGCCAGGGCCACCACGGCCGCCGCCGCGAGAATGCCCGCGGCCGCCTTCCCGTCCAGGAAGGCGGCCCCGGTGGCGACGACCGCCGCGACCACGCCGACGGCGCCGGGAATCGGCATGCGCTTGTCGGCGACCTCGTGAATGCGTCCGGTGGCGGCGGTCAGCGCGCGGTCGTCGATGCGAGCCAGCGCCGTGCGCAGCACCAGGGCGCAGAAAAAATCCGTCCCGTAGACCACAGCCGTCGTCATGATTGAAATTCCGATGGCGGACAGTAAGAAATAATTCATGGGAAGAATCCTCGGCGTAGTTATCGTCGCAAGGTGTCGTGAATAGTATGTTGCACCTTGCGGCACAACAGGTTTCACCGAACTGTGATTGTCACGATGTCCAGTTCCCACCCGGTCCGGGCTGTGATCCGATATAAGCGGAGTTGGTCAGGTATTACTCGCGCAAGGCCGCGGCCACCATAATTCCGCCCGCTAATCCGGCCGCGGTGAGCAACTCCCAGGTGTCCGGAGGCCCGGTGAGGCCGAGGCGGGCGCGCTTGTTGAGCGTCACGGTCGCATCCACCAGTTCGAGCGCGACGCCCAGGACGAACCAGTGCCGCACCGGATGTCCGCGCCGCAGCGACCAGAGGGTGCCGAGCCCGATCACCACGTCCCGGGTGCCGAACGCGCGGGTCGGCAGCGAGGACGCGTCCTCGTCGTACTCACCGGACCAGGACTTCGCGACGGCCGCGGGCGCGGTGAGCATGCCGGTGCCGATGGCGATGCGGGCCAGTGCCTGGGACCACGCCGCTTGCCGCACCATCGCCTGGGTGCGGCGGGCGAGCATCGAATTACCGTTCATCGTAAGGTCTTTCCTCCGCACAGGCGGCCGCGTCCACGGCGACCACCACCTTTCCGCGGGCATGCCCGCCCTGACTGAGCAAGTGCGCCTGCGCGGCATCGGGCAGCGGGTAGACCGCGCCGACCGGCACCCGGAACACGCCTTTGCCGGCGAGTGCGGCCACCACCGGCAGATCCCCGGTGTCGGGTCGGGTGAACACGTACGCGCCGCCGAGTTCACGGGCCTTGGGATCGACCACCGAGGCGAACCGGCCGTGCGGCGCGAGCAGCGGCAGCACCGTGCGCTGAATGCGCTTGCCGACCGCGTCGAGCAGCACATCGACCCCGGCCGGCGCCAGCGCTCGTACCGAATCAGCCAGTCCCACAGCGTAATTCACCGGCTCCGCGCCCAGTTCGCGCAGGAAGGCGTGATTGCGGTCGCTGGCCGTGCCGATCACGCGCGCGCCCAGGTGCACCGCCAGCTGCACCGCGACACTGCCGACGCCGCCCGCCGCGCCGTGCACCAGCACCGTCTCGCCGCGTCGCACATCCAGCACCCGCACCAGTGCCTGGTAGGAGGTGAGCGCGGCCAGCGGCATGGCGGCGGCCTCGGCCCAGCCCAGATTCGGCGGCTTGAGCGCGAGCGCTCGCACCGGGGCCGGCATGACCTCGGCGAAGGCGCCCCGGCTCAGATAGTCCTCGCGGACACAGCCGACGACCTCGTCGCCCACGGCGAATTCGGTGACGCCGATGCCGATTTCGCGTACCACCCCGGATACGTCGGCACCGGGGACGATGGGGAACACGGTGTCGGCGAAGGGATCCAGATAGCCCTCGCGGGCCTTCCAGTCGATCGGGTTGACCGAGGCCGCCTTGACGTCGAGCAGCACCCCGTCGAGTGCCATCTTGGGCACCGGCAGTTCGCCGTATTCGAGGACCGACGCGTCGCCGTAGCGCCGGTAGAAGACCGCCTTCACGACCGCACCGCCGCGCCGATGTAGGTGGAGGACAGGTCCGGGGTGGTGAACATGAGCAGGTTGCCGTCGCGCCGCTTGCCGAGAATGGTCAGCCCGCGCTGCTTCGCCAGCGGTGTCAGGCCCGCCGCGTCGAGGTGGCGGCGCAGCTCCGCGGGCTTGATGAACTGGTGGTGATGGTGGGTGCCGCGGGCCACCATGCCGGTGAGGTACTCGGGGATCCAGATCATGACGATCCGGGCCATGAGCGTGCGATTGATGGTGTCGTAGCAGAAGATTCCGCCGGGGCGCAGCACGCGGGCGATCTCACGGACCGCCAGCTCCGGATCATCGACGTGCTCGAGCACGTCCACGCAGGTGACGACGTCGAAGGCGGCGTCGGGGTACGGCAGCTTCTCGGCCCGCCCGACCGCGTACTCGATGGCCTTGCCGGTGGCCTCGGCGTGCGCGCGGGCGGCGGCGACCAGGCGGGCGGACGGGTCCATCCCACTGACCACGGCCCCGCGCCCGGCGAGGAACTCGGTGGTGAAGCCACCGCCGCAGCCGACGTCGAGAACCTTCTTGCCCGACCAGTCCTTCACGAATCGGTCGAAGTACTCGAAACGCGGGCGCTGGAAGGAGGTGAGCCCTTTCATGGCGGAATCGTCGTCCCACCAGGATTCGGCGAAGTCGCCGAAGAAGTCGCTCTCCGTTTGGGATTGCTTCATGTCATGCTCCGTCTGTCTGAAAACTCTTGTCCGGCAGTGGTTTCGCTGGCGTGCGCCAGCGGGTGGCGTAGGCGATCTGGTCGCGCTCCGCGATCCGGAACACCAGCCGCGGCCACACCGCGCGCATGCCGAGTTCCCGCAGCCGAATGAGCAGGGGGTTCTCCAGCGCGCCCAGCCGGCCGATGCGATGGGCGACCTGCTGCAGACCGGCCGTGCGGGCGCGGCGCTGTTTCTCGTAGCGGCGCAACGCGTTCACGGGATCGGTGGTATCCAACTCCTCGGCGAGCACCAGCGCGTCCTCGAGCGCCTGGCACGCGCCCTGGCCGATATTGAAGGTGATCGGGTGGGCGGCGTCGCCGAGCAGGCTGACCCGGCCGGACCCCCAGCGCCGGTCCGGCGGCCGATCCAGCACATCGCTGCGGATGATGGCCTCCGGCGGGGTGGCTTCCAGGATGTCCGCGATCGGCGGCATCCAGCCGCGATGGCGCGCGAGCAGCATCGCCCGGACGTCGCCCGTATCGCGGCCGCCGGGTGCGCCGTTGGCGACGCTCATCCAGTGCACGACGCCGGGTGCGACGTCGTAGAAGGTGAAGCGGGTACCGGGACCGAACAGCGCGTAGAAGGTGCCCGGCGGGATCTTCTCGTGTCGCAGTACGGCTTTGCCGCGCCAGGCGATGTAGCCGGTGTAGCGCGGCGGGCGCTCGCCGAGCAGTCCGGGGCGCACCGCGCCATTGATGCCGTCCGCGCCGATGAGGACGTCGCCGTGCACCCGCTCACCGTCGGACAGTTTCACGGTGACGCCCGCGTGGTCCTGCTCGAAGCCGGCAACTCCGGCGCCCGTGCGGATCTCGGTGCCGGCCGGATACGCCGACACCGCCGCGCTGAGCACCCGATGCAGCACCGAGCGTTCGACCGCGATGGTCGGAGCGCCGTACCGGTCGACGAAGTCGCCGACCGGCCACGCGCCGAAAAGGTCACCGCGCCAGGTGCCGAAGTGGGTGATGTGCTGGATCGGCGCGGTTTCCAGCACCTCGTCGAGTACGCCCAGCCGTTGCAGCGCGATGGTGCCATTGGTCCAGATGTGCAGTCCGGCACCGCCATCGCGCAGTTCGGTGGCCCGCTCGAACACCCGCACGCGAATGCCGCGCTCCCGCAGGGCGAGTGCGGCGGCCAGGCCGCCGATGCCGCCGCCGGAGATGAGGACGGTGAATGGTCGGGCCGTCACGGCTGTTCCGTCGCGGTCAGCGCGGTGGCGGCCGCCGCCAGATCCGCGAGATCCATCCCGCCGCCGCGGCGCCGGCCCTTGCGGGCCAATGCGCCGGACATCAGCCAGCCCAGGCCCAGCGCCTCCAGCATGGAGGACTCGACGCCGATGCCCCAACGCTCGGCGATCAGTCCGTTCGACAGCCGCCACACCACGACACCGTGGAATTCGATCCGTTCCCCGGTGGGTTCCATGCCCAGGAACTCACCGGTGAAGGTGCCGCGCCAGGTGTTGTGGATGACCACATAGTCGGCGTGCGCGCTGAGCGCTTCGATGGTGACGTGCAGGTCCGGAAAGCCCTGGCGCAGACCGGCGATGGTGTGCTTGACGCCCTCGGTGCCTTCCGGCGCGCCGGGCAGGGGCTGGTGATCGACCATGTCCGGCGCGTAGATCTCGTCGACCACGGAGAAGTCGCCCGCGTTGACGAACTCGTCGAACACGCGCCGGATGATGCGCGCATTGTCCTCGGGGGTGAAAACCGGCTCAGGCGTGGACATTCGCGGTCTCCTCACCGGGCGCGGGCACTTCCCAGCGCAGCGACAGGCCGGCGTACAGGTAGCGGCTGGCCTCCACGGCCAGCAGCAGCACCCGGTCGCCCGGCCGGACGCGGCCCTGTACCCAGCCCTCGTCGAGGGCCAGCGGCACGGCGGCCGAGCCGGTCGCGCCGACGGTGGCGAGGTTCTCCACGATGTTCTTGGCCAGCACCGCCTGGTCCTCGGGAGAGACTCCGGCGGCATCGAATTCGGCGGTGAAGTACTCGGCATTGCCCTCGGGCAGCACGCAGGCGTCGATCTCGGCCACCGTGAGCCCGGTGCGGGTCAGCATGTCGCGCATGCCCGCCACGAAGACCTTCGGTCCGAAGGTGGCGGTCCCGGAGACATCGAGCTTCATCTCCACCAGGCGCTTGCGTTTGGCCTGATCGGCCACGGGCTCATGGGTGCCGCCGCCCACGATCTGCATGCCGGGCTTGCGGTCACCGCCCAAACAGGCGGTGGCGAACTGGAATTCGCCATCCGGGTCGGCGCTGCCCGGTTCTCCGGCGCGCAGCACGACCGCCCCGGCCCCGTCGCCGAAGGAGTTGATGACGAGCCGGTCACGCATGCGCACCGACTCCGGGTCCATGCCCAGGTACATCGGGGCCAGCAGCGGGGAGATCGCCTCCGCGCCGATCACCACGGCGGTGCGGTAGGTGCCGTCCGCGAGCAGGCGCCGTGCGTAGTCCAGTCCCTGCACGAAACCCGTACAGGCGGCCCGGAATTCGATGGAGGCGCAGTGCGCCAGGCCCAACTGCTCCTGGACGTAGGTGACCACCGCCGGCAGCTGGTATTCGGGGCTGGCCGAGGACACCACCAGCAGGTCCACCTCCGCCGGATCGATGTCCGCGCGGGCGAGGGCGCGTCGTGCGGCGGTGGCGGCCATGGTGTTGGTGCCGGTGCCGGTGCCGTGCTTGCCGGTGGCGGGATCGATCATCCAATGCCTTTGGCGTACTTGGATATTGTCGAGCACCTCGGCGGGCAGGGCGCCGCACAGGCGCTCCAGGGTGGCATTGTCGATCGGGTCGCCGGGCAGGAACGAGCCCGTGGCCAGGATCGAGACGTGACGTGGTTCGGGATTCGGCATGTGGTGTCTCCGTTCACGAGTGGATGACCGCGGCGGGATGCCGCAGCACGAAACTGGTGTGGGTGCCGCCCAGCGAGGAGCTGTTGACCAGCACCGGGCCGTGGTCGCCGCGCTGCCAGGCGGTGATGGCCAGCGCGGCGGCCAGTTGCGCGCCCGCGCCGATGGGATCGCCCAGGACCCGCTTCGGCTCGGGCCGGGCGCAATTCGCGCTGAGACCGAGCCGGTCGATGGCGCGCCGCTCCGGGCCGTCCACCACGGGCAGGCCCGCCGCGGCGGTCCAGACGGCGGCGAGGTCGGCGGGGGATACCCCGGCCGCGGCCAGGGCGTCGCGCATGGCCCGTTCCATCCCGCGGCCGCGCGGATCCCACCGGGCGATGCCCAGGGCATCGGAGGTGGTCGCGTACCCGGCGAGCACCGCGATCGGGGTGGCGCCCCGCTGCCGCGCCGCCGAGGCCCGCTCCAGCAGCAGGGTGACGCTGCCCTCGGCGAGCCGGAAGCCCCGGCCGTGGCGGCCGGTGAAAAGCCCCGCGCCCCGGTACGCGTCGAGGGCGTAGGGGGACAGCTCGTCCGCGCCGGTGCACAGCACGGCGTCCGCGCGTCCGGCGCGCAGCAGGTCGAACGCGGTCCCGAGGGCGGCGGCCCCGGCGGCGTGGCCCGAGGTCAGGGTGGAGGTCGGGCCCTTGGCCCCCAAGGCCATGGCCACCTGTCCGGCGGCGGCATTGAAGACGGTGTTGGGGAAGATGGCGGGGTTGCCCTGGGTGGGTCCGCCGAGCACGGTCGGTTCGAAGAATCGGGAAATGCTGCTCATCGGCCCGATGCCGGTGCCGACGACCACGCCCACGCCCTCGTGGGCGGTGAGTCCGGCCGCGGCGAGCGCCTGCTGACTGGTCGCGACCGCCAGCTGCCCGAGGCGGTCCATGCGCCGGCGGGCCTTGGCCGGTATATCGGCACCCGGGTCGGTGCCGACGCGGGCGAGCCGTAATCCCTGGTGCGGCTCCGTCGTCACGGTGTCACCGGCCCAGGCGTCCCAGAGCTGATCGGCATCGGATGCCTCGCCGATCAGCACGCCGATCCCGGTGACGACGACCTCGTCGGCGGCGACGGGGTCGAGATCGGTGCGGGCGGTACCGGGCCGTCCGTACACGACGCAGGCATTCGCTCCGGCGAATGCGAAGTTGTTCGACGCCGCGACCCGCATGGGCAGCGCACGCGCCTCGGGTGCGGGATCCAGGCCGCAGGCCGGGTCGGTCGCGGCGAAACCGGCTGTCGGCGGGACCATTTCATCGCGCAGTCCGAGGATGGTCACGATGGCCTCGACCGCCCCGGCCGCACCCAGCAGATGGCCGATCATGGACTTGGTGCTGCTGAGCACCACCGTCGACGCGGCCTCGCCCAGTGCGGCCCGCACCGCATTGCTCTCCGCCGCATCATTTTTCGGGGTGCCGGTGCCGTGGCCGTTGATGTAGGGCACGTCCTCGGGCGCGAGACCGGCGGTGTCGATGGCCGCGCGAATCGCCCGGGCCGCGCCCGCGCCCTGCGGATGCGGGGCCGTGGCGTGATAGCCGTCGGCCGACATGCCGTAGCCGAGCACCTCGGCGATGATCGGCGCACCGGCCGCCAGCGCCACCTCGGCGGCCGCCAGCACCATCATGCCCGCGCCCGCGCCGAGCGAAAGCCCGTCGCGATCACGGGAATACGGCCGGGCCGGGCGCGTGGACAGCGATTCGACGCTGGTGAATCCGTAGTAGGCCATCTCGGTGAGCGCGTCGCTGCCGCCCACCAGCATGGCGTCGGCCCGGTCCGCGCGGATCTGTTCGACCGCGTGCGCCAGCGCGTGTGCGCTGGACGCGCACGCGGTATTCACCGACAGCACAGGACCTTTCAGCCCGAACGCCGCGCTGAGCGCCTCCGCGCAGAACTGCGGCGGCACCAGCAGCAGATGCCGGTCGTCACCGAGACCGAGCCCGTCCGCGTCGACGGACCGGCCGGCGGCGACCGCGCGGCGCACCGCCTTCTCGGCACTGCGGATTCCGCTGTTGCAGCTGCCGAACGCCACCCCCCACCGGTGCGCGGGCAGGGCGTCCGGACGTGGTGGCGCGCCGTCCTCGAGCACACCCAGACCCGCGCCCGCCATGGCCTCCTCGGCCGCGATGAGCGCGTAGTCGACGGCGGGTTCGGGGTCGGTGAGACCCAGCGGCGTGAGGTAGTCGTATTTGGGGCGCGGCGGATCGAGGATCTCGCCGCCGATGGCTCCGGCGAGTCCGGGCACCGCGAGCTCGCGCAGCGGCCGGATGGCCACCTCGCCGCCGCGCACCCGCTGCCACAGTTCCTCCGCGCCGACGCCGTGCGCGGTGATCGCGCCGAGCGAGGTGATCACGATGCGCCGGTGCGGCGCGGGATGAGGGGTTTCGTGCATGGCCGAAGTTCCTGTCGGTCAGTTCGATGCGGTGAGGGTGAGCGCCACGGCCTGGCCTTCCAGGCCGCGGGCCAGGGCCAGCGCGACCCGCGGATTCGCCTGGCGCGCGGCGCCGGACACGATGTCGAGATCGCAGCCGGGCGCGGGTGTTTCGTGGTTGCCGGTGGCGGGCACGACGCCGGAGGCCAGGGCCAGTCCCGCGAGTGCGGCATTGAGCGCACCGGCTCCGCCTACCAAGTGACCGGTCTGTGGTTTGACGCTGGTCACCGCGGCCCGGTGGGCTTCGGGACCGAGGGCGGTGTGCAGGGCGCGCACCTCACTGGCATCGCCGAGCGCGGTGGCGCAGCCGTGGGAGAACACGGCGTCCACCGCCGGCGCTCCGGTGTCGGACAGGGCCGTCGAGATGGCGCGGGCCAGTCCCCGTCCGTCCCGATCGGAGGCGGGTACGCGGACACAGTCGTTGCCCATGCCGTAGCCCGCGAGCTCGGCATAACAGCGCGCGCCGCGTCGCAGCGCCCGATCACGCTCCTCGAGGATCAGGATCGCCGCGCCGTCACCGATGACCGAACCGCTGTGCTCCTTATCGAAGGGGCGAAAAGCCTTGCCGCCCAGTTCGTTGCGCGGCGAGAGCACCCCGAGCCCGTCCAGCTTGGCCATGGCCCACCAGTTGGTGGCGTCGTCGTACCCGCCCGCCACCGCGATATCGGCCTCGCCCCGGCGGATCGCCCGCATGGCCCGCCCGATCGCGGTCGCCCCGGAATCCGCCGCGCCCGCGTAGAAGGCATTGGGTCCGCGCAGGCCGAACAGCGAGGAGATGTGGTAGGTCCCGCCGTTCTGCAAACCTTCCACGTACGCCAGCGGCGGCACGATCGAGCGGGCCAGCTCCCCGAGCCGCCGCATGTCCGGTCCGCCGTCCGCGCCGCGGATGGCCTCCATATCGGCGATCGAGTCGTCGCGCTGGCAGATGTCCTTGTTCCCACCGAGATACAGGCCGGTGCGGTGGCCGAGGTCGCGTTTCTCGAGTCCCGCGTCCCGCAGCGCGAGGGTGGCCGCCGCGACGCCGTACTGGTCGCCGCGGGTGGAGGTGCGCATGGAGCGCAGCGACAGGAACCGGCCGGGATCGAAGTCGGGGATCTCCGCGCCGAGCCTGGTGCGCAGCGGCGACGGATCGTAGGCGCGCAGGGGGCCGATGGCGGTGCGCCCGGCCACGATCGCCGACCAGGTGTCGTCCGCACCTTCGCCGAGCGCCGTGACCAGACCGATCCCGGTGATCACGACGCGCCGCGCGTTCACGACTTCGCCTCGGCGGTACGCCCGTTCGCTTCCACGGTGCTCCCGTTCGCTGACGCGGTGCTCCCATTCGCTTGCGCGACGGGTCCGCGGACCAGGCGCAGGGTGCGGACGGCCGCGACGGTGGCCTCGCCCACGCGGGCGGTGGCCCTCCACCGGGATTCGGCGGGATCCGAGCCGGCACCGGCCGTTTCGACGGTGATGCGCACCTGGTCACCGGGCGTCACGAAGCGCCGGAAGCGCAGCCCCTCGGCGGCCCGCAGCCGCAGCAGCGGATCCCCGGCCGCGAGCACGGCCAGCGCGATCATGCTCTCGGTCAGCAGCACACCGGGCAGGATGGGCCGGCGCGGGAAATGGGTGTCGAAGAACGGCAGGGTGCCGGTCACATTCAGCAGGGCCTCGGCGCGAATTCCGGGACTCACCTCCAGGATTCGATCGAATCCCGGGGTGCCGATGCCCGCTGCCGGGACGTCGGCGGGCGCCGGGAGTGCGGTGGGCACGGTGTAGGACGCGGTCATGGCAGCTCCTGGGGTGTGCCCACCACGAGGCAGGTATTGGAACCGCCGAACGCGAGGGCATTGATCATGGCCGCGCGCACCGGCATGGAGCGCGCGCGATGGGGGACGTAGTCGAGATCCAGTGCCCGGTCCGGGGTGTCGAGATTCAGGGTGGGCGGCACCACCGAATCCCGGAGTGCGCCCAGCGCCGCCAGCAGATTGAGCGCCGCCGCGGCGGCGGTGAGATGCCCGGTCATGGATTTGGGTGAGGACACCACCAGCCGGTGCGCGTCGTCGCCGAAGACCTTCTTGATCGCCCGGGTCTCGGAGACGTCGTTGCCCGGCGTGCTGGTGCCGTGCGCGGCGATGTAGTCGATATCGGCTGTGCCCAAGCCGGATTCGCCGAGCGCGGACTCCATGGCCTCGATCGCGCCCGAGCCGTCCGGTGGCGAGTCGGTGATGCGCCAGGCGTTCATGGTGGACCCGTACCCGAGCAATTCGCCCAGGATCGGCGCACCGCGATCCAGCGCGGACTCGAGATCCTCCAGGACGAAGGCCACGGCGCCCTCGCCGATGACGAACCCGCTGCGGTCGGCGTCGAAGGGCCGGGACGCCTTGGCGGGCTTGTCGTTGTAGCGGTCGGTCATCGCGCCCAGCAGACCGAATCCGAGAATGTCGGCCCAGGTGGTGAGCGAGTCGTAGCCGCCCGCCACCATCATGCGGGCATCGCCCTCCTGGATCAGCCGGAACGCCTCGCCGAGGGCGTGCCCGGAGCCGGCGCAGGCGGTGTGGATGCCCACCATGGGCCCGGTCGCGCCGATCAGCCGCACCATGGCATTGAGCGCCAGGTTCTGATTCCCGGTCAGGGTCGCCGACGGCGCGGGCCGCACGAAGGCATCGGGTTGCCCGGTGCGAGAACGCAATTCGGATACCTTCAGCACCAGGTTCAGATCCGGGCGGCCCACGCTCGCGCCCATGGCGACACCGCGATCCGACGGTGCGTAGGGGGTCTCGGTGAGCGGGTCCAGGCCCGCCGACCGCAGGGCCTCGCCGGTCGCGGCGAGCCCGAACAACCCCGGCCGCGACACCCAGCGCCGGTCGGCGGCTGCCGGGACGGCGGTGGCCGGATCGAAGGCGTCGGGCACCAGCCCGGCGATCCGGACCGGGAAGGTGGTGCAGTCGAAAGTGGTCAATGTTCCGATGGCATTGCGGCCCTCGATCATTCCGGCCCAGGTGGTCGGCGCGTCGATGCCCAGGGGGGTGACCGCTCCCACACCCGTCACGGCCACCCGCCGCAGTCCCGCCGCGTTCGTGGCACGCATCAGACCAGCTCCTCGCCGAGCAGCTGGCGCGCCATCCGTTCGGTGTCGACCGGATCGTCGAGCCGATCGGCCTCGATGAGGGCGCACATGATGTTGCGGGCGAACAGGATTCGCTCGCCGTCCACCTCGATCCAGCCGTCCACCACCGCCGCCTCCGGCGTCGCGTGCACCACCTGTGCGGTCATGCGCAGCACGTCACCGGGCACCGCGTCGCGGTACACGGTCACCTCGCCCACAGTGAGCAGCGCGGCCCGGCGGGTGTGCGCCGAACTCAGCAGCACCAGCCAGGCGCCGGCCTGGCACAGCGCCTCCAGCGCCAGGCCGAAGGGCAGCACCGGGCCGGCGGCGGAGGGCTGCCAGACGTTCTCGTAGACCGAGGTGAGTTTGCGAGCGGTGATGTGCTGCAACGGTTCCCAGGACTCGATGCGGTCGATGAGATGAAATCGCATGGCAGTCACTCCTTTTCCGATTCAGCGGGAGACCAGGCGGCCATTGCTGAGCTGCACCGCCAGTCCGCCGTCCACGCGCAGCAACTCGCCGGTCACGTAGTCGGCGGCCGGACCGGCCAGGTAGGCCACCGCCTCGGCGACCTGCTGGACGGTCCCGTAGCGGCGCATGGGGACATGGGTGCGCCCGCGCCCGCCGTCGCGCTGCAGCAGGTCACCGATCAGATCGGTCGGGATCACCCCGCCCAGAACGGCATTCACGCGTACCCCGAACCGGGCCATCTCCACCGCGCAGGCCAGCGTGAAGGCGTTCATCGCGCCCTTCGAGGTGGAGTAGTTGGACTGCCCGGTGAGCCCCTTCTCGCCCATGATCGACGACACGTTCACGATCGAGCCCTCGCCCTGGGCCATGAGGTGCCCGGCCGCGGCATGGGTGCAGTTGAACGCGCCACCCAGGTTCACCCGGATGACCTCCCACCACACCTCGGGATCCATGTCGTGCAGCAGGCCGTCGCGGGTGATGCCCGCGTTGTTGACCAGAATGTGCAAGCCGCCCAACTGTTCTCGCGTCTGCTCGACCAGATCGCGGGCCGCGCCGCCGTCGGCGACATCGGCCCCGATGGCGACCGCGCGCCCACCGGAGCGCTCGATCTCGGCGACCACCTCGAGGGCCTCGTCCTTGTGGGAGCGGTAGTTGACGGCCACGGCCGCGCCGCGACCGGCCAGGGTCAGGGCCACGGCCCGCCCGATGCCCCGGGACGCGCCGGTGACCAGCGCGACCCGGCCGGCGAAGTCGCCGGACATCAGGCGACAGCCTCGGCGTCGGCCGGACCGGCGGCGGCGCGCTGGGCGACCAGGTCCACCAGATTGCGCACGGTGACCAGGCCGAGCACCTGCTCACCGCGCAGCGGGCCGTTCAGCTTGGTCCGATCGAACTGCGGCAGCACCTTTTCCAGATGTGCGAGGCCGATGTCGGAGACGATCTCGTTCTCGTCACCGAACTCGTCGTCGGGGATACCACCCTGCAGCAGCTCCTGGACATCGGCGACGGCGATCTTCACGCCGGTGTCGCGGTGGATGCGGAACAGGATGTCGAGCAGGTCGATGGATTCCGCGCCGAGCTCGTCGATGAGGGTGGCGTCGAGGGTCACCTCGGACTGGTCGATGCCCAGTGCGTCGGCGATCGCGTCGATGACGGCGGGAGCGAAATCGGTGCTGGTTTCGGGCATGGTTATCTCTTCCTTCGTGGTGGGGACACCGTTGGGTCCCCTGGGGCGCGGGACGCCACAGGGGTGAGGATCGGCCGGATTCGGCGGATCAGGCGTAGGCGGCGATGGCCGCGGCGATGCGGCGCGCGTCCTGGGTGCTGCGCACGGTGGCCGCGCCCAGCATGCGGTTGGCGAGGCCGGACAGCACGCGTCCGGGGCCGATCTCGAGGTAGTCGGTGCAGCCGAGATCGGCGGCGGTGCCGATCACCTCGATCCAGCGGACGGGGGCGGTGAGCTGTCGGCGCAGTAGGTCGCGGGCGTCATTGCCACTCGAAATCTTCTGCGAGGTAACGGAACTGAGGATATCGATGGCGGGGTCGCGGAATTCGGCGCGGTGCAGGTCGGCCGCGAACCGCTCCTCCAGCGAGGCCATGAGCGAGCAATGGAACGGCGCTCCGACCCGCAGCGCGACCAACGAGCCCGCGCCTTCCTCGCGCAGTAACTCCACGGCGGCGTCCACCGCCTCCGCCGTGCCGGAGATGACCGACTGATCGGGGGCGTTGTAGTTGGCGAGTTCGACCACGCCGGCCACTCCCGCGCAGATCTCCTCGATCCGCGCCGCGGGCACCCCGGACACGGCCGTCATGGCACCCGGTATCGCCGCGGCGATTTCCGCCATCAGCTCGCCCCGGCGTCGCACCAGGGTCAGCGCGTCGGCGAGGTCCAGCACCCCGGCCGCGACCAGGGCGGTGAACTCGCCGAGGCTGTGCCCGGTCACCATGTCGGGGCAGAAGCCCTCGGCGCGCAGCACCTCGAAGATTGCGAAGGAGGTGGCCAGGATCGCAGGTTGCGCGATCTCGGTGGCCCGCAACTGTTCCGCGTCGCCCTCGGCGCACAGCTTGCCCAGGGGCAGGCCCAGCACCTCGTCGGCGCGCTCGAATACCACCCCCGCCGTGCCGGGGTGCTCCCGGATCAGGTGGGCGGCCATGCCCTCGCGCTGGGAACCCTGGCCGGGAAACATGGCGATCACACTGGCGTTCATGTTGTCTTCCGAATCCTGCTGGTAGCCATGGCTACTGCGAGACAAATCCCGAACGTCGCTGTTCTCGCCCCGAGTATGTGAATCCCGGCTCGAGCAGTCCTCGAGGAAAACCAAACACGCAGTAACTATCTGAGCGACCCCGGCTTTTCGGCCGGCCGTTGCTCGTGCGGTAACTGGACATGGCGCGACGCTAACCAGGGGCGGTTAGGACCGGGTTAGGGGTCAGCGGGCGCGATCGGGCCTCAGCCGCAGTGGCTTTCGAGATAGAGCCGCAGTACCAGCCGGCCCTGGCTGACCACCCACTCGTTGCGGGGAGCATCCCGGTAGGCGTGTTCGATGGTCCCCTCGGCGATCGCGATCGCGACCCCGAACACCCGGGGATCGGTGTGTGCGGGCATCACCCCGGATTTCAGCAGCAGGTGGCCGAACGAGTGCGCGGAACGGCGCTGATGGACGTGGACCACGTCGCTGTCGCCGTAGGCGAAGTAGAGCGCGACGAATTCGAGATGCCGCAGGAAGTGGGTGCGATGCACGGCGGCGAACAGGTCGATCGCGTGCGGGATGCTGTCCGCGCGAAGCGTTTCGATCTCCGCCGCGACCCGCCGGTCGATCCGGTCCAGGTCGCGGTCGAGCAGCTGGCGGAACACCGCCTCCCGATTGGCGAAGAACTGGTAGAGCGTCGCGATCGGCACGGCGGCGCACTCGGCGATCGCGCGGGTCGTCACGGCGTCCACGCCGTGCTCGTCCACGAGTTCCCGTGCCGCGTCCAGGATGCGCTCGACACGTTCCCTGCTGCGCGACTGCACAGGTGCGCGTCGGAGGCGCCCCAGCTCGGACACTCGATCATGATCGCAGACGACTCGGCGCAGCCGCAAAACATGAGCGGAACATGACTTTTCGTCCGATCGGCCAGGTAGCGGCGTGAAGGAAACATTACTGTTTCGTGGGTCGTGCGAAGAAGTCTCGTGGCTTGAGTCGATTTGCGAAACATCCACTTGCGCAGGCAAGTTGGCCGTGCGAACATAGCCGCCAGCGGAAATGGGCTGCGAGATGGATTGTGGCGAAATAGATTTGAATATTTCTGCGGTTCGCCCATGACGCAAGGAGTTTTCATTGAGAGCATCTGGTGAACGGTCGATTCATGTCAAAATGATGGGCGAGTTCTCCATTTCGGACTCCGGTGCGGATTGTGTCCGGTGGCGTGCGAGCAAAGCTCGATCACTGTTCGGAGTGTTGCTCGTGAACCGCAACAGCGTCGTGGGCAAGGAGCGGCTACGAGAGTTGTTGTGGCCGGACATCGATGGGCCCAGTACGTCGTTGAAGGTGACGGTGCACACCCTGCGCAGAACGTTGGATGCCCACTTCGGAACCGAACGGCGAGACCTGCGCATCGAGTTCCGGGATTTCGGCTACATCATGGACGTGAGTGACGATGTGATCGTCGATTGCCAGGAATTCGAGCGGTTTACCGCGGCCGCACGTGACGCCGCCGCGCGCGGCCTGCGGGAGGAGGCGCTGGACCTGTATCGACGGGCCGCGGCACTCTACTCGGGCGAGTTTCTCGACGGCGAATCCGACAGCTGGGTGATCGAACACCGGCACTGGCTGCGTTCGATGATCCTGAGCGCGTTGAACACGCTGGCCGAATACGCGCTCGACGCAGGAGAACTCGCCGACGCCGCCGACGCGTGCCGCCGCACCCTCGCCATCGATACGGCGAACGAGGCGGCTTTTCGCCGACTGATGACGATCCACGCCCGGCGCGGGGAGCTGCAGCAGGCGGAACAGTGGTACGCGCTGTGTGCGCAACGTCTGCGGGAGCAGTTCGAAATCGATCCCAACCAGGACACGCGGTCGCTGCGGCATCGCCTGCTCGGCAGCGAATTCCTGGAGAGTTCCCGCCCGGTCCGTGCGGGCCGCCGGGCTCGCGACGGCGTCTCGGATCGCCTGGGCTCGATCGCCTGACCGCGGATCATCCGCCGGGGAGCGCGGTGGGCGTGCTCAACAGCCGGGCCCGCCGGGTGAGGGTGAGGCCGATACCCTCGGCGGCCGCGCGGACCGCTGCCGCGTGGGCGTCCGGATGGAACCGGTGGGACGGGCCCGCCACGCTGATCGCCGCCACCACGCGGTCCGCGTCGCGGATCGGGGCGGACACGCACACCAGGCCAGGGGCCGACTCCTCGAATTCGAAGGCCACGCCGTCCGCCGCGATCCGATCGAGCTGTTTGCGCAGCGTGCCCGGCTGGACCATCGTCCGCGGAGTGTAGCGACGAAGCGGCCCCGCCAGTACCTGATCCCGGAGCGCCGCATCGGCATTGGCCAGCAACACCTTGCCGATGGCCGTGCAGTGCACCGGCATGCGGCCTCCGATCCGGGACGGAGCGCTGGCCTGCCGCCGTCCGCCGATCTTCGTCAGGTACACGACATCCGTGCCATCCAGGACGCCCAGATGCACGGTCTCGTGAATACGCGCGTTCAGCTCCTCGAGGAAGGGAATGGCCACCTCGAGCAGACTCCGCTCGACCGACGCGCGCATACCCAGCTCGAACAGATGCCCGCCGAGCCGATATCCGGCCTCGGTCCGGTCCAGGAGCCGCACCGTCACCATGTCCGACAGCACCCGGTGCAAGGTGCCCTTCGGAATGCGGGTCCGCCGAGCGAGCTCGGCGAGGCTCAACGGGGCGTCGTCGATCGAGAACGCCTCGAGTACCGCCATGGTCTTGCCCAGAACGGTCGAACCGTCCACCACTCGACCGGCAACTGCAGCTGACATCGTCGACCTCCAACCCTGCGGGCCCAGCCCACCCTATCCGGCGGGCGTTCGGCTCAGTGGAACGGAATGCTGGCGGGTGCGTCCTGCCCGCGGTGACAGTGAGATCGCTGTTCCAGCCTTCGTCACGAATCCGGAGTTTCCGATGCCACCACCTCCAAGCCTTGACCGACGCTCCGCGGACGCGGACACCGCCGCGATCGCCGCCGACATGCTCGGCGCGGCTGCCCGCTCCGGCACCCCGTGCGCGCCGGTCCGCGATCTGATCGGTGCCGACGACGTGGCCGCGGCATATGCGGTGCAGGAACTGCTGACCGCCGGGCGCATCGCGGCCGGCGCCCAGGTCGTCGGCCGCAAGATCGGCCTGACCTCCCCGGCCGTGCAGCGGCAGCTCGGCGTCGACCAACCGGATTTCGGAGTGTTGTTCGACGACATGCACTACGGGCAGGACACGCCCGTGCCGCTGAGCCGGCTGCTGCAACCGAAGGTCGAAGCCGAAGTCGCGTTCGTGCTCGCACAGGACCTGGTGGACGGCTCGCTCGACGACGAGCAGGTTCGCAGCGCGGTCGGCTACGCGGTGGCCGCGCTCGAGATCGTCGACAGCCGCATCGCGGGCTGGGACATCACGTTCGGCGACACCGTCGCCGACAACGCCTCCAGCGGCCTGTTCGTTCTCGGCTCCGAACGCCGCACCCTCGATACCTTCGACCCCGTTTCGGTGCGGATGCGGATGGCGATCGACGGTGTCCACGTGTCGGCCGGAACCGGCGCCGCCTGCCTCGGCGATCCGCTGCACGCCCTGGCCTGGCTGGCACGGACCACCCGCGAGTTCGGTCGGCCACTGCGCGCCGGGCAGATCGTGCTCTCCGGAGCGCTGGGACCCATGGCCCCGATCCAGGGCCCCGCCACCGTCACCGCGGACATCACCGGACTCGGCTCGGTGACCGCGAACTTCGTCCAGGAGTGAGAATCATGAACGACAAACCCGCCGGGCTGAAGGTCGCGGTGATCGGGTCGGGCAACATCGGCACCGATCTCATGATCAAGGTGATCCGGCACTCGGACGTGCTGACGATGGGTGCGATGGTCGGCATCGACCCGGAATCCGACGGACTCGCCCGCGCCCGCCGGTTCGGCATCCCGACCACGGCCGACGGCGTCGAGGGCCTGCTGAGGCTGCCGAACTTCGACGAGATCGACGTGGTCTTCGACGCGACCTCCGCCAAAGCCCACGCCGCCCACGCCGCGGTGCTCGAACCGCTCGGCAAACGCCTGATCGATCTGACGCCGGCCGCGCTCGGCCCGTTCGTCGTACCGGCGGTGAACCTCGACGAACATCGCCACGCGCCCAACGTCAACATGGTCACCTGCGGCGGGCAGGCCACCATCCCGATCGTCGCCGCCATCTCCCGCGTCGCACCGGTTGCCTACGCCGAGATCGTCGCGTCCATCGCCTCGAAATCCGCGGGGCCGGGTACCCGCGCCAATATCGACGAGTTCACCGAGACCACCGCGCACGCGATCGAAACGGTCGGTGGCGCCCGGCGCGGCAAGGCCATCATCATCCTCAATCCCGCGGACCCGCCGCTGATCATGCGCGATACGGTGCTGTGCCTGATCACGGCACCCGATTCCGGTACCCACCGGGCGATTCGCGAATCGGTGGAGCAGATGGTCGCGCAGGTGGCCACCTACGTGCCCGGCTACCGCCTCAAGCAACGAGTTCAGATCAGCGCCGTCCCGCAGGATCAACCGGTGCGCACCCTGCTCGGCCCGGACACGGCGGCCGCGCCCACGCATCAGGTGTCGGTCTTCCTGGAAGTCGAAGGAGCCGCCCACTATCTCCCGGCATACGCGGGCAACCTCGACATCATGACCTCGGCGGCGGTGCGCTACGCCGAATCCATCGCCGACACGATCGCCGCCGCCCCGGCAGAACAGGAAGCGCTCCGATGACCACCCAGCTGTTCATCCAAGACGTCACACTCCGCGACGGCATGCACGCGGTGCGCCATCGCATCACGCCCGACGACGTCGGCCGGATCGTGGCCGCGCTCGACGCGGCGGGTGTCGACGGCATCGAAGTCGCCCACGGCGACGGTCTCGCCGGAGGCAGCCTGAACTACGGGCCCGGGAGCAATACCGACTGGGAATGGATCGAGGCCGCCGCCGCCAATCTCACGAACGCCCGGCTGACGACGCTGCTGCTGCCCGGCATCGGCACCATCGAAGAACTGAAGCAGGCCTACCGGCTGGGCGTCCGGTCGGTGCGCGTGGCCACCCACTGCACCGAAGCCGATGTGTCGGCCCAGCACATCGCCACCGCACGGGAACTCGGCATGGATGTCTCCGGATTCCTGATGATGTCGCACATGGCCGAACCGGCTCGCCTCGCCGAACAGGCGAAAATGATGGAATCGTATGGGGCGCAGTGCGTTTACGTCACCGATTCCGGTGGCCGGCTGACCATGGACGGTGTCCGTGCCCGGGTTCGCGCCTACCGTCAGGCGCTCGATCCGGGCACCGAGATCGGCATTCACGCGCACGAGAACCTCTCGCTGTCGGTGGCCAACTCGGTGGTGGCGGTCGAAGAAGGCGTCACCCGGGTCGATGCCTCACTCGCCGGACACGGTGCGGGGGCGGGCAACTGCCCGATCGAACCTTTCGTCGCGGTCGCCGATCTGGCCGGCTGGAAGCACAACTGCGATCTGTTCGCGCTGCAAGACGCCGCCGACGACCTGGTGCGGCCGCTGCAGGATCGTCCGGTGCGGGTAGACCGCGAAACCCTCACCCTCGGGTACGCCGGGGTCTACTCGTCCTTCCTGCGCCATGCCGAAGCGGCGTCGCGGCGTTACGGCATCGACGTGCGCACGATCCTGCTCGAGGTGGGACGCCGCGGACTGGTCGGCGGACAGGAGGACCTCATCGTCGACATAGCCCTGGACTTGCTCCCCGCCGCCGACAGGGCGACAGCCTGACGGAGGGGCAGCGCCTTGCCCAGGTCCTGCTGGGTGTCCGTTCCGGCTGGTGGTTGCAATTTCACGGTATGTTGAAATATGTTCGAGCAGGTGCTGAAACAGCATCCGCAGGCGATCACGCGAGCACGGAACGGGCAAAAAAGGGGGACAGCGGGACATGGCGGCACGAGCGGGACGAGGTCCGCGTGGCGAACGTGGCGCGCAGGCGGACCGCATCCTGGCCGCGGCTCGCAAGTCCTTCGCCGAGCGGGGCTACAACGGGACCTCCTTGCGTTCGGTGGCTCAGGCCGCCGATGTCGATCCCACCCTGGTGAACTACTACTTCTCGAACAAGCCCGGACTGCTGAAAGCGGCACTGGAGCCGCCGGCCGCCTTCGGTGAGCGCATTGCCGAGGCCGCCCAGGTGCCGCTGGAGGAGCGCGGGCGAGCCTTCGTGGAGGTGGCGGTGCGCATGTGGGACGATCCGGCCACCGCGGAGGTCCTGCGCTCGATCCTCCTCGCGGCAAGTCACGAGCCCTTCGCCATGGAGCGCCTCCGCTCCATCTTCTCCGCCCTCGTTCTGCAGGTCGTGTCGGCGAGCCTTCCCCGCGACGAGGCCGAGGTGCGCGCAAGTCTGGTGTCCACGCAGATCGTGGGCCTGGCGATGACGCGTTACGTCTGGGGGATCGACCGCATCGCCGACATCCCGACCGAGCAGGTCATCCGCCTGATCGCGCCGACTGTGCAGCACTACCTCACGGGCGACCTGGGCGAGGACATCCCGGGGAACGCCTGACCGCGAGCGACTGACCGGGCCGGACGTGGCCCGTCGGCACCTCGATTTCCGGCGCACACCGCCGGTCGTCAGCACCTCGATCCGTCCCCCGTCTAGTGGGGTGACCTGCGAGGACGATGCAGCGGTCCCGGTCCGCGGCCTCGAATTCCCTCGGACCTACCATATTTTCACGACGTATGGAAATTATGCTTGCCCGTGGCGAGTCGGTGCGCGTACGGTGAGGACAGTTAATTTCAGTACACGTGGAAATGAAGGTGCGATGGCTCGATTCAAGACCGCTGGAGTGGAGACCGGTCAGCGTCAGCTCAACGGACCGCAGACGACCGGTCGCCGGTACCGCAACCTGTCCACCGCCGGCCACGGGACGACCCGCGAGAACAATGTGCCGGTCCCGGTCCGTGACGGCACCCAGCTCCTGGCCGACATTCGCCGGCCCGACGCGGAGGGCAGATTCCCCGCCCTCATCGCGGCGGCCCCCTACCCCCGCCAGCTCCAGGACCTGGGCGCCCCCGCGGCCATCATCGAGGCCGGCAACAGCGACTTCTGGGTGCCGCGCGGTTACGCCCATGTCATCGCCAACCTGCGCGGCACCGTCGGCTCCGGCGGCGTCTACACCTTTTTCGACGAGCAGGAGCGCAAGGATCTGTTCGACCTGGTCGAGTGGGTCGCCGCGCAACCCTGGTGTGACGGGAACGTGGGCATGATCGGCATCAGCTACTACGCCATGACCCAGTTGGAGGCGGCCACCCAGCGCCCGCCGCACCTCAGGGCCCTGTTCCCCTTCAACGTCACCGTTCAGGCCCGGGAAGCCGCGTACCACAACGGCCTGTTGAGCGCGGCCTTCTTCACCCCCTGGATCCATGCGCTGGGCGTCCTGTCCGCCCACGGCGACCGCCTCTACCGCGCGGGCCTGTCCCGTCTTCTGCGCCGGTTCCTCGCCATCCCGGCCGTCCACCGGCGGTTCAGCCGGAGCGACGCCGTCCAGGTACACCACCGCCTGGAGCAGGTCAGCCGCTTCCGCCACGCCGCCCACCCATGGAACGACCTGCTCGAGGCAGTGGTCACCGATCACCCCACCCGCGATGCGTGGTGGGACGAGCGTGATCTGACCGGACTGCTCGCCGATGTCGACATACCCGTCTACCTCGGCGGCGAGTGGTCCAGTGTCCCCCTCCACCTGCCCGGCCTCTTCGAAGCCTGGGACGCCCTCGCCCACAACCCGCACGTGCGCATGGCCATGCTCGGGGCCTACGGCCTGCCGTGGCCATGGGAAAGCATGCACGTCGAGGCTCGCCTGGTTCGATCACTGGCTCAAGGGGGCGGACACCGGCATTCTCGAAGGCCCTGCCATCCGCTACTGGCTGCCCGGGGCAGAAGAGTGGCGCACCGCCGACTCCTGGCCCCCGCCGGCCACCCACACCGCCCTGGCCCTCAACGCCGACGGCTCCCTTACCGCCGACGAGCGGCCGGGCGCGCTCAGTTACGCCACCGACGGTGCGGACGCGATGCCCGCACAGCTGAGTTGGACCAGCGACCCGCTTCCCGAAGACATCGAGATGGTCGGTCATCCGGAATTACGGCTCACCGCCACCAGCGGCGCGACGGACACCGCATGGATCCTGCTCCTGCAAGACGTCGGCCCGGACGGCACGGCCACCGACGTCACCCAGGGCTGGCTGCGCGCCGGCATGCGCCACGTCGACGAGGGGGCGAGTGAGACGGGCCGGCCCGTCCTCCCGGCGCGGGCGTGGATCCCCATCCGTGTGGGCGAGCCGGTCGACTACCGCATCCCGCTGGTCGCCAACGCCCGCCTGTTCCAGCGCGGGCACCGCATCCGGCTGATCCTCACCAGCGACGACACTCGCGAGGACTTCCAGCCCATGCTGCTGTTCAGCCACGCACCCGTCGGGATCGAGGGCGTCAACACGATCCACTCCAGCTCACGCCTGCTCCTTCCGATCCTGGCGGGCGGAAGCGGCGATCGGTCCGGTACGCCGAAGGAACCACCGGCGTAATGCAATGCCACATCACTGTCCACTTCCCGGGTTGGCCGCCGTTGCACTATGCGGCCGACTCCGTGGCAGCGCACGCTTTTTCGCGGGCAGTGTACGAAATGGGGCTGGCGGCAATACAAATCGATCACGATATGCGAGAAGCATTGCAGCCCATGCCTTGTCAGCGGCTCTGGCGATGAACGGGCGGTATGCCCCACTCGCTCACTGCCATTCGTATGTACCGCGACCGAGTGACAGGCGCATCGAGACGCTGCCCTCATTGAGGCGCCACCGATGCACAACGAAGGTTCGCAGACCCGCGGTGACGAAGGGATCCGCCCTAAAGTGCACACACTTTTGCAGAGGATGTCAAGGTCGCTCGCTCGCCGGGCCGGATGTTCCGGAGGCCGAAATTTGCTCAGCAGTCGCTTTCTGGCGTGCCAAACGAGAAAGGCCCGGTCCATCAGGACCGGGCCTTGTCGCAGTCAGAGGGTGCCGTTTTCGATGTCGCGTTTCAGGGCGGCCTGGTACGCCTGGTGGGATGAAACGCCATTGTCGACGGTGAAGTTGATGAGCAGCGGGTTGGCGATGAAGGTGAGGTGCTCGTTCACCGTGGTGGTGCCGTTGCCGTTGTCGACGAAGGTGATCTTCTGATGGGTGATGATTCCGGGCGAGTCATAGCTGTCGGTCAGGTAGTAATGATCAGCCGGATAGAGGCGCTGTTCGGCCTGGGTTTTCGCGGGGTAGTCGACCGAGCCCATCGGAACGTTCTCCAGCGCGGTGAAATCGATGGTTTCGGTGACGCCGTCGGTGCAGGTGCGATGCGTGATGATGTCCTTCAGGAAAGGATGCCGCCCGATGTCGTTGCGCAGGTTCGAGTACACCGTCCATACCTTGGCGATCGGCGCATTGATGGTGATCGGCAGATCGACCGTCCGCGACGACGTGCCGGACGACGGACTCTTCTGCTCGGCCTGATATGTGGCCCAGCCGGTTTGCCAGCCGGCGGTGTAGGCGTTCGGGGTGTCGGTACAGGTCGGTGCGGAATCCGCCTGCGCCACCGGTGAACCCGCCGCGAACGACAGGGCCATTGCGCATCCCACAAGATATTTCACGGGCGGACTGTAACGTGTTCTCGCGCCCTGCGCGAGGCGCTCCCGAATTCGAGACCGAACCGTATGAATTGTGCTGTGCGGCCCGCCTACCAGCAATGCACGGTTCGAATGACTGTCCGGCCGGCCGTCCGTCGGAAGGACGAGCCGGCCGGACCCGCGTCAGCTCCGCGCGGCCGGCACGTCGAGCAGCGCGGTCAATGCCGCAGCGGTGCCGGGGAACCGCTCGAGCAGGCCGGCTACCTCGTGGTTTCCGGCCGGGCCGGCCTCCTGCCAGCCGCCGTCGATGCCGAGCAGTCCGCTGAGCGCGTCGCACGCGGCGGGGTGGGCGGCCAGCAGTTCGGTGACCGGCCCGCGCGGTGCCGCGGCCACCGGCGGTGCGGCCGTGGTGAATTCGGCCGACCAGGGCGGGACGAAGGCGTCCACGGCGGGCAACGCGCCGGGGAAGGTACGGCCCGCTTCCCGGACCAGGCCCGGAATCAGGTCGCCCGCCTGATCCTTCAGGGTGGTGATCAACTTCGGCAGCCAGGGCAGCAGCACCGTGTCCGGCAGCGTGCCGAAGGCCTTCGACAACAGTTCCACCACAAAGGGTTTCAGTGCCGGAGCCGGGTCGATGGCCTGCACGAAACCGCTCACGTACTGCGGAACCGTCGGCAGCACCAGCGGATTGGCCAGCATCCCGTCGCACCGCGCGCGCAGCTCGGCCATGGTCAGCAGGCCGAGCTGGAACCGCGCCGCCCACAGCAGGGCCACCTTGGCCGGTGCCTCCGGATGTGATTGCAGCACCGCCAGTTCCAGCTGGGTGTGATCGCAGCCCAGCGACAGCGCCAGATTCTCCATCCCGAACAGGAAGCCCAGCATGGCCGCTACCTGCCCTGGCCCGGTCTCCTCCGCGGCGAAGGCGGTGGGCAGCAGGGTGCAGTAGTGCGCGTACCCCGCTGTCACGAACCGTTCGCACCATGCCGGTAGGCCGTCCTCGGTGGAGCGGAAGTAGTTGAGCAGCACCCGGATCCGCCGCAGCACGACGGGCGCGTCGTCCACTGTCCGTTCCGCGGCGAGGAGTTCGACCGCACGATGGCCCAGCTCGTCGGCGAGCCGGACCGATCCCAGATACACCAGCGCGTCCTCGACCGCGCCCAGCGCCACGGCCGCGGTCGCGTCCGGCGCGGCGACCGCGCGCCGCAGGCGCTGCTCCAGCACCTGCTCCACCGACACGCCCTCGTACCCGAGCTCCACCAGTGAGCGCTGGTGTTTGCCGAGCCCGATGTCCCAGCTCTCCTGGATCGAGGTCTCACCCAGTCCGCGCGAGCCCATGATGGGCCGCAGCGCGTCCTGCGGCAGCAGCCTGCGCAGCAGCCACAGCAGATTCGAGCACGGCCGCAGGTCCGGATTCGCCTTCAGGTCCAGCAGCGCGCGTTGCAGCGTCCGCTTGGACAGATCCAGTCCCAGCGGTGCCAGCCGATCGAGCACGTCGCGGGCCAGTGGCGGCAGCGCCGCGTACCCGACCTGGCCGATGCGGTCGCCGCCGAGCAGGATCTCGCACAGCCGCCGCACATCCCGCCGCCCCGGCACCCGGTCTTTCTCGAGGCAGGTGACGGCCGCGTCCTGGAAGTCGTACGGCGTCGGACGGGCACGATTGCGCAAGCCCGCCAGCAGGATCGAGGTCTCGAAGATGGCGATGGCGTCGGCGGTGCTGGCCAGGTAGCCGTTGCGCCGGGCCAGCCGGACGATATCCACCGACCACTCCAGGAGCTCGGCCTCGTCGAGCGGGTCCAGCACCGGTGGCCGGGACAGGAAGCCCGAAAGCCGGTCCGTCACTTCGGCTTCCGATTCCGCCGGAAGGGGCGGCTGCTTGGCGCGCTTCTTCGCTCCCTGCTGGCCTTCCAGCTGGAACGACTGCAATTTGCCGCGCCGCAACCCCTTCGCCCAGGTGGCCGCCGCGATCGACACCGCGCCGCCGGCCAGCCCGAACTGCGCCTCGATGGCGGAGTGGCTGGACGGGATCAGCCCGTAGTGCCATGTGGTGGCCGAGCGCGGCGAGATCTCGAACGGCTCCGACGCGGCCAGTCCGAACTGTTCGACCGGGCTGGCCGCATGGGCCGCGCCGCACACGTACAACGCCTGTGCCGGATCGATGTCGTTGGCGGCCAGGTGTTCGCGCATGCGGGTCCACATATACCGTTCGCGGTCCTCGTCCTCGACGGTGCTGCCGCGCCGCAGCCGCCGGAACAGGCTGCCGATCATCACCATGACCTGGCGGTAGGTGTCGTAGTCGGCGTCCACCAGGGGCTGCTCGACGTACTGGTCCCACCATTCCGACCAGTGCCGGACCTTGCCGTGGTGCAGCAGGTGTTCTTCCAGTTCGGCGAAACGCGGTCGCAGATCACCGATTTCGAGGCCGACCGCGCCGCCGTGCAGGCCGTCGTCCTCGCGCTGCTCGCCGTCGGCGGGTGTCTCGGACTGCTTCTTCGTCTCGGGAGCCCACTGGAAGACGTGATCGGTGGACCGATCCACCAGCACCAGTTCGACGCCGGGCGTATCGAGCGCGTAGGCGATGGCCTGGTACTCGGCCGACGATTCGGTGATCGGCGCGACCACCGACAGCGGCGCCCATTCCGCGGGAAAGCCCTCGATCTCGGTGGCGAAGGCCTGCAGCGCAATCGGCAGGCGGCAGTTGCGCAGCTCGTCCATCAGCGGCCGCATGTCCTCGCACAATTCCAGGTAGATGACGCTCGGCTGCTTCTCGCGCAGCCGCCGCACCATGGCCAGACCGGAGGCGGGCGAGTGGTGGCAGACCGGGAAGATCTCCAGCCGCTCCGACAGCGCCCGGTCGACATCGTCGACGATGCCCGCCAGGATGTCGCCCGCCGCCCCGGGTGCGCCGGCGAACGCGACGGCCGCGTCCGCCAGCTGATCTCGCAGCGCGGCAAAGGTATTCGGCGCGGGCCGGGTGTCGGGCACGTTCACGACAGCCTCGCGATCGCCGCCCGGCCGCCTTCGAGGAATTCGCCCCAGGCGGCATCGCCCTTCTTGTCCTTGGTGCGTGGCTCGACGACGCCGTGCAGGTACTTGTTGAGAATGGCCAGGTCCTCGGGCGTGCGCCGGGCCAGCGACCCGACCAGCGAACCGGCGAGGGTCTCCGCGCGCAGTTCCTTCGCACCGAAGAACTGGCTGTGCAGGATGGCGTCCTCGAGCACGCCGATCTGCTCGGCGGTGGACAGCGCCGACTCGAGCTTGTCGTCGTCGCTGGTGGCGGCGGCCGCGGCGGCGCGCAGATCGGCGAAGCTCTCCAGCAGGATGTCGAGCAGCGTGGGCGGCAGTTCCAGCTCGATGGAGTGGCGGCGCAGCAGTTCCGCGGTGCGGAAGCGCACGATCTCCGCCTCGCTCTTCTTGTTGGACACCACCGGAATTCGCACGAAATTGAAGCGCCGCTTGAGTGCCGAGGACAGGTCGTTCACACCGCGGTCGCGGCTGTTGGCGGTGGCGATGATGGAGAAGCCCGGCTGCGCGAACACCACATTGTCGTCATCGAGCTCGGGGATCGAGACGTACTTCTCCGACAGGATGGAGATCAGCGCGTCCTGCACATCGCTGGTGGAGCGGGTGAGTTCCTCGAAGCGGCCGATCACGCCCTGCTCCATGGCGGTCATGATCGGGGACGGGATCATCGACTCCCGCGACTGACCCTTGGCGATGACCATGGAGATGTTCCACGAGTACTTGATGTGGTCCTCGGTGGTGCCGGCGGTGCCCTGCACCACCAGCGTGGAATTGCGGCTGATGGCCGCCGACAGCAGCTCGGCCAGCCAGCTCTTGCCGGTACCCGGATCGCCGATGAGCAGCAGACCCCGGTCCGAGGCCAGCGTGACAATGCTGCGCTCGACGAAACTGCGGTCACCGAACCACTTCTGCTCCACCTCGCGGTCCAGTCCGTCGGCGCGTTCGGAGCCGAGTATGAACAGCCGCACCATCTTCGGGCTCAGCCGCCACGCGAACGGCTTGGGGCCGTCGTCGATGGACTCCAGCCAATCCAGTTCCTCGGCGTACTTGACCTCGGCGGGGGCGCGCAAAACGTCGTTCATGATGGCTGGTCTCCTAGTCGAGAAAGTTCTTGAGTTCGTGCACGAGCTTCTGGATGCGTCCGGAAATCACCGGGGTGCCAAGATTTTTGAACCGTTCGCGGAACCACGGGTTGACGCTCTGGTGGCCGGAGCTGTTCACCGAGCCGACCGGGATGAGCTTCACCCCGGAGCGGTGCACCGCCTCCATGGCCTCGAACAGCGGCTGGGAGCGGTCGAACTCGTAGAAGTCCGAAATCCACACCAGCACGGTGTTCTTCGGGTCGGTGATCTTGGGCTGGGCCATGGCCATGGCGACCGGGCCGTCGTTGCCGCCACCGAGATTGGTGCGCAACAGTACCTCGAACGGGTCGTGCACCCACGGGGTGAGATCCAGGGCGCGGGTGTCGTAGGCGATGAGATGCACATCCACCTTGGGCAGGCCCGCGAAGATCGACGCCAGGATGGTGCAGTTCACCATGGAGTCGACCATGGAGCCGGACTGGTCCACCACCACGATCATGCGGGCGGGGACGGTGCGCTTGGCGGTCTGACGGTAGTAGAGCCGGTCGACGTACAGCCGCTCGTCCTGGGGGTTCCAGTTGGGCAGGTTCTTCCAGATCGTCCGGTCCACATCCAGATTGCGCAGGATGCGCTTGGGCGGGACCGAGCGGTCGACGGTGCCCACACTGGTCTGCTGCACCTGGGTGCGCAGCACTTCGGCGACCTCGTCGATGTAGCGGCGGATGAGGCGTTTGGCATTGGCCAGGGCCACGCCGGACAGATTGTGCTTGTCGCGCAACAGTTGTTCGATGAGCGACATGCTCGGGGTGAGCTGGGCGGCCAGGTGCGGATCGGCGAGTACCTCGCGCAGCCGCATGCGGGACACCAGCTCACCTTCCAGGCCGGTGAGCACGCCTTGCACGGCGCCGGCCTGCTCCTCGCCCAGGCAGCGCCGCAGCCAGTTCGCATCGGACTGCCAGCCCGCCAGCTGGGTGGCGCTGACCTGGCCGGAGCCGGTGGCGAAGACGTTCAGCAGCAGCTTGGAAACCAGTGCGGCGCTGCGGACATCGGCCGCGCCGATGGACTGGGGCGCGGCGGCTTCGGTCTCGTTCCCGGCGTCGTCGGCCGCCGCCCCCTCGGTCGCGGAGTCCCCGTTCTCGGAGAAGTCGAGGCTTTCGAACTCCGCTTGCATCTCCGGATAGCGTTGCACCACATTGTCGATGGAGATGCCCGGATCGAGTACGGCCAGCGGCAGACCCAGCTCGTCGACGATGCCCGCGCTGGCCTGCTCCAGCGCCGGTTGCTGATCTCCGGTGAAGACACCGGCCAGGAGACGCCAGTACAGGATCTGGCGTCGCGTTTCATGATTCGTCATTTGCGCAGCAACCGTCCCGCGCGTTCGCGCAGCACCGCCACGGCATCGCCCGACTTGGCCTGTGCCTTGGCGACTTTCGGATCCGTCGGGCCCAGCGCCCAATCACCGTTGTGGAACGCGGTGAGCGCACCCTTGACCTTGCGCTGCACGGCCAGCGGCCGCACCGACCAGACGCCCGCATCCCAGCGCAGCAATCCGATCATGGCGCTGGACCCGGTCACCCCGGCCGGAGTGAGCGGACCGGCGGACGGGAGCGCGTCCAGCTCCACCCGGATCCGCTGCTCACCCATCTCAAGTGCGCCGTCGCGGAACCGGTACCCCTCGAGCACAACCGGTTCGGCGATGTGCACCGGATCGCGATCCAGCGGCGCGACGGCCGGGGCCTGCGCCTGCGGCAGTTGCACGGTGGCGGTGACGAACGGATCGGCGGCCTCCCCAGCCTTCGCCCGATCGTCATCCCACAGCAGGTCACCGGTCGCTGTCAGCGGCATGTCGGTGAGCTCCAGCGCGCGCTGCCCGGCCAGCGCGGTGAGCAACTGGCGATGCGCGCCCAGCAGCTGCCACACCGCCGGTCCCACAATGGTGTCCACCTTGGCCGCCGCCACCGACACCCGCACCCGGCGGGCCGGTGCGCCCGCGACCTCGAGCACGCCGTGCACCTGTGCCTGTACGGCGGTCCCGTGCTCGTGCAGGTCCACGCCGAGCGGGAGCAGACGACCCGAAACCGGCTCGGTGGCAGCGGATTCCGCGCCGCGCCAGGACAGCAGCAGGGCGCGCGTCCACAGATCGGCCCAGCGTCGCGCGGGCACCCGGTCCATGGTGGCGATCGGTGCGGACGCGCCCAGTTCGGCGGTGAAGCCGTCCAGCAGCATCGCCAGCCGCCGCAGCGCGGGTTCGGCCAGCAGCGACTCCACGGTCTGATCCGCGGCTGCCACCAGGTCGTGGTCCACGCCGCGCCATCCGGCGATGGCCAGTTCACCCAGCCAGGCGCGGGAACCCGCTGCGAGCGGGCTCGGTGCGACCGCATCCGGCGACGCCGTCCACTCGGATCGATTGCGGCCCATGGCCGTATCGGCCTGGCCGACCAGTGCATCGTGCACCGCGCCCAGCAGGGCGGCCCGGGCGGCGGCCAGCGCCGACAGCTCATCCGCGCCGATCGCGCCCGTGCTCACCTTCGACACCGCCGCCGAAACCGCCTCGGCCAGAGGCGAACCCGCCACCGCCGCGGCCAGTGCCGCCAGCGCCGCGCTCTGCGGTTCGGAAACCCGGGCGAAGCCATTGACCAGAGCGGAATCGAACCCGCTCACCGCGTCCAGGGCTGCCTCTACGCCGGCGGGCGCATCCACCAGCGCGGCCAGTTGTACCGCCTGCATCAGCGACCCACCCCCGCCGGGAACCAGTGCAGCTCCGGAATCGGCGCCGTGCTACCCGGCAGCTCCAGATAGGTCAGATGCCGCAGGAACCGGCTGAACACCGCGGCGGCCGGAGCCGGATCACGAGTTCCATTGAGACAGTGCGCAAGTCGAGAACCCTCGGGAACCTCGACCCGCAGGAACCGCGCCACCCGGTCCTGCCCGTACTGGAGCACCGCTTCATCGATCAGCGCGTCCAGATGCTTGCAGGCCCACCCCTGGTTCAACCCGCCGCACGGCCGGTTGTTGTTGGTGCTGCAGCTCAGCCCGTGGGTCCCCGCGGTCACCGATGCCACGTACACCCGTGAGATATCGGAGCCGCTCGACACCACCCCCTGCAGGCGTCCGTCGGCCAGCTCGACGAACGGCACCTTGTTCAATTTCCGCGGCGCGACAGCGGGCAAAACCCGCACCACAGAAGCGCTTTCCCAAGCCGGTTCACCCGGCGTGGCACTCGGATTCGAGGCCATCGTTCTCCCTCCCGGTCGATCACGATGCGCCCAAGGTATGTGACCCCACCGACAAGTCCCGCCCCACCTCCGAAACGGCTGGTGAAGATCCCTTCCCGCGGTGGCTTCCCGGGCCCGTCCGCCGGCGCCCGCGGCTACCGTGAACGGAGCGCCGCTGCCCGAAGCGGACGTATTTCGCTGACTCGCAACGTAATTCCGATGCCTGGCCCGGGAAGCTGTGCAATTCATCGCCATTCGCATCGCCCGGTGCCCAAACCCGGCTCGTCCACCGGCGGCGGCCACTCGGATTTCCGTCGTATCCGTGCCCATGGATGGCCCCAGGCTCCACGAAGATCGGTGCGCTCTGCAACTCGCCGCGCGATAAAATCGATCATGGCTCGGGGTTTCAGCTCGAGGTGATGCGCAATGGGTGATCGGCCGACCGGCGATGCCACCGCTGCCTTCGATCCATTGGCCGATCGGGCGGTGGGTGAGCGGTCGAGCGCGCCGATCGTGAGTGAGGAACTCGAGCCGGGGGATCGGATCGACGATTTCGATCTGCTGCTGGAGTTGGGCCACGGTTCGTTCGCCAAGGTGTTCCTGGCGCGGCAGCGCTCGATGCAGCGGCTGGTGGCGGTGAAGGTTTCCACGGACCACGGCTTCGAACCCCAGACGCTCGCCCGGTTGGAGCACGAGTACATCGTTCGGGTCTACGACCAGCGGGTGCTGCCGGACCGCGGGCTGAAGCTCTTGTACATGCAGTACCTGCCGGGTGGAACGCTGGCGGCGGTGCTGAAGCGGGTCCGGGCGACCCCGCCGGAGCTGCGAAGCGGGCGGTTGCTGTTGGACGCCGTCGACGCGGCTTTGGAGGAGAAGGGCGAGATCCGCACCACGGGCCTGCGGGTGCGTGAGGAAATCGCCGCACTGTCGTGGCCGGAGACCGTGGCCTGGCTCGGACGCCGGCTCGCCGAGGCGCTGGACTACGCCGAACGACAGGGTGTACTGCACCGCGACATCAAGCCCGCGAATATCCTGCTCTCCGCCGACGGTGTGCCGAAGCTGGCCGATTTCAATATCAGTTTCAGCGACCACCTCGCGGGCAGCAGTCCGGTGGCGTACTTCGGCGGGTCCCTGGCCTACATGTCGCCCGAGCATCTCGCGGCGAGCCACCCGACGCTGCCCGGCACGGTCGACGATTTGGACACACGCAGTGACATCTACGCCCTCGGCGTCGTGTTGTGGGAGCTGCTGACCGGACGGCGGCCGTTCCCCCGGGTCGAGGCGAAGGATTCGCAGGACTACGTCGAGCAGGAGCTCGCGCTCCGCCGCCGCCCGATCGCCGCGGAATTCCTGGACGACCTGCCCGCCGACTGCCCGGCCTCGCTGCGCCGCGTGCTGCTGACCTGTCTGTCGCCACGGCGGGACGATCGGTGGGTCAATGGCGCGGAGCTGGCTCAGCAATTCGAGCTGTGCCTCGACCCCCGGGCCCGGGACCTGGCCGACCCGCCGCCGCACTCCCGGCGGCCGACCGGACCGCTGTGGCCGCTGCCGATGATCGCGATAGCGATCGGAATACCGAATGTGGTGGCGGCTGGGTACAACTATTACTACAACAAAACGCTCATCATCAGTAAGCTCACGCCCGCAGCCCAGCGGTCGTTCGACTATGTCGCCTCGGTACTGATTCCACTCGCTTTCGCGGTGGGCGGAATCCTGATTCTCTACGCGTCGCGCCGCCTCATTGTCGTACCCATCGGTTTGCGGCTCGGATGGAACTACAGCGACGAGACCCTCACTCGGACGCGTATCGATGCGCTGCGGCTCGGCAGCCGGGCGGCGCGGATCGCCTTCGTGTTCTGGGTGCTCTGCGGCGTGATCATCCCGGCGCTGCTGAACCTGATCGCCGGCGGCGTTCCACGCGGCACCTACGTGCATTCCGTGCTGGCGGTCGTCGTGTGCGGCGCAATCGCGGTGGCATATCCGTATTTCGCGGTCACCTGGTACGTGGTGCGGTGCCTGTATCCCCTTTTCCTGGTGCACGGACGGTCCGACGCCGCCGATATCGACCACCTGGGCTGCCTCGCCGGGCGTACCGGTTTCTACCTCACCGTGGCGGCCGCGGTGCCGCTGGTCGGCGTGCCCGGCATAACCTTCCTTCCGGGCGCGGAGATCGAATCCATTATCTGGGCGGTCCGGATCCTGTGCATCGGCGGCATCATCGGCTTCGTGCTCGCCTATCTGCTCTACGGCGTCATCGAGAAAGATATCGAGGCGCTCGAACGTGTTGCCTCCGCATCCGATACGTGTGCCGCGGGCACGGACGAGCCGAACCCCGATACGGCATCGGAGTCGTCCCGGCGGCGGGACTAGCGGTCGGGAGCCCCACACGGACGCGGCGGCTGCGCTGGTCCGAGCGGTGCGCGCGGCTGTCTGCGACCGGCATCGATACCCATTGGCGAGTCTCGGTGGGTGCGGGTGCACGCCTGGGAGGGGACGCCGATAATGTGATGTCGGATGAGTTGTTCTACCGCTGTTGCTGACCCGAAGTCGCTGACCCGCCGTTTCGGGCGGGTGATGTGGCTGGTTCCGGCGTTGTGTGTGGCCTTCACCGCGCTGTGCCTGATGCTGCCCGTGTGGCCGTTCAAGCAGATCACCGGTGGGTTCATCGACCTGCAGGTGTATCGGCTGGGCGTGCAGACGCTATGGCACGGCGGCGATATGTACGGGCAGTTGCCGCAGACCACGATCGGGATCGGGCTGCCCTTCATCTATCCGCCGTTCTCCGCGCTGGTGCTGTCGCCGTTCGCGGCGTTGCCCTGGGACGTGGCTCGTACCGGGTTCTTCGTGACCTCGGTGGCCGCGCTGGCGATTTCGTTCTATCTGGTGGCGCTGCGGGTGTGGCCGGGGGAGAGCCGGCAGCGGCTCGGGCTGTGGGTGACCGCCTGCGCCACGCCGCTGGCCCTGCTGCTGGAGCCGACCCACTCGACGCTGGATTTCGGGCAGGTCAATCTGCTGCTGATGGTGCTCGTGGTGGCCGACTGCCTGACGGAGAAGCCGAAATGGCGGCGCGGCATGCTGATCGGCATCGCGGCCGCGGTGAAGCTGACGCCGGCCGCGTTCATCCTCTACTTCCTGATCCGGCGTGATTACAAGGCCGCCGTCACGGCCGCGATCACCGGTGCCGTCGCGACCGCGCTGACCTTCGCCGTGTTGCCGCAGGCGTCGGTGAAGTACTGGTTCGGCGGGTTGGGCAATGTGTCGGGGCTCAGCGGTTCGGCATTCCACACCAATCAGTCGATTCAGGCGGTGCTGGCTCGGTTCGAGATCCACAAGCCACTGCTCACGATTCTGTGGCTGGTACTGAGCGCCGCACTGCTGGCGCTGGTGGTGCCCGCCATGCGCCGCGCGGCGGACTTCCCGCCGCTGGCCCTCGGGATCAACGCGGTCTTCACGCTGCTGGTGTCCCCGATCTCCTGGTCGCACCACTGGATCTGGATCGCCCCGGCCCTGCTGGCGATGCTCGGCTACGCGACCTGGTTGCCCTGGCGCCGTGCCGTGGGCTGGTATCTGGTCACCGCGATCACGGCCGCGATCTTCGTGATCGGCCCGCAGAATTGGCTCCCGGACGGCGAACATCGCGAATCGCACTGGACGCCTTGGCAGCACCTCATCGGCAACACCTACGTCTGGTTCAGCGTGCTGCTGGTGGCGCTGTTCCTGCTCGGCACCCGGCGTGCGCGGCCGGTCGCCCAGAACCCTGCGGTTGGCGCGCTGGTCCGTTAGGCCCCTTCCTGTTTCACCATTTCCTGTGTCGGCTCGCGGTAATGCGCCGCGGCTGGACCGGATCGGTGGAAGGGGTTATTCTCGGCCGGGTGTTGACTCCTTCTGAACAAAGATTGGGGGTCCCGTTCGTGCCAGGTGAGTGCTGATGCGCACTTCGAGTACGAATTGGGACGATTCCCGCTTTTCCTTCTGGCTGCGCGTGCGTGAGTACGCCGTGCCGCCGTCCATGATCGAGACCGCGACTGCCCGGCGTTGTGTCGGGGACTGGGCCGGGGCTTGTGCCGCAGCGGGTTTCGATGTCGATATCGATATGCGTTCGCTGGTGCGCGCCCACGGCCGGGAACTCGCCGCTCGGGTGCGGGCCGATCTGCGCCACTTGGCGCCGGACCTGTTGCGCTGGCACATGCCGCGGATTGCTCCTGACGGTCTGCTTCGGCCGGGGCTGACGATCACCCTGGCACGATACGATCCGGAAGGATCAGTAATCCGTTGTGGCAGAGAGCATTCTGTGCATCTGGTGGTCCGGACCGCGCCCGCCTGGGCGGATGCGGGCCAGCGAATCAGCCTCGCACTCTGGGGCGGATCCCGCTCCGGTGCCGGCCTGCACCCGCATTCCCGCCCCAGCCGGCGGTTCCGGCTCGATCTGCACCGTCATCTGTGGGATGCCCGCAGCAGTGATGAGCTGCGGATGCGTTCCGGTGCAGCGCGATTCGCCGACGAAGGCATGCCGGGCTCCGGGCTGTCGGAGCTGGTGCCGCCGGGGTGCGCCGTCGACCGATGGGCGGCTGAGGCGGGAATACTGCTGCAGGCGCATGGGCGCCGGGCCGGGCCGGTTCTGGTTCGGTGTGGCGCACGGCGGCGGATCGTCGTCGATGTGTCTGTGCCCGAGGATGATTCGCCGGTTATGCGGATCGAGCAGACGTTTCCGCGGGGCGGGATATCTGCGCTGCCGGTGCTGCCGGACGCGGCGACCTGGGTGTTGCCCGATCTGGAACTGCTTCGTGCCGGTGCCATCACGCCCGATCGGCTGCATCCACTGGTTGCGTCGGCGCTGGTAACGGATCATTCGCCCGCCGATATCTCCCCGATTGCCGACCCGGCGGGCCGGCCGCACCTGGTGGACTGCCGGGGCGAGCTGCACCGCATCGGACTGGTGAACGGGGTGCTGGCCGCACTGGACCACGATCCGGCGGAGGTCCGCAGGGAGGAGCTGCTGGTCGCGTTGACCGGCACTCCGCTGCCCTGTCTGCAGGCCATCGACCGGGCGCATCGGCATCCGGATTGTCTTGTCGGCGTTCGTGAACGGCTGGACCACGGCGACACCGCCGGTGCGCTGGCCGTCGTAGAAGGTCTGCTCGGACCCGACGCGTTACTGCGTGCGGGAGCGCTGCGAGACGAGCTCGAGGCTGCCGCGCAACGGCGGATCGGCTACGGGCTGTTCCGGGCCGGGCTGACCAGGCCAGCGCTGACCCCACCGGCGGCCGAGCGCGATCATGCCCGCCGCCGCAGCGCAAGCCGCGCGCATCCCCGCCACGCGACCGCACGCTGATCTGTCCCCAATTCCTTTACACCCAAAGGTGATTCACACATGCCTGTAGAAACCACGTGCGCTCCGGCCGCGGAGCACGCCCACCCTTCCCAACTCGACGTCGCGGGCGAACTGCTGAACCTTCTGGGCGCGGTGACCACCGAGCCGCGCCCGAACATCCAATTGGACGCGCTGACACTGGCGGTCGCCGCCGACCTGCCGGTGCTGCTGTGGGGCGAGCCCGGGATCGGCAAGACCGCGGCCCTGACCCAGCTCGCCGCCTCCCTGGATCTTCCTCTGACCACCGTGATCGCGAGTGTCCATGAGCCGTCGGACTTTTCGGGCCTGCCCATCATCGGAGACGACCCGGCGACGCACGGCGTGCCGATGGCGCCGCCGGACTGGGCCGTCCGGCTGGTGCGGGCGGGTCGCGGGCTGCTGTTCCTGGACGAACTGTCGACTGCTCCGCCGGCCGTGCAGGCGGCCCTGCTCCGCCTGGTCCTGGAGCGGCGGATCGGTGCACTGCGCCTGCCCGACGGTGTCCGCATCGTCGCCGCCGCCAACCCGCGTGCCTCGGCGGCCGACGGCTGGGAGCTGAGTCCGCCGCTGGCCAACCGTTTCGTGCACCTGCAGTGGACGCACGATCACGATGTGGTGGTCCGGGGCCTCGGCGGTACCTGGCCGCGCGCGACCTTGCCCACGCTCGCTCCGGAAAAGGTCACGGAGGCAGTGGCTTTCGCCCGCCGTGCGGTGTGCGTGCTGCTCGCGGCGCGTCCCACACTCGTCCATCAACTGCCCAGCTCCGAAACCCGCAGGGGTGGCGCCTGGCCGTCGCCGCGCAGCTGGGAGATGACCGTGCGGCTGATCGCCTTCGCCACCGCGGCCGGCTCCGGACGGGATGTGCTGTCCCTGCTGGTCCGAGGCGCCGTCGGCGACGGTCCCGGTTTCGAATTGCTGGCCGGCATCGACCGGATGGACCTGCCCGATCCGGAGGTGCTGCTCGCCGACCCGGCCGCCGCCGAGCTGCCCGAGCGTGGCGATCTCCGTCAGGCCGTGCTCGACGGTGTGGTGGCGGCAGTCCGCTTGCGGCCGGAGCGATCCCGCTGGGACGCGGCGTGGGCGCTGCTGGTGAAGGCCGTGGAATCCGGTGCCCCGGACCTGGTGGTCGTCCCCGCGACGACCCTCGCCACCCTGCGACGGGACGACTGGGACGTACCCGCCTCGATCGAACGACTGGCCGGCATGGTGTCGGTGTCGCAGGGCGCGGATCGTGCCGCGGCCCGGGTCGCCGCGCAGGCGCGCCGATGACGCCGGACACCGCGCGGATCGACTTCGACAAGCTCTTCGCCGCCCGGCTGCTGGCCGCCCGGGCCCGGCCGTATCTGGCGACCGCGCTGTTCGCGCTGCACCTGGTCGAGTCGCCGCGGGTGCCGACGATGGGCGTGGACCGGTACTGGCGGTGCTATGTGTCGCCGGCGTTCGTGAACTACACGCCGGTGGAGGACCTGGCCTCGGTCCTGGTACACGAGGTGTCGCATCTGCTGCGCGAACATCACAGGCGCAGTGACCGATTCGCCCGGGAGCACGACCTGACCGGCCCGGCGGAGCGACTGCGGATGAATATCGCCGCGGATGCCGAGATCAACGACGACGCGTTCGGCGACGGCCTGGTCCAGCCCGAGGGGGCGGTGCTGCCGTCGACGCTGGGGCTGGGCTCCGGTGAGCTCATGGAGGACTACCTGCGTCAGTTCCGCCTCGGGCCGCGCACCGCGGACCTGGCCTGGCTGGACTGCGGCAGCGGCGCCGACGGCCTCGACCGGGAGTGGGAACTGGGGCCGGACGGCGCGGACGGACTGAGTGAACAGGAACGCGACGCCGTCCGATTTCGCGTGGCGCAGGGCATTGTCGGCCGTCCGGGGCACGCGCCCGAGGGCTGGCGCAGGTGGGCGGAGGCGGCGGTGCACCCGCCGCAGCCGTGGCGGGATCTGCTGGGAGCGGCGATCCGCTCGGCGGCTTCCGCCCCCGGCGTCGGCGCGGACTACAGCTATGGGCGGCCCGCGCGGCGCTCGGCCGGAGTGCCCGGCGTCGTCCTGCCGAGCCTGCGGCACACCCCACCCCGCGTCACCGTGATCATCGATACCTCTGGGTCGGTCAGCGACGCCGAACTGGGCAGCGCGCTGCTCGAAACGGCAGCCATCGCCCGGACCGTGGGCGGCCGCCGCGACCTGGTCACGGTGCTGTCGTGCGACGCCGCGGCCCGGATCGCGGATCCGCTGTGCCGTGCCGAGGGCATCCCGCTGATCGGCGGCGGGGGAACGGATCTGCGCACCGGCTTCGCCAAAGCGATACGCGCGCAACCCCGTCCGGATGTGGTCGTGGTGCTGACGGACGGTCAGACACCCTGGCCGGCGGCCCGCCCCGCCTGCCGCACGGTCGTGGGCTTGTTCCGCCGGGACCCCGCCTGGCGGGAAGACGATCCGGACTACGTACCGGACCGTCCGCCCGCCTGGGCAAGGGTCGTCGATATCGGGTGACCGCGCGGGCCGTCACGGCCGGGATGGTTGACGGCGGTACGGGTGTGGCGCATGGTGGGCCGATGGGCGATGACGTGCGGGCCGGGCTGAAGTTCTCCAGTCTCGACAGTCCCTTGTTCGACGGGGCCGAGGCCACCAAGGGCGATTTGATCGACTACCTGGAGGCGATCGGCGAGCGGATGGTGCCGTCATTGCGGGAGCGGCCGCTGTCGGTGGTGCGGGTGCGGCCGGGGCAGGAGCCGTTCATGCAGAAGAACCTGCCCAAGTACACACCGGAGTGGGTGCGGCGGGTGACGCTGTGGGCGGGCAGTTCGAAACGGGAGGTGTCCTACGCGCTGTGCGATGACGTGCGGACGTTGCTGTGGTTCGGGAATCAGCGCGCGGTGGAGTATCACGTGACACTGCTGTACGCGGACGGTCTCGCCGACTATTCCGGCAGCCCAACGCATCTCGTGCTGGATATCGACCCGGCGCCGGATCAGCCCTTCGCCCAGGTGGTCGGGGCCGCGCAGCTCATTCGGGAAGCGCTGGCGGCGGACGGGCTGGCGGGCGCGGTGAAAACCAGTGGCTCCAAGGGCGTGCACATCTTCGTCCCGGTCGTGCCGGGCGTCGACCTCGAGGATGCCGCGGCGGCGACCCGGGCGATCGCGGCCCGCGCCGAACGTCTCGATCCGCAGCTCGCCACCACGGCGTTCATTCGAGAAGACCGGGGCGGCAAGGTCTTTCTCGATTCGACCCGCGCCGGCGGCGCGACGGTGGTGTCGGTCTACAGCCCGCGGATCCGCCCGGGCGCGACCGTCTCGTTCCCGGTCGCCTGGGCGGACCTGCCCGGCATCGACCCGCACGACTTCACGATTCGCACGGCGGCCAAGATGCTCGGCGACCGCGATCCCTGGGCCGAGGCCATGCCCGAACCCCAATCTCTCCCAGCCGATCTCATCGCCGAGGGGCACACCATCCCGGTGGCGCGGGTGCAGGCCATGCACGAGGGCAAACGCCGCGCCCGCGCCCGCCGGGAGAACTGACTCGGGCCGCCGCCGCGTCCATCGCGATCAGCAGCACGCCGACACCGATGCCGAGATAGTCCACCGGGCGCAGCCGGGTGCGCGTACGCGGGGAAGGTCGACCCGGGATCCGGGCACGCTGGGCGCCAGGTCGGAAATCGTCCGCCGCGTCGCCGAGCGCACGATTCAGGCGGTTCGCCTACGCTGGTCGGCGTGATGAGAGCGGTGGGTGCGGTGGCGGGGATCGCCCTGATCGGGGCGGCGATCGCGGGCTGCGGCGGCTCGTCGAATCAGCAGGCGGCCCCGGCGACGACCACATCCAGGGCGGCGGTGATGCCGGCGCCGAACACCATCGGACTGTGCGGCGGGGTGGCCGATGCCGATGTCGGTCAGGCGACCGGGCTCAATGGGCTGCGGCGAGTGGCGGTGAATCCGCTGGGATGTGCGTGGCAGCGGCCCGCGGGCGGTGACTACGCGGTGGTATTCCACTGGTTCCGGGGCAGTCCGCTCGCGGAGCGCCGGACTCAGATCACCGACGCGCGCCCGTCCGACGTTCAGGTGGCCGGGCAATCCGGCATCGAATGGCAGGGGCCGCAGTCGTGCGAGGTGGCACTTCCGTTCGGGAACAGCGACTTCATCGATTGGTCGGAGCGGGCCGCGATCACCGAGACCGCCAAGGGGCCCTGCGCGGGACTGGAACAGCTGGCGGCGTCCACCCTGACGAAGGCGGGACAGGGGTAATGCGTACGGTTCGAACGCGAATCACCGTGGCGGCCTTACTGATCGCCGCACTGGCGGGGTGCTCGCAGGGTCCGAGGGAATCACCCGTGCGCGCCGCCGACGCCCCGAACCTGCTGGCCGGCTGCGGCCCGCTGGAGGATCGGAAGATCGCGAGCAACCTGCACGTCTCGGGCCTCGAGCAGCAGAGCGCCCCCACCATCTGCAACTGGACCGCCACCAGCCCGAACGGCGGCGCGATCGACATCGCCTACGCCTGGCTGGAGAACGACACCCTGAGCCGTGAGGTCCAGATCGCTGACCAATTCGGTTATCAGGTCGAGCGTTTGGTGATCAAGCACTTCGGCGGCATGTACTGGCGTGACCCGAAGGATCCGAGCACCTGCGCCGTGACCACGTCCGACACCGGCACCGTCACCTGGTGGGTCCAGAACCGCGACCACGCGGCGCAACCGGACCCGTGCGCGGGGGCCATGACTCTCATGCAGGCCACGCTCTCGGTAGACGGTGTGTGACCGTCCCGAACCTGCTGCCGGACCAGAAGGCAGCGGCGGCGATGGTCGAGACCATCACCGCCACAACGGGTTTCACCGACACAATCGGACCCGCCCGCTAGACGGCAGGGGCAGGCGCCGCGCCGGCGGGAGCCGGGGTGGAGTCGGGCGCGGACAGGCGCTGGGCCAGGCCGATGCCGACCGCGATAGCGGCGGGTACGCCGGTCAGCACCAGACCGGCCGCCGCACCCAGCGGAATACCGATGGCGGCGCCCGTGAGGCAGCCCGCGATGCCGGTCGGCACCGACATGACCGTGACGCCGGCGATGGCGCCGCCCGCGGCGCCGATGGCGCAACCGGCCGCGCCGCCGATGAGGGTGCCGATCAGGGTGCCCATCGAGGTGGCCAGACCGAACTGGTCGACCGCCGCGGAGAACGCGGCATCCTGGTCGGCCTGGCTCGCGACGGTCTTCAGCACCGGCGCGGGGACGGCCGGGGCGGGGACGGTGGCGGCCGGGGTGTACGCGGTGATTTTCCTCATTGGCGAACCTCCGAAATTCTGGGTGGATCATTTCGAATGAGGGTGAAAAGGCCAGCACGCATTACACGGCCGCGTAATGGGGATACGCATCGTGCGTGGTGTGGTGGAAGGTCAGAGTCGTGTGGCGTGTTTCCACCCGCAAACGGGTGAGTGGAACGGATCACTCGGATACGAACTATCGCCGGGGGTCATGGGTCGTCCTCACCTCCTTGCGGCCGGAGCGCACGAGGGCGCTGACCAGGGTGCACACGAGGAGTCGCCACGGCAGCAGGCCGGCGGGCGAGCACCCCTCTCGTCAGAGCTTCGGCACTGCACGACGTATACCCAATGACAATGACGTTGGGAAGCCACTTCGGGTGACCCCTTAATCCGGGGAAACCTGTCCTAACCCTGGGCGTCTCTCGACGTCGTCGGATCAGTGGCCTGTGTTCGTACAGGAGCCTCGCCTAGCGAGGTGCTGATTGACGCCGCAAATTCTGGCAGTAGAGGATTGATTCGTCAAATTCGGACATGCAATGTTTCGCCCGTGGCCGCCGGAATTCCGGGTCGCTCGATCAGAAGCGCATATGACCGAGCCCACAGTATCGCCGAAGCCGGAATCGGTTGCGACGGCGCATCTGTCGCAGTTGCTGAAGGCGCCGGTGTACCAGGAGATGGTGGTTCGCCTGGGCGCGGTCACCGGCGTTCTTCCAGCAGTCCACTGTCGTCGACGAGCGAATCATCCTGCGGTTCATCGGCTACGAGCGGGCCGACACCACCCCGGGCGCGTTCGTCGTGGTGATCGGCGCGGCCGCGCTCATGATGACCGCCGACTACGCCGCGCGCGCGAACGACGCGGTCGCGAAGTTCATCGACGCGGGCGAGATCGCGGACCTGCCGGGCCTGGCCGAGCTCAGTGCTCGAGGAAGGTGGCGACGATGTTCCAGAACATGTTCGGGTCCACGCTGTTGAAATCCCAGCTCTCGGTGAGGCTGTGCGTGATGCTGACGATGCTCGGGATGTCGAAGTCGTGCCGGGTGGCGGTGCCCTTGGCCTCCACGGCGGTGACGACATAGGCGGTGGCGGTTTCTGCGGTGTGGGGCACGAGGAAGCTCCAATCGAGGACCGGGACCGGATGGGAACGCGTGGCCGTGGACAGCGTCGGCCACAACCACGCATCGCAAACGCCGTGGCGAGCCTCGCGGCGGGCACGTCGTGGCGTTTCCGTCCAGTTTCATTTCCGCCCGCGTCGCGCGGGAGTTCCGAAGACGCCAAACCGGGCCGGTACACGCCAACCTTGCTGTGTGGTTGCCGGAATACCGTACGGTAGGTGCGATTTCGGCCTGCGCGCGGGGTCCATCTTTCAAGAATCGTCGCGATCGCGCCAGCGATGTACGGCGCGCCGCAGGCTGGCCGGATCCGCGTATCCCAGGAATTCCGCCTGCTGAGCGCGTGGAAGGTGTTCGGCCCGTTGCAATCTGCGGCGCCGCGCCCGGTCCACCTCACGGCGCCAGGTGGTTCCGGCCTCGGTCAGGCGGCGTTGTAGTGATCTTGGTGAGGTCAGCAGACGCCGCGCTACCACTTCCAGTGTCGCCGTGCCCTCGTCGAGAGCGCCGTCGAGGACGTCGCCGAGCCGTTCCAGCCAGGTGACGCCGGACTCGGGAGTGGCCGGCAGTGTGGCCGCGTAGGACAGCAGCACGGCCGTCAACTCGGGATCGGCCGACTTCATGGGTAGCGCCAGATCCGCGGCCCGCAGCGTCAGGGAGTCGACCAGGCTCCCGAAATCGATTGCGCGAGTGCCGAACAGCTCGGTGACGGCGGCGAGGTCGGCCGGCGCGGCCTGCCGGAAGGTCACCCGCGCGGGCACGATCGGGGAGCGGGTGGCCGCCCGGCCCCGGCCCACGAGGAGCGCGAAAGCCGCCTGCACCAACAGTTCCCGCCCGCGACCGTCCTCTACCCCGGACAGCACCTCGTAGCAGACCTCGTGTTCGGTGCGATGCGTGATCCGGAAGTTGTAACTCGTTGTCAGACTGCCGGTGTGGCGCACGCAGGCTTCCAGCGCCGCGCCCAGGGTCTCCGCCGACAGGAACAGATACTCCAGCAGCCCGAATTCGCCGGTCGCACTGTCCTCCGGCACGCGCAGGGCGATATCCGGGTCACCGGTTTCCTGTTCGAGCAGCTCCCACACCCGCAGGCAGTACCGGGACGACACCCGGGTCCCTTCGCCACCCTCGCGCCAGGCGGGGACCCCGGCCAGCCGGGCGATCCGCTCCGGGTCGAGCCCCGCCCGGGCCGCCCGCTCCAGTGCGAACCGGGCCATCAGAATGCTGTCGTGAGCGTCGGATCGAGTAGTCACGGCCGCCCATCACCACGCCGCCCGGCGGCGCGCGCTCGCCAGCTCCCGGCTCCAACTGGTTCCGGCCGCGGCCAGTCGCCGCTGCAGGGTGCGCGGGCTGGTATCCAGCCGCCGGGCCATGCCGTGGATCGACGCCGTGTCCAGCGACGGTAGTGAATCGAGTTCGGCGGCAAGCAGATCGGCCCAGGCGCGCGCGGGCGGGGTGGACAGGGTCGCCGCCCTGGCGGCCCGGCGTAGCACGGCCGCCAGCCCGGGATCGGCGGTGAACTGCCGCCGGTCCAGGTCCGCGTGGCGCAGCGTGAGCGTGTCGGCATCGGCGCCGAAATCGACCGCGGCCGTGCCGAAGAACTCGGTATACGGTGCGTGATGGCGCGGCGGGCGTTCCCGCAGGGTCACCGCGACCGGCGCGATCCGCGTCCGGGCACCGAGGCGTGCGCGACCGGTCAGGAAGGCGAAGCTCGCCTGCGCCGCGACCTCCGCGCCCCGGCCCTCCCCGGTCGTCTCCGCCGCGAAGGTGACGTGCCGGTCGTCCTCGCCGACCACGGCCAGGCGCCGCGTGGTCGACAGCGCGGATCCGAATTCCCCTGCGGCCCTGAACCCTTCGCCCACGGTCGACGCCGTGGCGAGCAGATAATCCATCATCCCCAGTTCCCCCATTCCGTACCGTTCGGCCGCCCGCAGTCCCACGTGCGGCAATTCCGCCCTGCGCTCGAACAATTCCCACAATCGCGGATAGCACTGCCCCGGAATGCTTCCCGGCGACCCGTCCAGCGCGCCGGCCCCGATTCCCGCCGCCCGCGCCAATTCCACCGGATCCAGCCCCGCCGCCCGGGCTCGCGTCAGCACGAACCGGGCCAGCAGCACACTGTCCGAGGCGGTCATGATCGCTGCTCCATCCGCCCGGCCACACCGCCTCGCCCACGCCACCTCGGGTCACCTCGCCGGAGTGGGTACCCCCGGGAACTTCGGCGAATCATGGCGTATCGCCGTCGTGTTCGGCGGCCCAGCCGGATTCGAGATCTTCGAGGTGGCGTTTGCGGGCGCGGTCGACCTCGAGGCGCCAGGTGGTGCCGGATTCGGCGAGGCGGCGCTGGAGGGTGCGCGGGCTGGTGTAGAGACGGCGCGCGACCTGGTCGAGCAGCGCGTCGGTGCCGTCCAGGACCTCGGCCAGTACCGCCGCCACCCGGTCCGGCCACTCGGTGGCGCGCGGCGGCGGGGGCGGCATGGTGGCGGCGTGGCGGCGCAATACCGCTGCCAGCAAGGGGTCCGCCGTGATCTGGGCCAGCTCGAAGTCCGCGTTGTGGAAGGTGATCCGGTCGACCGGAGCGCCGAAATCCAGCCGCGCCGTGCCGAACTGCTCGGTGAAGGCGTCGAGGCGGCGGGGCGCGCGCTCGCGCAACCGGATGCGCACCGGATCCATCGGGCGGCCGGTCGTCTGGCGCAGGCGCGAGATCAGGGAGGCCAGCGCCATCTGTACCGACAGGTCGCGGCCGCGGCCCTCGGTATTGACGGTGTAGATGTCGAAGGTGGACTCGGTCTCGGTCTGCGCGCCGGGCTCGAGGCGGAAGTTGGTGGAGATCGCCCCCACGCACGGGCCCATCACGCCGAAACCCGCGCCGACGGTCTCGGCCGTCGAGATCAGATAGTCGATCAGCCCGAATTCCCCGAGCCGGTAACTGGCGGTGGCCCGCAGGGTGACCTCCGGGTCGTCCAGCTCGTACTCCAGCAGCTCCCACAGCCGCGGGAAGTAGTCACTGGACACCCGGGCATCGCCGTCCTCCAGCAGCCAGCCCGGCATGCCGGCCTCGCGGGCGAGGCGGGCCGGGTCCAGGCCCGCGGCCGCGGCGCGCGACAGGACGAAACGTGGCAGCAGCACGGAGTCGGAGGTGTGCATCAGCCAATGGTGCGGCGAATTCGCGGCCGGAAACCGCGAATTCGCCGAACTGTGAGACAACCCGCTCGTCCCCGATTTTCCTGCGGGTCCGGCGAGCGGGTGTCGCTCCCTGGTTTTTCTGCGGGTCAGGCGCGCAGGAAGGTGGCCGCTATGCCCCAGAACCGGCGGCGGTCGACCGCCTGGAAATCCCATGTCTGCGTGATGTTGTGCGTCGTGCTGACGATCCCGGGGATATCGAAGTCCTCACGGGTCGCCGTCCCCTTGGCCTCCAGGGCGGCGATGACGTAGGCGGTCGCGGATTCCGCGGTATGGGGCATGGGAGCTCCGGTCTGTCGTAGGGGCATGGGGCGGTGCGGTTTCAGCGGATGGTGTCGCTCAGTACTTCCTCGTAGCGGTACTCGGTGGGGATGGTCTCGCCGGACGCGTGCGCCCGCTCCTCGCGCTGGCGCAGGTCGACGCGGCGGATCTTGCCGGAAATCGTCTTCGGTAGCTCGGTGAACTCCAGCCGGCGGACACGCAGGTAGGGCGCGAGGTGATCGCGGGCGTATTCCAGGATGGCGCGGGCGGTTTCACGGTCCGGCTCCCATCCCGCCGCCAGCGCGACGTAGGCCTTGGGCACCGCGAGCCGCGTGTCATCCGGCTGCGGCACCACGGCCGCCTCCACCACGGCCGGATGCTCGATGAGCACGCTCTCCAGCTCGAAGGGGGACACCTTGTAGTCGGAGGACTTGAAAACGTCGTCGGTGCGCCCGATATAGGTGATGTATCCGTCCGCGTCTCGCACGGCCACATCGCCGGTATGGTAGTAGCCGCCGTCCATGACCGCGGCATTACGCTCCGGATCGCCGAGATAGCCGGTCATCAGATTGACCGGCGCGGCAGCCAGATCCAGGCAGATCTCGCCCTCCTCGGCGCGCTGCCCGGTGATCGGATCCACCAGCACCACCGGCACGCCCGGCGCGGGCCGCCCCATGGAGCCGGGCTTGAGCGGCTGGCCGGGCGTATTGCCCACCTGCAGGGTGGTTTCCGTCTGTCCGAAGCCGTCGCGGATGACCAGGCCCCACGCCTTCTCGACCTGCGCGATGACATCGGGGTTCAAGGGCTCACCCGCGCCGAGGATTTCGCGCAGCCCCGCCGGACGCTCGCCCAGATCGGCCTGGATCAGCATGCGCCACACCGTGGGTGGCGCGCAGAATGTGTTCACTTCGGCCCGGCGCAGCTGCGCCAGCAGGGCCGCGGCGTCGAAACGCGCGTAGTTGTAGACGAATACGGTCGCCTCCGCCAGCCACGGCGCGAAGAAGCAGCTCCAGGCATGCTTGGCCCAGCCGGGCGCGCTGATGGCCAGATGTACGTCGCCGGGGCGGACACCGATCCAGTACATGGTGCTCAAGTGACCGACCGGGTAGCTGATCTGGGAGTGCTGCACCATCTTCGGCTTGCTGGTGGTGCCGGAGGTGAAGTACACCAGCAGCGGATCGGTCACCTCGGTGACGGCCCGGAACGGCCCGGCCGATTCGACGGACGCCGCGGCGGCGTAGTCGTGCCAGCCGGATACCGGCTCGCCCACCGCGATTCGCGTGTAGTCGCCCGGCACCTCGTCGAACTTGCCCGTATCGCCGTGATTGGCGATGACGAAACGCGCTCCGCCGCGCTCGATCCGGTCACTCAGATCGGCCGGGCCCAGCGCCCCGGTGGTGGGCATGATGACCGCGCCCAGCTTGGTGACCGCCAGCATGGCCTCCCACAGCTCGGCCTGGTTGCCGAGCATGAGCACGACGCGGTCGCCCTTGCCGACGCCCAGCCCGGCCAGCCAGGTGGCCACCCGGTCCGAGCGCTCGGCCATCTCGGCGAAGCTGATCCGCTGTTCGGAGCCGTCCTCCTCGACGATCCACAGCGCGGGCCGGTCGTTGCCGCGGGCGATGTGGTCGAACCAGTCGGTGGCCCAGTTGAATTCGCCGGTCAGCCGTGGCCATTCGAACTCGCGCAGAGCCGCGTCGTAGTCCGTCGACACGGCCAGCAGTCCGTCGCGGGCGGCGCGGTAGGCCTCGGTGTTCGTCATGCGTTCTCCTCGGTCAGGCCGAGCAGTCGCGCGCCGATCTCGCGCATCTCGACCTTGCGGATCTTGCCGGTCACGGTCATCGGGAACTCGTCGACGACGTGCACATAGCGGGGAATCTTGTAGTGGGCGAGCTTGCCGGCGCAGTACTCACGCAGACTCTCGGCGGTCAAGGGCGGTGTACCCGGTCGCATCCGGATCCACGCCATCAATTCCTCGCCATATTTGACGTCGGGCACACCGATCACCTGGGCGTCGACGATGTCGGGATGGGTGTAGAGGAATTCCTCGATCTCGCGCGGGTAGATGTTCTCGCCGCCGCGGATGACCATGTCCTTGATGCGGCCGGTGATGGCCACGTAGCCCTCGTCGTCCATGGTGGCCAGGTCGCCGGTGTGCATCCAGCGTGCGGCGTCGATGGCCTCGGCGGTCTTCTCCGGTTCGCCCCAGTAGCCGAGCATCACCGAGTAGCCGCGGGTGCACAGTTCGCCGGCCGTGCCGCGCGGCAGGGTCACCCCGGTCACCGGGTCCACGATCTTCACCTCGATGTGCGGCCCGGCCCGGCCGACCGTCGCGGTGCGCTGCACCAGCGAATCGTCGCCGCGGGTCTGGGTGGAGACCGGGCTGGTTTCCGTCATGCCGTAGCAGATGCTCACCTCGCGCATGCCCATGCGCTCGATGACCTGCTTCATCACCTCCACCGGGCACGGCGATCCGGCCATGATGCCGGTGCGTAGCGAGGACAGGTCGTAGGTGTCGAACTCCGGATCGGCCAGTTCGGCGATGAACATGGTCGGCACCCCGTACAGGGAGGTGCAGCGTTCGGCCGCAACGGCTTCCAGGGTGGCGCGCGGGTCGAAGGCCGGTGCCGGGATGATCATGGCCGCGCCGTGCGTGGTGGCGGCCAGATTCCCCATCACCATGCCGAAGCAGTGGTAGAACGGCACCGGGATGCAGATCCGGTCCTGCTCGGTGTAGCCGCACAGCTCGCCCACGAAATAGCCGTTGTTGAGGATATTGTGGTGGCTCAGGGTCGCGCCCTTGGGGAAACCCGTTGTGCCGGACGTGTATTGGATATTGATCGGGTCGTCGGTGGACAGCGCCGACTGCGCGGCGGCCAGCAGCTCCGGATTCGCGGCCCGGCCGCTGGTCGACAGGCTCTGCCATTCGAGGCTGTCCAGCAGCACCACCTGTTCGAGCTCCGGGCACTCCGGGCGCACTTCGGTGATCATGGCCGCGTAGTCGGAGGTCTTGAACGACGGTGCCGCGACCAGCATCCGAATTCCGGACTGGCGCAGCACGTAGCGCAGTTCGTGCGCCCGATACGCCGGATTGATATTGACCAGGATCGCGCCGACCTTGGCGGTGGCGTACTGGATCAGCGTCCACTGCGGGCAGTTCGGCGCCCAGATGCCCACCCGGTCGCCCTTGCCGATGCCGGCCGCCAGCAGGCCCAGCGCCAGCGCGTCGACCTCGGCGTTGAATTCGCGGTAGGTCCAGCGGATACCGGTGGTGTAGTCGATGAGGGCCTCGCGGTCCGGATGCGCGGCCGCGGTCCGGTCCAGGTTGGCGCCGATGGTCTCGCCCAGCAGGGGAGCGTCCCAGACTCCGAAGGTGTAGCTCGTGCTCTCGCTCACACCAGTAGGATCTACGTCACACTCACCCTGGACTACCCCCGAAAGGGGCTGACCGATGACTTCGGCCACGGACGGGCTCCTGCGCCCCAGCGACGGCGACGCTCTGCGTGCTGAGCTGCGCACTCTCGCTTCCGCCAGCAAGCTTCCGGTCGTCTTCGGCGGCGAGGTGCACGCGGGCATGCTGGTGCTCAGCGAATTCGTCGGCACCCGCACCAACGGCATGCGCGGGCTGGCCGTCGCACCCAGCTCCGGGCTGGGCGGCTCGGCGGTGGTGACGGGCAAGCCGCGCTCGGTGTCGGACTATCGCTCGGCCTCGACCATCACCCACCACTACGACGCCCCGGTGCTCGGCGAGGGACTGCGCGCGGTGGTGGCGGTGCCGGTGGTGGTGCGGGGCGAGGCACGCGCGGTGCTGTACGTGGCCAATCGGGACTCGGGGGTGATCGGCGACCGCGTCGCCGACGAGATGGTGCAGGCCGGGCGCCGGCTCGCGACGGAACTGGCCATTCGCGACGAAGTGGATCGGCGGCTGCGCCTGTCCTGCGCGCGGGAGTCCACGACGAGCGCCCATGCCTTCGTCGCCGAATCCAATGCCGTTGTCACCGAACAACTCCGGGATCTGCACGCGGAACTGCGCGGCATCACCCAGGTGGTCTCGGAGGCGTCGGCCCGCCGGCGCCTGCGCGAGGTGACCGAGAAGCTCGCGCGCCTGGTGTCGGGTGTCGCGGCCCCGGACGACGCGGTGAGCCTCGCGCCCCGGGAACTGGACGTCCTCGCCCACGTCGCGCTGGGCTGCACGAATTTGGAAGCGGCGCAGCGACTTTCGGTGCGACCGGAGACGGTCAAGAGCTATCTGCGCAGCGCCATGACCAAACTCGGCGCACACAACCGCCACGAGGCGGTCGTGCGCGCACGCCGCCTCGGGCTCCTTCCGTAACCGAATGTCGCAGGCAGCGGCCCGCGGCCGGACTCAGTCCGACACGAGGTGGCGGATCGATTCACCGCCCTTGGCGTGATGGAGCCGCCCGAACTTGCTGTCGAGCAGGTGCGCCATGCTGTCGGCGGCTCCGGTGTAGGCGTCCTCGGCGGTGGCCGCGCGGTGGGTGGTCGCCACCGGTGGCTGGCCCTTGGGCCGTGCCTCGAGGCTGCACTTCTTGTCCTCGGAACCACCCTTGTGCCCGTTCACATCGGTGATGTGGGCCTCGACCCGGGTGAGGTGATCAGCGAATCGATCCAGAATCGAAGCGATGGTGTCCGTCGCTTCCTCGGCGATCGCGCCGCCGCCGATGTTCTTGTCGGCGAAGACCTGGATTTGCATGGCATCTCCAATCTCTCGGGTAGCAATCCCTGGAGTAACCGAGGGCTTGCTGACACCTCCGACCCTACCCACTCCGACTGAGAGTGGCATGTGGAATAGATCGCGTAGCGGCGTACGGCTTTTCGTGATCCGTGCTCAGCGGGTGGCCAGATCCAGGACGGTGAGGGCGAGGTCCGTGGCGGCCTCCGGGTGGCCGAGGGCGCGGGCGGCGGCCGACACGGCGGCGCGGGTCCCGGCATCGGTCAGGAGTTCGGTGAGGGCCGTGCGGAGGTTCGCGACGGTGGCGTCGTCACCGACGAGGGCGCGAGCGGCGTTGTGGTCGGCCAGGATTCGGGCATTGCGAATCTGCTCGCCGCCGACCGAATGCGGGTACGGAATCAGCACCGAGGGCTTGCCCAGCGTGGTGAGCTCGGCGAGAGTTCCTGCGCCGGAACGGGATACGACCACGTCGGTGAGCGCCAGCACATCGGGGAGCTCGGGGCCGACGAACTCCCGCACCAGGTAGCGGCCGCGCACGTCCTCCGGGAGGGTGGCGGCGTGGTCGCGAACCTGCTCGAAGGAGAGTCGTCCGCACTGGTGAATCACATTGGCGGAGTGGAGGAGTTCGGGTAGCAGCTGCCCGATCAGCTCGTTGATCTGCACCGCGCCCTGCGCACCGCCGGTGATGTAGACCGTCGGCAGGCCGGGGGTGTAGCCCTCCCAGTCGAGAGCCTTGACCGCCGCGGCCGGATCGCCGGTCGTGAGGGTCGGGCGAATCGGGTTGCCGGTGACCACGGCCCGGTCCCGGGCGCGCGCGGGCAGCATGGCGATCGACGCCTCGGAGCTGAGCGCGATGCGGTCGGCCATCCGGGCCAGCAGCAGGTTGGCCTTGCCGACGCCGGTGGTCTGCTCGTGGATCACCAGCGGCCGCCGGCGCAGCGCGGCGGCCATCCCGATCGGGGCGCACACGTAGCCGCCGGTGCACAGGACCGCGTCCGGGCGGAACCGGCGCACCACGCCCTGGGCGGTGAGGACGCTGACCGGCACGCGCAGGGCATCCCGCGCATTGTCCTTGTTGAGCATCTTGAGCGGATTGCGGTCGCGGCGCAGCTTGCCGGCTTTGATGCCGGTGAAGTCGATGTCGTTCTCCGCCGCGACCCGCTGCTCCAGGCTGTCGGGCACGCCCACCCACAGCACCTCGGTCGCGGCCCCGGTCTCGGCCGCCAGATCCCGCAGCGCCCGCACGGCCGCCACCGCCGGATAGGTGTGGCCGCCCGTGCCGCCACCGGCGACGATCACGCGCACCCGGCCACGGTCGCCCAGTCGCTGCAGGATCGGAGCGCGGTCGGCGGCGGGATTCGGCATGGACGATCCTCCTGGTGTGGGTGGCGGGTGCGGGTGGCGCAGCGCCCAGGCTATCTCGGGTGGGGGCGGGCGGGCCGGTTCGGGAGGTACTGGTCGGTCGGCGAAGATTGCGAGGTGTTGGCGAGACGGCGACGGGCCTCTACCATGGTTGTGACGCTGATCACGTTGTCGCAGTGAGAGTTCTGACGCGGTTCGTTCGACATATCGCAAACAGCAGCGCAATACCGGTGCCGCCGGCGACCGGAGTGCACAACCTCCAGCGAGAGGGCCCTGAATTGAAGCCCTTCACCCTGCCCGATTTCTACACCCCGCATCCCGCCCGGCTCAATCCCCATCACGGGTACGCCCGCGCGCACTCCAGCGCGTGGGCGCTGCGCATGGGCATGCTCGGCGAACTCGGAGTCGACGGCAAACCCATCTGGGACGCCGAGAGATTGGACCGTATGGACTACGCGCTGCTGTGCGCGTACACCCATCCCGACTGCGACGCCGAGGCTTTGGCGCTGCTCACCGAGTGGTACATCTGGGTCTTCTATTTCGACGACTGGTTCCTGGCCGAGTACAAGTACACCGGCAACCGGTCCGAGGCCACCCGCTATCTCGCGCGCCTGGAGCTGTTCATGGCCGAACCCGGCCGTCCCGCACCGGAACCCGAGACGCCGTCGGAGGCCGGACTGGCCGACTGCTGGGCCCGGACCGTGCCGGTCATGTCCCCGGGCTGGCGGCAGCGCATGCGCCGCTCCACCCACAACCTCATGGTCGAATCCCTCTGGGAACTGGACAATATCGCCCGCGACCGGGTGGCCAATCCGGTCGAGTACATCGAGATGCGCCGCCGGGTGGGCGGCGCGCCCTGGTCGGCCAATCTGGTGGAGTTCGCCTGCGGCGCCGAGGTGCCCGGCCGTTTCGCCGCCGAGCGGCCGCTGCGGGTGTTGTGCGAAACCTTCTCCGACGCAGTGCATCTGCGCAACGACCTGTTCTCCTACGAGCGCGAGGTCCGGGTCGAGGGCGAGAACGCCAATATGGTGCTGGTGCTGGAACGGTTCCTGGGCCTGCCCACGCAGGCGGCCGCGGAACTGACCAATGACATGCTGACCTCGCGGCTGAAGCAGTTCGAGGACACCGCGTCGGTCGAGGTGCCACAGCTGTTCGTGGAACACGCGGCCACCCCTGCCGAACAGCTGGCCGTCGCGCGGTACACCGGGGGCCTGCAGGACTGGCAGTCCGGCGGGCACGAGTGGCATCTGAGGTCGAGCCGCTACATGAACAGCGGCGTCGACCGCGGTCCGACCGGGCTGGGCACCGCGGCCGCCCGGCTCGCGCCGGGGTTGCGAATCCAGCTCCGGCAGCACGTTCCGCCGCCGCGAACATCCGGACCGCTGCCGGTGCGCGGGCTGGTGATGCCGTATCGGGTGTCGATGCATCCGCAGGTGGCGCTGGCTCGCGCGGACGGGCCGAGGTGGGCCGCGGCCGTCGGGCTGCTGGATCCGCGGGTCGGCTGGACGGCCGAGACCGTGGCCGCCGCCGATTTCGCGGGGCTGATGGCCATGCTCGATCCCGGGGCCGATGCGGCCGCGCTGCTGCTGCGCACCCGCTGGTGCACCTGGGGCACCTACGCCGACGACCTGGCCACCCGGGTGTTCCGGGTGGAACCGGTATCCGGCCGAGATCAGTTGCGGCGCTTGCCACTTCAGCTCACCGACAGCCCGCCCGCGCCGCTCACCGCACTCGAATACGGCTTGGCCGCGCTGTGGCGCGATACCGCGGCCGGCTGTGACGAGACGGGGCGTGAGCGCTTGCGGGCGGCCCTGATCGAGCTGTTCGAGGGCTGGGAGTACGTGTTGGAGAACGAGATTCGGCACCGGCTGCCCGATCCCGTCGACTATCTCGAGCAGCGACGCCTCACCTCGGGCGGGCCGCTGTTCTGCGCACTGGACGCCCTGTATTCGCCCGAAATTGCCGCCGACCCAAGGATTTCGGAAATATCGGACTCCAGTATTGTTCGGCAGCTGCAGAATTCGGCCCACGACTACGCTGCCCTCGTCAACGATCTCTATTCGTATCAGAAGGAGATCGAATACGATGAGGAGATCTACAATCTCGTGTATCTCACCCAGTCCTTCCTTGGCTGTTCCCGAGAGCATGCGGCCGATATCGTCGTCGATCTCGCCAATGAACGGTTGACGCAGTTCGAACTCGTCGCGCGCGAACGGCTGCCCGAATTCTTCGCCGACCACGAGCTGCCCGGCGAGGTGCGAGCGGCGCTGCTCGGCCATGTCGACCGGCTGCGAGATCACATGGCCGGAAATATGCACTGGCACACCAGCACCGGCCGCTATTCCGAGCAGACCCTACGTGCCTCCCGTCCAAGGCCGGCCATCACCGGTCCGCTCGGCCCCTTCGTCAGCGTGCTCGCCGATCGAGCGAGCCGCCGCTGACCGTTGCGCCGCGGCCGCCCGGCGGTGTGGCGGCTGTGGGGCATCGAGGACGCGGTCCTGGTCGGGGACGCCCTGCACAGCTTGGCCAGCTGGATGCTGGACGAATGCCTGGAAACCCTGCGGCGCAAGGGGGCCGCGCTGCTGGGTTGCGCCTGCGCCCTGGGTGCGCTGTGCGCGGGCGCGGAGGTGGTGGCGGCCATGGACCGGTTCGGCCGCCGCGGATCTGCTGGCGCCGGCCGGTTGTGCCGGGCGGCGATAAATCGAATTCGGACAAATGAATTCGACCGGACGGTTCATATTTTGCGGCAATATTTTTTCGTGATGTGACCGTCAAGCGCGCTTAACTCGTGGGCGGCGCATATAGCGGATCGCTTGTGCTGGTGATGCTGGTTTCCCTGCGCGCCGGGTAGCGCAATGTCGTGGGACTTAGGTAATCGATTCACCGGAATCCGTTGCTCTAAAACTGCTGGGCTGTCACGATATCCCACACGCGGTGAACGGGTTCGGTGCGATTCGCCGTCGAATTGTCGACCAGGCGCGCAACTTTCACATTCCGATGCTTCCGGGCTGCGATACGCCTCATTTCGCCGTGCCTACTTCCCAGGAGTTCGAGCATGACTACGGGAGCTGTCGTCGCCCTCGAGCCGCCCCGCGACGCACCCGGGCGGTCCCTGCTACCGCGCCGCCGCCGTGGCGCCGGCGGCATCAACGATGTGCTCCCGCCGAGACCGCCGCAGCCCATGCCGCGCGGCGGTCAACGACCCCTCACCCCGAGGAAACCAGAGAGGACGCAATGAACACATCGAGCAATGCAGGTGCCCCCGGCAGCATGACCGACCGGGTGTCGACGCTGGTGAAGGTCCTGCGCTCGGAGGTGCCCGAATGCATCGCCGCGGGCGCCATCGACATGGCCACCGGGATGCTGCTGGCGGTGGAGACCGTCGACAACCATCCCCGGGAGGTCCTCGATCTGCTGGCCACGGCCGCCCTGGAACTGTTCCAGGGCCGCAATGTGTTGATGATCGAGAACATCTGGAAGGAGCGGCGCGGAATCCGGTTGGACCACCACTACTTCCAGGAGATCCTGGTCAACAGCGACAATCTCACCCACCTGTTCGTGCGTGCCGAGAGCCGCGAGGACGTGGTCGTGGTGGTGGTGTGCCGCAAGTCGGTCAATGTGGGCATGCTGTTCGCCCAGACCCGGCGGGTGCTCGAGGACGTCGGCAGGCTCTGATCATGCGCGCAGCGGGCCGGCCGGATCAGGGAATGCGGCCCACCGCGCCCAGCATGGACACCGCCTCGGGACGCGGATGCGGCCGGTACTCCTCGGGCCGCCAGAGGGTGACCGCGGTGATGCCCGGCGGAATCAGGGTGAATCCGTCGAAGAACTTGGCGAATTCGGCGCTGGAACGCAATTGGAACGGCACGCCGCTGCGGGCATTGGCCTCCGCGGAGCGGGCCAGGTCGTGCTCGTCGAGGTAGTCGTTGGTGGCGTGCGACATGACCAGGTAGCTGCCGGGGGCCAGGGCGTCGGTGAGCTGCCGGACTAGGTCGTAGGGCCGTAGCTCGTCGGTCATGAAGTGTGCGACCGCGACCACCATGAGCGCGACCGGCTTGCTCAGGTCGATGGTGGCCAGCAGGTCGGGATGGGTCAGGATGTGCTGCGGGTCTCGGAGGTCGGCGTCCAGATACGCGGTCCGGCCCGCGGGGGAGCTGTTGAGCAGATCGCGAGCGTGCACCAGCACGATGGGGTCGTTGTCGACGTAGACGATCCGGGACTCGGGGGCGATGCCCTGCGCGATCTCGTGCACGTTCCCGGCGGTGGGCAGGCCGGTGCCGATGTCGAGGAACTGGCGGATGCCCGCCTCACCGGTCAGATAGGCGACCGCGCGGCGCAGGAAGTTGCGGTTCTCCACCGCGGACAGCTGCACCGTCGGGAACGCCTCGGACACCGCGTCGGCGGACTCGCGATCGGCGGGGAAGTTGTCCTTGCCACCCAGCCAGTAGTCGTACCGGCGCGCCGGATGCGGTTTGGTGGTGTCGACGCGGTCCGCCGCTGATTCCGAGTTCAAAACGCTCACAATCCTTTTCGGCTACTGTCTGAATCTGTCAGCTCCAGTTGCGGATCGGTAGCGACTCTGTACCTTCGGAAACCGGCAGAGCCGTGCGCCCGCCCCCGCAGCATCGCCGGAAGGTTCGTCATGCAGTTGCGCTACAGCCCGTTCGATTTCGATGTCCATGCCGATCCGTACCCTTACTATGCCAGGTTGCGCAGCGAGGCCCCGGTCTACCGGAACGACACCGACGACTTCTGGGCCTTCTCGCGCCACGCCGACGTGCTCGCGGCACTCCGCGATTCGGACCGTTTCTCCAGCGTGAACGGCCTGCGCATGGAACCGGCCTTCTGGGGGCCGCAGGCCGAACGGTTCTTCTCCTTCGTCGCCATGGACCCGCCCAAGCACACCCGGCTGCGCGGCCTGGTGACGCGCGCGTTCACCGCGCACCGGGTGCAGTCGCTGCAGCCGCGGCTGCGCGAGATCGCGACCGGCCTGCTGGAACCGCTGCTGGAGCGCGGCAGCTTCGACCTCATGGCCGAATTCGCCGGGCCCTTCCCGACCGAGGTGATCTCCGAGCTGGTCGGCGTGCCCGAGAACGATCGGGAGATGCTGCGCAAGCTCGGCATGGAGATCATGTACACCGAGGAGGAGTCCACCGATCTGCGGCCGGAGGCCATGCAGGCCATCGGCGCGCTGGTGGGCTACTACACCGAGCTCACCATCGAGCGCAGCAAGTCCCGGCAGGAGGATCTGCTCTCCGGTCTGCTGGATGCCGCCGACGGCGATGACCGGCTCACCCCCGAGGAGATCGTCGGCGTCCTGATCCTGCTGGTCGGGGCCGGCATCGAGACCAGCATGCTCACCTTCGGCAATGCCTGGCACGCCGCCTGGCTGCACCCCGACCAGCGCCGGCAGGCCCTCGACGGCCGCATCGACGACTGGATCGCCGAGGCCATGCGCTGGGACCCGGCCACCCAGACCCAGCTGCGCACCACCACCGAACCGGTCGAACTGCACGGCGTGTCGATTCCCGCCGACGCCCGCATCCTGCTGCTCACCGGGGCCGCGAACCGCGACCCGGAGGTCTTCGCCGATCCGGACACCTTCGACCTGGACCGCGACACCTCCGCCTCCCTGGTCTTCGGCAGCGGCCGCCACCACTGCCTCGGCTCCAACCTGGCGCTGCTGGAACTGCGCACGGCGCTGCATGAAATCGCCTCGCGGGTAACCGATTTCGAGGTCGACCCGGCGGGGCTGCAGCGCATCCACGCCTCCAACAACCGCGGCTTCGCGAGCCTGCCGACCACGGTCACGCTGCGCTGAGCGCTACCTCCGTGCGGTGCCGCCGCCGGTCCGGTTCAGCGCAACGAGCCGGGCAGGCGGTCGGTCACCAGGCGGGTGTACGCGCGCAGGGTCAGGCACATCGAGAGCCAGCACGCGCCGATGAGCCAGCCGGCCAGGACGTCGGTGGGCCAGTGCACGCCCAGGTAGAGGCGGGACAGGCCGACCGCCACGGCGAACAGGACGGCGACGGTGATCACCAGGATGCGGGTGAACCGGCGGGCCAGGCCCGGCAGGAGGACCGCGACCAGGATGCCGGCCACGACGGTCGAACCGAGGGCGTGCCCGGACGGGTAGGAGTGATTGGTCTCGGTGACCAGATGGTCGATCACCGGGGGCCGATCGCGGGCGACGAGAAGTTTGCCGAAGAAGACCAGCACCCCCGCGCCGGCCGCCGCGACGGCGACGAGCACCGCCTGGTCCCAGTACTTCCGCCACGCCAGCAGCACGCACGCCAGGATCGCGTAGATCGCCACCGAGGTGGTGTCCCCGGCCGCGCTCACCGCCTTCGCCAGGCCGGTCCAGGTCGCGGTGCGCTGGTCGATGAACCACTGCAACCAGGGGGAATCCGGTCCGGCCGGGCCGTTGTACCAGACCACCACGCAGGTCAGGACGACAATCACGGCAGCCAGCGCCAGCGCGACCAACGTGCCGGTGAGGGTGCGGCCGGGGAATCCGGCGGGCCGTTTCGTGGTGGACGCTTCCTTCTGCGCAGGGGGTGAGGACAGCATGCCACCGAGGTTGCCATGGCATCGCTGAGAGAACGTTGAGAGCGCGGCCGGGCGGGGCCGGGCCGCCCCGCGGCCGGATCGTCGGGCATGCTGGTGCCCGTGCGGGTGCTGGTGGTCGAGGACGAGGAGCGGCTGGCGCGGACCGTGCAGCGCGGGCTCGAGTTGGAGGGGTTCGTCGTACAGCTCGCCCACACCGGGACCGACGGACTGTGGGCGGCGGTCGAGGACAGCTTCGATGTGATCGTGCTGGACATCATGCTGCCGGGACTGAGCGGCTACGAGGTGCTGCGCCGGCTGCGCGCCCGGGACGTGACCACGCCGGTGCTCATGCTGACCGCCAAGGACGGCGACTACGAGCAGGCCGACGCGCTGGATCTCGGCGCCGACGACTACCTGACCAAGCCCTTCTCCTTCGTGGTGCTCATCGCCCGGCTGCGCGCGCTGCTGCGCCGGCGCGCACCGCAGCGGCCGGTGCTGCTGACGGCGGGCGATCTCGTCCTGGACCCGGCGCGGCGCACGGTGCGGCGCGGCGAGACCGCGCTGACGCTGACCCCGCGCGAATTCGGGCTGCTGGAATTCCTGTTGCGGCACAAGGGATTGGCGCTGACCAAGATCGAGATCCTGCGCAATGTGTGGGACGCCCACTACGACGGTCCGGAGAACGTGGTCGAGGTGTACATCGGCTACCTGCGCAAGAAGATCGATGCGCCGTTCGGCAGCACCAGCATCGAGACGCTACGGGGCGTCGGCTACCGCATGGTCGACCCCGACTGGTCCGGCGACGGGCAGGTCGATGACGAATCGGGCTCCGCCCCACGGTGATTCGCCGATCCTGACCGAACCGCCGTGCGCGGCCACGATTTCCGCGACGATGGCCAGGCCGAGCCCGGAGCCACCGGTGGCGCGGGCGCGGTCGGCCTCCAGCCGCACGAAGCGGCCGAAGACGCGCTCGCGGTCGGCGGCGGGGATGCCGGGGCCGTCGTCGTCCACCAGTACCCGGGCGGTGTCGCCGTCGCGCCGGACGGTCACCGCCACCGTGGTGCGGGCGTGCGCGGCGGCATTGTCGACGATATTGCGCAGTGCCCGAGCCAGTTTCGGTTGATCGCCACGGATCCGCACCGGCTCGATCGCCGTCCGCACCGTGCGGCCGCCCCGCGCCCGCAGGGACGCGGCCTGCTCGCCGGCCAGATCGTCGAGATCCACATCGCCGGTGCGCATGTCGAGCCCGCTCTCGTCGGCGGCGGCCAGGGTCAGCAGATCCTCGATGAGGTGCCGCATGCGCTCGGTCTCGGGCAGCAGTGTGCCGCCGATCAATTCGGCGTCCAGCACCTCGGGCCGGTCCCGGGCGAGCTCGAGGGCGGCGGTGACCGCGGCGAGCGGGCTGCGCAGTTCGTGTGAGGCGTCGCCGACGAAGCGCCGCTGGGCCGCGTGCCCGGCCTCGATGCGGGCGAGCATGTCGTTCATGGTCTCGGCCAGCCGGGCGATCTCGTCGCGCGCCACCGGCACCGGCACCCGCTCCGACAGTCCGGCCGCGCCGATGCCCGCCACCCGGCTGCGGATCTCCTCGACCGATCGCAGTGACCGCCCCACCAGCAGGTAGGTGGCCAGCGCGGCCGCCGCGACCACCAGGGGCCCGCCCACCGCGACCAGGACCGCGACCCGCTTCACCGCGTGCTCGGCCGATTCGCTGTCGCCCGCGACCAGCACGAGGTACCGGCCATCCGGCGCGGACAGGGTGCGGGCCGACACCCGCAGATCCTCGTCGTACGCGGAGACCGGCCGGCGCGCGGTCTCTCGCGCGCCCACTGTCCCCGGGTCCAGCAGCGGTGCCGCCAGCTTCGCGTTCGACTCCCGCGCGATCCGCCCCTGTGGGTCGATGACCTGCACCACTCCGATCTGTCCGGTCGCCTCGAACAGCGAGTTCGGCAGCTCGGCCACCGAATTCCGGGTCAGCTCACCGGCGATGGTCTCGGCCCGCGTGCCGGCCGCCGTATCGATCTCCCGCAGCAGCGACCGATTCAGCAGTCCGAGCATGGCTCCCGCCGCCAGCAGCAGCACCGCACCCACGGTCAGCGCGGCCGCGATGGCCGACCGAATCCGCAACCCCCAGTGCGAGGGCCGCAACCATTCCCGGATCCGATTCACGCCCCCATCATGGGTCACCCGCGCGCCGGGTCGTCCAACAGGCCGCGGTTGACCAGGCCGAGCACCTGATCGACCGCGAAATCGATGTCGGCGCGGGTGGTGGGCAGTGACCCGTCCAGCAACAGCGCGGCCAGGCCGTGGACCGCCGACCAGGCGGCGATATCCGCACCGGGCCGCAGCTCCGGGTCGAGGAGTCCGGCGGCCTGCGTCTCGTCGAGGACCTGGCCGAGGATGCGGTGCGGGTCGTCGGCCGGTTCGTCCGCGGTATCGGATGCGGCGGGCGAGTGTGCGCCGAAGGCGGTGCGGAACAGGCCGGTGTGGGTGAGCGCGAAATCGATGTAGGCCGTGCCGACCGCGTGCAGGCGGCCGCGCGGATCGTCGGTGCGGGCGATGCGCCGGCGCATCTCGGCCGCGAGTGCGGCGCGGGCGCGGCGGGATACCTCGGCGAGCAGGGCCTCACGATCGGTGAAATGCCGGTAGGCGGCCGAATGCGACACCCCGGCGGTGCGGGCGACCTCGCGCAGGACCACTCGGTCGGGTCCGCCGTCGTCGGCCAGCACGAGCCCGGCGTCGACGAGGGCCGCGCGCAGGGCGCCGTGATGATAGGTGGTGCGGCGGTCGGGGGCAGCTGGACTCATAACGTCAGGATTGCACATTCGGCAGAGATGTTGACGACGGTTACATGAGCTCGCATAATCGTAGATGTGACCAATGGAAACATCGTGGTCCGTCATCCGGCCTTCGAATGAAAAGTGCTGATATGAACGACATTTCCATCGATACCCCGTATGCCTCCGGCAACTCCCGGACGGATATCGAGAAGGCCCTGCTCGCGGCCGGGCACGACCTCGATCGGCTACGGCTCGCCGACCTGGCGCTGGTCGAGGACTTCCACACCATGGGCCGGATCGCCACGGGTGCGCTGGCGGAACTGGCCGGTCTCACCCCGGCGTCCCGGGTGCTCGATGCCGGCAGCGGAATCGGCGGCACCGCACGGTATGTCGCGGAAACCTACGGATGCCGGGTCACCGCTGTGGATCTGACCGAGGACTACTGCGAGACGTCGCGCTGGCTCAATCGCCTGGTCGGGCTGGACGACCGGATCTCCGTGCGGCAGGGCGACGTCACCGCGCTGCCCTTCGCCGACGGCGACTTCGACGTGATTTTCAGCCAGCACGTGCAGATGAACATCGCCGACAAGGCCACGCTGTACCGGGAAGCACGGCGGCTGCTGAATCCCGATGGCCTGCTGGCCATCTGGGACATCACCACCGCTTCCGGCGCCCGCCCCGACTTCCCCGTCCCGTGGGCCGACCGCTCCGAGCAGAGCCACCTGGTGACCCCGGACGATCTGCGCGTCACCCTGGAGCGCTCCGGTTTCGCCCTCGACCACTGGGACGACCTCACCGACCAGGCGGGCCCGATCATGCGGGCCGTTCTGGCCGCCCCGCCGAATCCCGTTGGGCTGCAGGCCTTCGTCCCGAACTTCCCGGTGAAGATCGAGAACCTGACCCGGGCGCTCGCCGACGGCCGGCTGCGTGCCGTTCGCGCGGTCGCGCGCGCTCTGCCGTAGCGCGGGCCGGATCGGGGAGCTCCGGGTGCGGGTTTGCGCGGTTGACCGCAGCCGGAGCTCCCCGATCATGAAAGTTACCGGGGGACCGGGATTCCCGCAGACCAGACGCCGCGGATATGCGTTGTGGCCGTGATGTCGGCGAGCGGATCGGCGTCGAGCAGAACCAGGTCGGCGCGCAGACCCGGGGAGATCGCGCCGCGATCGGTCAGGCCGAAGTACTTCGCGGGCAGGGCGGTTGCGGCATCGAGGGCCTCGGCGGGGGACAGTCCCGCGCTGACCAGCAGCTCCAGCTCGTGGTGCAGGCTCGCGCCGAAGGCCGGGTTCACGGGCACGCCGGGGGAGGAGTTGGCGTCGGTGCCCGCCAGGATGGGGACGCCGGCCGCGCGCAGCGCACCGACATTGGTCAGGGCGTCGGCGAAGGCTCCGGGGACGCCGCGGGCGGCGGCCATGCCCTCCATCATGGTCAGAGTCGGGACGACGACCTTGCCCTCGGCGGCCAGGCGGGCGATATCGGCCTGTGGCAGGGCGACGCCGGCGGGGATGTGGGTAATGATGTCGACACCCGCATCGAGGGCCATGGCGTATGCGCCGGGGGTGGCGGCGTGGGCGATGACGAGCAGATCGCGGGCATGAGCTTCGGCCACAACGGCTTTGGCCGCGGCCGCGTCGGGGCCGCCGTCGCCGGGGGCCTCCAGCACCAGCTTGATGTAGTCGGAGCCGGTGGAATGGCGCTGGGAGACAGCGGATTCGGCCTGGTCGGCGCTGCGGATGATGGCGGGTTCGCCGAGGAACTTGCCGTGCATGCCCTCGGGGCCGACGATGGCCATGCCCGCGCTGCGAATATCGCTGGTGCCGACGGTATTCCGGAGCTCGGCCACCACCTCGGCGGGGCTGGCCATATCGAGCCCGGTGGTCACGCCGTGGGCGGCGAGCAGCCCGGGAGTCTGCGCGTCGCGGATGTGGACGTGGGCGTCGATGAAGCCGGGCAGCAGGATCGCGCCGCCGGCGTCGAGGCGTTCCGCGCCGGTGTCGTCGGTGCCGATGCGGTCGCCGTCGATGACGATCGTGGTGGGTTCGGTGAGCGCGCGGCCGTCGAAGACGCGGACATTGTCGAGCGCCGTCCGGCTCGCTGAACTTGAAGAGGTCACCGAACCAGCTTCCTCCCATTTACGCCGGGCGACACTGCGTTTCGGCTCAGCGCCGGCGGGGCAGCAGGCGGCGGGAGACGTGCTCGGTCACGGCGTCCGCGATCGGCGGCACCGTCGGCGTGGGCCGGGTGGGCGGCGGCGGGGCCGAGCGGGCGTCGGCGGAGATGCGGATCAGCAGCGCCAGGATGATGTAGTTGGCCAGCAGCGACGAACCGCCGTAGGACATGAACGGGGTGGTGAGACCCGTCAGCGGAATTAGTTTGGTGACACCGCCGACCACCACGAACAGCTGCCAGCCGATCGAGAACGCCAGCCCGCCGCCGAGCAGCTTGCCGAAGGCGTCGCGGGTGGTGAGGGCGGCGCTGAAACCGCGGACGCACAGGATGAGGAACAGCGCCAGCACGGCGGCCAGGCCGATCAGCCCGAGCTCCTCGCCGATGGTGGAGATGATGAAGTCGGTACCGGCGAACGGCACGTCCTGCGGCCGCCCGCTGCCCAGCCCGGTCCCGGCCAGCCCGCCGGTGCCCATGCCGAACAGGCCCTGCGAGATCTGGTATCCGGTCGTGTAATAGGTGGCGAACGGGTCTCGCCACACCTCGACGCGGACCCGCACGTGCCCGTACAGCTGGTAGGCGATGACCGCGCCGACCGAGAACATGGCCAGGCCGATGAGCAGCCACGCGGCCCGCCCGGTGGCGATGTACATCATGGCCAGCACGGTGCCGAAGACCAGCAGCGAGAAGCCGAGGTTCTTCTCGTACACCAGCACCAGCACCGCGATGAAGGTGACCAGCAGCAGCGGGGCCAGATCCCGCAGGCGCGGGAAGGTCATGCCCAGGAAGCGTTTTCCGGCGGTGGTGAACAGGTCCCGGTTGGCGACCAGGAAGGCGGCCACGAAGATGATCAGCAGCACCTTGGCGAACTCACCGGGCTGAATCGAGAACCCGCTGATCAGGATCCAGCTCTTGCCGCCGTTGACCTCGCTGAAGCGGGAGGGCAGCAGGGCGGGGATGAGCAGCGCGACCACCCCGGCCAGTCCGCAGGTGTAGCCGTAGCGGGCCGGTTTGGTGTGGTCGGGCACGAAGACCAGCACCAGCACGAACAGCAGCATGCCCAGGCCGGTCCAGATCAGCTGATGCGCCGAGTCCGAGGACGGTATCGGTTCGCCGGCGTTCTTGGCCTTCACCACCTCGGCGCGGTCCAGCCGGTCGATGAGCACCAGCCCGATGCCGTTGAGCAGCACCACGCACGGCAGCAGCACCGGGTCGGCGGCGGGCGCCCAGCGGCGCACGGCCAGATGGGTGACCAGCACGAAGACCGTGAAAACGCCGAGCGCGCGAACACTCTGGCCGTCGAAGCCATTGCCGGTGGCCGAGGTCATGGCCAGGTAGGCGAAGGCGATCAGGGCCAGCGCGGCCACGCAGAGTAGCAACTCGGCATTGCGCGGAACTCGCCCTCTCGACCGTGCCGGGGGAGGGCTGTGCCGAAATGCGCTCACACCGAACAGTATCGCGTGCCGTAGCGGATGAGGAGCCAAAGCAGTAGTGCTTCGGCCAGGGCGGTGAACACGGTGAGGAATCGGCTGAAGTGACTGGCCAGTACATTCACCACGGTCAGCGACAGAATGCAGCGGGCGACCAGCACGATCAGCAGGAAGGCGGTGTCCACCGTGGCACCGGCGGCCGCGTCATCGCACCGAATCAGGTGGTCATCGCACCGAATCAGGTTCCGGGAGCTTCATCCGGATCAGTAGGGGTGGGCGGTGGCGGAGAAGCGGGGGGAGAGCTGATCCGTGAGGGGGCGGGGGAAAGACTGGTGGGCGGGGTCGCCGTCGGAGGTGTAGCGGGCGGTGGGGTTCGCCGCGAACCAGTCGAGCCAGTAGGTGGAGTCGAAGGGGACTGCGGTGCGGCCGGAGCGGATTCGGGGGAGGCCGGTCGGGTCGAGGGTGGCGGCGAACGGGGAGGGGGCGGGGTCGGCGCCGACGAGGAGGACGGCGGCGAAGGTGTACGGGGTGCCGTCCCAGGTGCCGGAGGTGGCGAGGGCGTGGTCGGCGGGATAGACGCCCAGGGGGAGGGCCATGGAGTGGACGACGGTGCCGGGTGCGGAGGTCGTGATGGCGCGGACGTTCTGGACCAGTTCGCGCTGAACGTCGGTGGGGGACAGGTGCGCCAGGTTGGGGTGGGTGGCGGTGTGGGCGCCGATGTCGTAGCCGTGGCGGACCAGCCAGGCCAGGGCGCGGGGGTCGTCTCCGAACGCCTCGTTGTTGACGTAGAAGGTGGCGGTGGCGGCGAAATCCGGGTGGCGGGAATGGAATTGCTCGAGCAGGCCGACCGCGCAGTCGGGGGTGGGGTCGCCGGAATCGCCGAGGGTGAGCTGGGTTCGGGTGGAGTCGTCGAAGGTGAGGACCACCGGGTGAGTGCCCGCGGGTAGGTCGATGGCGCCCGCCAGATACTGGGCGATGGTGATCGGGCGATAGCCGTCGGTGTAGAGGCGGTCCAGCTCGGTGGTGAATTTCGTTGGCGTCTGGTCGTATTCGCTGCCGGGCTCGGCCTCGATGCGGTGGTACATGAGGATCGGGATCCGGCCCAGCTCATTGGCGGCCACCGTGGCCGGATCCGGCGGTCTCGAGGTCGGTGGGGGTGCGGTGACGGCCGCGGGGCGCGGCACGGTGGCGGTGGTTGCTCCGCAGGCGGTGGCGGTCGCGCACAGCAGCGCCGCCGCGACCATCCGCAGCGTCCTCGACGCCTTCATCGCCGCAACGCTACGCGGCGACAACGGTTTTGAGGTGATCTCGGCGAAAAACGGCCGACGCCTGCGTGCAGGCGCGATAGTGATGCCAACAGCTGTCAGTGGAAGTTGGTGTGTACGTTGCTCATGCGACTCCGGTCGATCCGCCGCCGGCGGTCCACCCTGCTCGCGATCGGCGCGGTCGTGGTTCTGGTGCTCGCCGCGCTGGTGTTCGTCTTCGGCCGCAGTCGCCCCTCGGCCGCCGGCGCCGACACCCGCCCGGCCCGCCTGGAGCTGGCCCCGACGGCCGCCGCGACCTCCTATCGTGATCCGGTGACGGTGCGCGGCACCGCGATCGGCGCGAAGCAGGTGTCGGTGGGCGACCGGTCCGTCCAGCCCGCCAAGGACGGATCCTTCGAGATCCAGCTGCCGCACGCACCGCTCGACACCACCGTCGTGGCCACCGGCGCCGCGGGCGACCGCGTCACCGCCCCGCTGCGAGTGGAGGTGGCACTGCCGCGCATCCGGGCCGTTCATGTCACCGCCTACGCCTGGGCCTACGACCCCATGCGCGATGCCGTGCTCGACATGGCACGCGAGGGCCGCATCGACACCGTCGAACTCGATATCAAGGACGAGGACGGGATGGTCGGCTACGACTCGCAGGTACCGCTGGCGCGCGAATCCGGCGCCGCCACCACGATTTACGACGCGCCCGCCGCGCTGAAGCAGCTGCACGATATGGGCATCAAGGTGGTCGGCCGCATCGTCGCCTTCCGTGATCCCACCCTGGCCGGCTGGGCCTGGCACAACGGCCGTCCTGACTGGGTGATCCAGAACCCGTCCGGCCAGCCGTACTCCAGCGGCTACGGCGCGATCGCCTTCACCAACTTCGCCAGCCCCGAAATCCGGTCCTACAACCGGGATCTCGCGGTCGAGGCGGCCCGGCTCGGCTTCGACGGCGTCATGTACGACTACATCCGCCGCCCCGACGGCAATCTCGCGAGTATGCAGTTCCCGGGCCTGGCCGAATCGCCGTCGGACTCCATCGCCAACTTCCTGCGCGACTGCCGCGAACCCGTACACGATGCCGGAGCCTCGCTGAGCGCGGCCGTCTTCGGCATCGCCGCCACCCGCCCCGACGAGATCGCCCAGGACATCCCGTCCATGGCCCGCTACACCGACTTCCTGGCCCCGATGCTCTATCCGAGCCACTGGCACTCCGGCGAATACGAGGTCGCCAATCCGAATGCCCAGCCCTACGACATCATCTTCCGGTCCCTGCAGGACTTCCGTGCCCGCACCGCGGGCACCGACGCCCAGATCATCCCGTGGCTCCAGGATTTCAGCCTCGGCGTGGCCTACGGCGACGCGGAGGTGAAGGCGCAGATCGACGCCACCTACGCGGCGGGCTACAACGGCTTCTTCCTCTGGAACCCCGCGGTCAGCTACCACCCCGGCGCTCTCGCACCCAACTGATCTGCCTCGCAAGGCTTCTCGTCGGGGCGGCCCGCCGATTGCGTCCGGGTCAGGCGGTGGTGGGGCGGTCCGCGAGCCCCAGGCGCAGGTGTTCGCTGTGGTAGATGGCCTCGTCCAGCAGTTGCGCGACGTGGTTGTCGTAGAGGCTGTAGACGATGCTGCGGCCGGTCCGGGTGCCCACGACCAGCCCGAGATTGCGCAGCAGGCGGAGCTGATGCGAGACCGCGGACTGCTCCATGCCGATCGACGACGCCAGTTCGGTGACCGCGAGCGGGCCCTGGCGGAGCTCGCTGAGGATCAGTAGCCGGCTGGGGGTGGCCAGCGCCTGCAGGGTGGTCGCGACATGGGTGGCGGCGTCGGCGTCCAGCCGTGCCGTCGGCCGATCGCGGCCCTCGACGCCATGTCCCATAACACAGGAGGGTACCTCGAGGAACTTTATACACATGAAGACGTCTTCATGTGTTCTGGTATCGTCGCGGCGGTCAGGGGTAGCAATGGAGGTGAGTCGTGGTCGTGGCGACGCCGGTGCAGGCAATCGCGCAGCCGGAAGTGGCGGTCCGCCGGACCCGCCTGTTCGAGCTGGCCGAGATGCGATGGGCCGCAGTCGCCCTCGCACTGTTCCTGCTCGGGCTGGCCGCTCAGCTGGCCGGCGCGCCGAGCTGGCTGTGGTGGGGGCTGTACCTGGCCTGCTATGCCGCGGGCGGCTGGGAGCCGGGCTGGGCCGGGCTCCGGGCACTGCGCGCGAAGACCCTCGACGTGGACCTGCTCATGGTGGTGGCGGCGCTCGGCGCGGCGGCCATCGGGCAGATCACCGACGGGGCCCTGCTGATCGTCATCTTCGCGACCTCCGGGGCGCTGGAGGCGCTGGCCACCGCGCGGACCGAGGATTCGGTGCGCGGCCTGCTCGACCTCGCGCCCGAGACCGCGACCCGGCTCACCGTCACCGGTGAGGAGACCGTGCGCGCCGCCGACCTGAACATCGGCGACGTGGTCCTGGTCCGCCCCGGCGAGCGAATCGCCGCCGACGCCACCGTGATCGACGGTGGCAGCGAAGTGGATCAGGCCACCATCACCGGCGAACCGCTGCCCGTGGACAAGACCGGCGGCGACGAGGTGTTCGCCGGCACCCTGAACGGCACCGGGGCGCTGCGGATCCGGGTGGATCGCCGCGCCGAGGACTCGGTGGTGGCGCGCATCGCCGTCCTCGTCGAACAGGCCGGGCACACCAAGGCGCGCACGCAGCTGTTCATCGAGAAGGTGGAGCAGCGGTACTCCCTCGCCATGGTCGCGGTGACCCTGGCGGTGTTCGCGATTCCCCTCGCCCTCGGCGACCCGCTGCAGCGAGCCCTGTTGCGCGCCATGACCTTCATGATCGTGGCCTCCCCGTGCGCGGTGGTGCTGGCCACCATGCCGCCCCTGCTGGCCGCCATCGCCAATGCCGGGCGGCACGGCGTGCTCGTCAAGTCGGCCGTGGTCATGGAGCGGCTGGGCGTGACCACGCGGGTCGCCTTCGACAAGACCGGGACACTGACCCGCGGCGCCCCGCACGTCGACGAAATCCGCAGTGTCGATCCGGAATTCAGCGAGCCGGAGCTGCTGCGGCTGGCGGCGGCCGCCGAACTCGACAGCGAGCACCCGCTCGCGGCGGCCATCGTGCGCGCGGCCCGCGCCGCGGGGCGGCAGCTGCCGGCCGTCGAAGGATTCGCCGCCGATCCCGGGCGCGGCGTCAGCGCCCGGATCGGGCAGCGCCGGATCGCGGTCGGTTCTCCGGCGGCGCTGCTGCCGAGCTCCGGGCAGGGTGCGCCGGACGGGGACCGGGCCGCCCGCACGGCCGTGGACGAATTGCAGGAGAAGGGATTCACCGCGGTCGTCGTCTCCTGTGATGCGCGCCCGATCGGAGTGCTGGCGATCACCGATCAGCTCCGCCCCGAGGCCGCCACCGCGATCGATCTCACGGCCCGCGTGACGGGATCCGCCCCGATTCTGCTGACGGGAGACAACAGCCGCGCCGCGCATCGGCTCGCGGCTCGGGTCGGGCTCAGCGACGCCCGCGCCGAATTGCTCCCGCACCAGAAGGTCGATGCGGTGCGGGCGCTGCAGTCGGCCGGTGACCGGGTCGCGGTGGTCGGCGACGGCATCAATGACGCACCCGCGCTCGCCGCCGCCGACACCGGAATCGCCATGGGCGGAGCGGGTTCCGACCTGACCCTGCAGACCGCCGATGCCGTGGTCGTGCGCGACGACCTCACCGCCATCCCCGCCGTCATCGCCCTGTCCCGGCGCGCTCGCCGGGTGGTGGCGGCCAACCTGGCCATCGCCGCGATCTTCATTGCGGTCCTGGTGATCTGGGACCTGATCGGTACCCTGCCCTTGCCGTTGGGCGTCGCCGGACACGAGGGCTCGACCGTGATCGTCGGCCTCAATGGTCTGCGCCTGCTGCGCCGCGCGGCCTGGCGGCGGTCCGCCTCCTATCGGTCCAGCACGTAACTGCCCGGAGCGGCCTCGATCGGCTGGAATCGGGCGTTGCCGAGATGCGCCGGTGCGGGCACCAGCTCACCGGAGCGGTCGCCCAGCCATTGCGCGAAATCCGGCCACCACGAACCCTGTTCGGTGGTGGCGGTGCGCTGCCACGCTTCGGGGTCGAGGCTGTTGTCGTCGGAAACACGATAGCTGGACTTGTGATTGTCCGACGGGTTGACCAGGGCCGCGATGTGGCCATTGGTCGACAGCACGAAACGCACCTTGCCGCCCAGCATCTGGCTGCTGCGGTAGCAGTTGGTCCACGGGCAGAGGTGGTCGGCCGAGCCCGCGACCACATAGGAATCGGCGGTGATCCGCTTCAGGTCGATCTCGGTGCCGAGCACGGTGACGCCGCCGGGCCGGGCGAGCTTGTTGCCCAGCGCGGTGTCGAGGAAGTCGCGATGCAGTTTCGCCGGCATCCGGGTGGTGTCGGCATTCCAGAACAAGATGTCGAAGGCCGGCGGCTTGCGGCCCTGCAGATAGTTGTTGACCCAGTAGTTCCAGACCAGGTCTCGCGGGCGCAGCCACGCGAACACCGCGGCCAGCTGCTTGCCGTCCAGATAACCCTGCCGCCGTGAGCGGGCGATCGCGGCGGCGGCGGCCTGCTCGTCCACCATCGCGCCGAACGCGTCCTCACGGGCCTGGTCGAACATGGTGACCAGCAGATCGAGGCTGGCCAGCCGGTCGAAGCCCGCGGTCTCGGCCCGATAGGCCGCCGCCATCGCCGCGAGCAGCCCGCCCGAGCAGGCGGCGAGCACGTGTGCCGTGCTGTGACCGGTGATCTCGTCGACGGCGTCGAACGCCCCGGCGACGGCCTCGACGTAGGCGTCGAAGCCCCACTTGCTGTGCCGCGCATCGGGATTGCGCCAGGACACCACGAACACCTGCTGGCCCTGCCCCACCAGGTACTCGATGAGGCTGCGCCCCGGCGCCAGATCGAGCACGTAGAACTTGTTGATGGTCGGCGGGATGATCAACAGCGGTACCGTGCGCACGGTTTCGGTCTGCGGCCGGTACTGGATCAGCTCGAACATCGGCGTCCGCAGCACCACCGCGCCCGGGGTGATGCCGAGGTCGGACCCGACGCGGAACGCGGACTGATCGACCATGGACGGGATGAACGGGGCATGGCTGAAGTCACTGATCAGCTGCTGTGCGCCGGTGCGGAGATTGCCGCCGCCGGTGTCGATGATCGCCTTCCAGGCCACCGGGCTGAGCAGCGGATTATTGCTCGGTGCGAGCGCCTCGACGAGATTCGTGGTGAGGAATTTGATCCGCTCGGCGTCCTGCCACTCCAGAGGCAGGTCCTGCACCAGGCCCTCGGCGGCGATCCCGGCGGCCAGATAGGCCTGTACCACGCGGCGCAGCAACGGATTTCCCGTCCAGGCGGGATCGGCGAACCGCTTGTCCCGGCTGGACGGGGCGACGGTGGAGGAGCCGGCCGCGATACGGGTCAGCTCCGCGACCAGGGTTGCCGCCCGGTTCGCGACGCGCCGGGGCCGCCGCGCCATCGCCAAGAGCAGGCTCAGTCCCGGGCGCCCTGGCAGGAACCGGCGGGCGATCCCGGTCGTGGCCTCGGTGAGGATCAGGTCCGGGGGTGCGGAGACATCCAGATCGGTCATGACAGTCCTTCTGGGAGAGACGATTTCACGTTCGATGAGATGGGCGAAGGTCGCCGATGACCCGCACCTGTCAATCGTCGGAGAGCCGCGCGGGCAAACCTATGTGCCCGGGAAACATGAAATGCCGCTAACGATGTGGTCGAGCACATTCATCCCGGATGGAGCGATGCGTACTCTGGTGCTCGGATCGTGCTCCGATACCCACGAGGACACCCAATGGCGAGTGAAAATGCCCGGGAGTACACGGTATCCGGCGACCGCCTGCGCGTTGTGGTCCGTCCCGGCGTCGGCGTCCCGCTGGTGCTGTGCAATGGGATCGGCGCGAGCCTCGAGCTGCTGCAGCCATTCGTCGACGAGCTCGATCCGGCGATTCCGGTGATCCGGTTCGACCCACCGGGGATCGGTCGTTCGCCATTGCCCCGGCGGCCCTATCTCCTGACCACGCTGGCCGGCCGGGTCACCACACTGCTCACCCACCTCGGCTACGACACCTTCGATGTGCTCGGCATCTCCTGGGGTGGCGGCCTGGCTCAGCAGATCGCCCTGCAGAACCCCCGGCGCTGCCGGCGGGTGGTCCTGGTCAGCACCGCCACCGGCTGGATGATGGTCCCCGCGCACCCGAAGGTGCTGCGCAAGATGATCACTCCGCGCCGATACCGCGACGCCGAGTACGCCACCAGGATCGCCGCGGAACTCTATGGTGGCCGGCTGCGCACGGATCCGGATCGGGTGACAACCCTGCTGGCCGGCCACTCGACGACGTCCTCCGCTCGCGGCTACCTGCTGCAGTTGCTGGCCGGCACAGGATGGACCAGCCTCCCGTTCCTCGGTTTGATCCGCCAGCCGACGCTGATCCTGGCGGGCGACGACGATCCGATCATCCCGCTCGTGAACGCGAAGATCATGGCCCGGCTGATACCCGACGCGCGATTGCACGTCTACCACGACGGCCATCTGGGTCTGGTCGTGATCTCCGATCAACTCGCCCCGGAGGTGAGCAGATTCCTCCGGGGCGATCAGCAGGTCGACCTGCAACGGATGGATGTCGTTCGCTGACCCTGCGCGCCGCGTGGCGCTGAGCAGGGGGTACGGTGATCAGACGTCCGGGGATCTCGGATGGGTGAGCCGGGAAGTCTGGTCGGCGTCAGGACATGACGCCGGAACAGCGCAGGAGGCTCCACCGTGGCCGGCATACCCCTCGAATTCGACCGCCACCGCGAAGCATTGCGGACCAATCTGTGGTTCGTGCCGACCGTGGAAGTGCTCGCGGCCATCGGGCTGTTCGCCATCACCTACCTGCTGGACCGGGCGGCATATCAGGGCGGGTTCACGTTTCCGTCCTGGGTGATCGGCGGCCCGCCCGACACGGCGCGGCAGGTGCTGACGGCCATTGCCGCCGCCATCATGACCGTGGTGGGTGTGGTCTTCTCCATCACCATCCTGGCGCTGACGCTGGCCTCCACCCAGTTCGGTCCGCGCATGCTGCGCACCTTCATTCGCGATCGGGGCACCCAGGTCACCCTCGGCACCTTCGTGGCGACCTTCGTCTATGCCATCGCCGCCCTGGTGTCCATCGGATCGGATTTCGTGCCGCACATCACCACGACGGTGTCGATCGCGTCGCTGGTGCTCGATCTCGCCGTGCTGATCTACTTCATCAATCACATCGCCATGGCGATCCAGCTGCCCAATGTCATTGCCGAGATCGCGGGTGAGGTGGCGGCCGGAATCGAGGCGCAGCGCAGCGACGCGCCCACCACCCCGCACTGCGGGCCGACGGCGGCCGAATTGCTGGAACGGATGGCGGGCGAGGGCGGCGAGGTCCGGGTGACCGGCAGCGGATACCTGCGCTACATCCGCTACGAGCAGCTGGTGCGGCTCGCGACCGAGGCGGACGCGGTGATCCACCTGCCCTATCGGCCCGGGCATTTCCTCACCGAGGGACAGGTGGTGGCCACCGTGTGGCCCGCGTCGGCGGCCGGGCGGATAGCGGAGAACTTCTCGCGCGGGCACGTGGCCGGGCCCACCCGGTCGCTGACCCAGGACATTTCCTTCGGCATAGACCAGCTGGTCGAAATCGCCGTGCGCGCGCTGTCCACCGCGGTGAACGACACCTTCACCGCCCTGACCTGTGTCGACTGGCTCGGTGACTGCCTGTCGCGGGCCGCGGTGGCGTGGGAGCCGAGCCCGGTCTACCGCGGCAAGAACGGTTATGTCCGCGTCATCGCGGCGCAGGCGAGTTACGAGCGGCTGGTGCAGCGGGCCTTCGAGAAGATTCGACAGTCCGCGCGCGGCATGCCCGCGGTCATGATCCGGCAGCTCGAAGCGCTGGCCCAGATCTCGGATCACACAACCGATCCCGAGCGGCGCAGCATCCTGCTGGAGCAGGCGGCGATGATCGTGCGGTCGGCGCGCGAGTCGGTGCCGGAGGACGCGGATCTCCAGGACGTGCTGCGACGGTACCGGGTGCTGGTCGGCGACGCGGAGCTGCCGCTGATTCAGGCCGTGTCAACGCCAGAACTGCCAGGCACGGCGTGAATCCTGTTCCTGCGGTATGAGTGTCGCCGCGGGCGGCAGGCTGTCCGCGGGGTCCAGGACCAGCAGGGCGGTCATGGCCTGGGGGAGGTCCAGGCGGGTTCGGAGCCAGGGCCAGCCGCCGGTGAGGGTTTCGGTCAGATCGGCCGGGGGGAGGTCGAGGGCTGCCACCGCTTGCAGGAGGGTGGATGGGGGCATGTCCCATTGGCGGGCGCAGGCGGTGACCAGGGTGGGGAGCTGATCGGTGGGGGTGAGGGCGAGGATGCGGCGCAGGGCGGGGACGGCGTCGGGGGTGCGGGAGCGCGAGACCAGGGCGGAGACGACGAATTCGAGGTCCGCGGTCAGAGCAGCGGACAAGGTGCCGGTGGGCGATTCGGCTGCCAGTGGTTCGTCGGCCGGGGTGCACAGCAGGGTCGTGAGTTCGGCGCGGGACCAGGTGCCGCGCTGCCTGCTCCATCCGAATGCTCTGCGGGGCACGCGGAGTCCGTCTCGCTGCTGATCGTCGGCGGGCGCCGGGACGGCGAGGACGACCAGGGTCTCGATCGGTTCCGGAAGGTTCAGGGTCTTGCGCAGCGTGCGCCACGCGGGGCGGAGGGCGGCCACCAGTTCGGCCGGTTCGGAGCGGGTGAGGGTGAGGGCCTTCAGCAGGGCTGTGGCGTCGATCGCGGGGTAGCGGGTGGCCTCGGCCAGCAGCGTGGGCAGCAGGTCGGCGGGTGCGCAGGCCAGGATCTGTTCCAGCGCATAGCGATCGCGGCCGTTGCACGAGACGTTCACCACCAGCTGGGCGACGATGCCCAGGTTGGTGTGCATGGCCCGGCGCAGGATTCGGCTGCCGCCGGTGTGGGTGCCCGGATCGTCGACCTCGGCGCTGAGGGCCTCGTACACCAGGGCCCGGTCGCGGGAGCCGATCGCCTGCTCGCGCAGGGCGCGGTGGCGCAGCAGATGGGCGGCGACGATGCGGCGACGCTCGACTTCGCCGGTGGCCCAGTCCCGCTGGAGGCGCGGCCACACCGATTCGGCATCGGACGAGGTCAACGGAGCGGTCCCGGATTCCAGGCGGTGCCAGGCGGAGGTGGCCAGCGCCCCGCTGAGATCGATGCCGAGCTGCCGGGCCACCTCGACGGTACGGGTGCGGTCGCGGCCGTCGGTGAGGATACGGTCGGTGAGAACCTGCTCGAAGGTGCGGCGGACGCCGGGACGGTGGTCGAGTCGCGCCAATGCCTGCGCGACGCTGGGTCTTCCGATGGCGAGACGGACGGCGCGCCCGGCCACCGCGTCGTCGCGGAGCCAGTCGGGGTTCAGCTCCGGGTCCGTGATCACCTCGGCCAGGTGGTCGTCGTCCAGCTCGGCGGGACCCAGGGCGCGCAGGTGCCGTCGATAGCACCAGTGGCCGATTTCGTCTGCGGTGGACAGGGATTCGGGAAGCGTGACACCGGCGCGCCGGTGGCCGATGATCTGCTGCCCGAGCACGACGAACGGGTCCGATTCGTCGCCGGGGTCGCCCGGTGTGACGATCCGGCGCGCGCCGCCGGGCGGGGCGGGGCTGTCGCGGGTCACCGCGGTGATCGCGGCGGGAGTCGAGGACGGCGTGCTGGAGGTGCAGAAGGTCAAGTCCCGCAGGCTGTTCCGGGGTAGCAGGCCGTAGAGTGCCCGCAGCATGGCCACGGCGTCCGTGCCGCTCTCGACGTGCAGCTCGATGGCGGGGCCGCGCCCGGCCAGATGCGCCAGGGTGTAGCCGAGCAGCGCGGGCAGCCAGTCCAGGTCGAGGTAGGCGTCGGCCGCGGCGCTGACGGCGGGACTGTACTCCACGGAATTCGGCAGTGGCGGCCAGTGGTCGGTGGGAAATTCGGCGTCGTCGAGCGAGGTGCGGAAGCGTCCCGCGTCGTAGAGGCTCAAAGTCGTTGCACCGTCGAGTGTTCCGCGACCACCCGCGACGAGGTGTGCCACACAGGTGCCCGGCCGGTCATTGGCGGGCGTCTTCAGCACCGCCACCGCGAGTCCCCGCACCACGGTGAACTCCAGCGCGAACGCCTCCGGCGACGCGGGCGAACCATCCCAACTGACCAGCGACCCCAGCTCCCGTGTGGTGGATCCCAGTGCGGCGGGCCAGTTTCCGGACCTGGCGACCACGCCGACCCCGGTCCCGGAGGACTCCAGCGTCACCACGGCCCAGCCGCACAGCAGCTGCGCGAAACCCGTCATCGGTCCGCCCGTAGCCGGTCGATGCGGTCGAGCATGTGGATGACCGGGTCCACGGCCGCGAACGGCTTGAACACCGGATAGGTGTTGTCGGCCCGCTTGCCGCACCCGACCGCCGAGACCGGGAAGTAGCGGTTGTGCGGGAAATGGATGGACAGCGTGGCGTCGACGGCCGGAAACAGTTTGCGCACCAGGCTTCTGGTGGCGTCGGAGCGATAGTCGATCTGGCCGGGCTGATACAGGTTGCCCGCACCATTGAGGCTGTACGGCGTATCCGCCCAGTCGGGCGGCGGCGCGACCAGTCCGACCTCGGGCAGGTTGATCAGCGACAGCAGATCCGATTTCGCGATGATGGTCGAGGCGTGCAGGCGTGGCGGCTCGATGGGCAGATCCAGCGGATAGCTGTTGGCCGTGCGCCACAGCTTGGCGATCTGGTCGATCATCATCTTGGTGCGGCCGACGGTCTGGGAGTGCTCGACATTGTTGTTCAGGCTCTCCTCGTTGGCCGGTCCCGCGTGCTCGCGCATGATGGCCAGGTACTGCTTGTTCAGCGTGGACGGCACCACGAACCAGAGGAAGTCGGCGATGGCCAGGTGCGGGCTCACCTTGGCCGCGATCTCGGCGTCGGCCACATCCTCGCCCGCGACATCCACGAAGGCGAGATTCACCGTGCGCCTGGTGGACAGCGAGGTGAACTTGATCAAGATCGGGGTGCGGACCTGCCAGCCGCTCCAGGCGTGGGTCCGGGTCTGCTGCTGCGCCATCGGCGGTTGCGGCGGGCGCGGCGGTTGCGGCAGACCCGGCGGCTGCGGTGCGCCGAGCGGCCCGATGCCGTTCTCCTGCCGCTGCTGCGCGCCGACGTAGCCGCGCTTCTGGGTATAGCCGATGGCCTGCCGGTTCATCAGCGTGTTCTCCAGCGCGGCCAGCATCTTCGTCGAGCGGCGGGACGGCACGATGGACCATTCGCGGGCCAGCATCGGGTCGTTCATGACCGAATAGATCATCGACACGATGAGATGCGTCTTGGACGAGGCGGATTCGCCGACGAAGCCGATCACGGTGGTCGGATGGTCGAGGATCTCCTCGTCGATCTCACAGCCGTTCGGGCAGCGCCGATCCAGGCGCCGCGAATAGTCCCCGACGCGGGTCGCGAACCCGCCGTTGGGCTGGCGCAGCACCCAGATCCAGGAGCGGCGGGCGGTATCGAACTTGAACTCCGCCAGGCAGTTCAGGCACACGATTCGCACGGTCACCCCTCAGAGCACGGTGTAGGTCAGCCACAGCAGCGTGGCCAGGAAAGAGGCCCCACCGACCGCGGACGCCACCCGCAGCCAGTGCCAGGAGCGGGATCCGGCGTACACGTACTGCTGCCAGGCCAGGCCGGCCCGTCGGTTGTTCATCGCAGTTCCTCACAGATGGTGGGCGATCGACACGATCACCCAGGCGAGCAGCACGAAAACCAGCCAGCCCAGCACGATTCCGGCACCGGCCGCGCCGAGCAGCACGCCGCCGATGTAGCGGGGATCGTCGCGGGTCAGCCCCTCCAGCACGCGCTGGCGGTATTCCAGGGCCGGGCGGACGAAGATGCCCCACAGCCCGGTCTCGGGCAGGTCGACGCCGTGCCGTTCCTCCGGCAGTCGCACCGGCGGGCCCGGGGTCAGGACGCTGGTCTGCGCGCGCACCGGCACGGTGACCGGTTCCGGCCTGGGGCCCTCGACGGTTCGGGCCAGGTTGCGGGTCTCGGAGTGGACCGCGTCGCGGAAGTAGTGCTGGAACTCGGCCGCGGATTGGAAACGCAGCGCCGGATCCGGCGAAAGCGCCTGATCCAGCACCGATTTCAGCCGGCTGGGCAGCGGCGCCGGCGCGAACACCGCCTCCAGCACCTCATGGCACACCACCGCGAACGAGTACACGTCACTGAGATGGGTGAACCTGCCGTGTTCGAGATACTCGGGCGCGGAATAGTTCTGTGTGCCCACCACCTGGTTGGTGCGGGTGAGCCGCAGCATGTTCTCCCGCATCTCGATGGCGATGCCGAAATCGGCCAGCTTCGCCGTGCCGTCGCGGCAGATCATGATGTTCTCGGGCTTGATGTCGCGGTGCACCACCTGCTTGGAGTGCGCGTACACCAGGCCGCTGAGCGCGTCGGTGAGAATCCGGGCCAGCGCCGGCAGCGACCAGTTCTCCCGGTCTCGCATGAACTGCCGCAGATTCTCCCCGTGAATGAACTCCATCACCAGAAACGGTGAGCGGCAGCCGTTCTCGGCGAACACCCCCGAGTCGTGCAGCATCACCACATTGGTGCAGTTCATCTGCGCCGCGATCCGCGCCTCCCGCTCGAACCGCTGCCAGGCCACCTGCTCGTCCTGCGCCCGCACCGCGACACTGCCCGCGTCGAGCACCTTGACCGCAACCTGCCTGCGCAACTGCCGATCCCAGGCATCCCAGACCTCGGCCATCCCGCCCTTGCCGACCAGCTCCCGCAGCTCGTACCGGCCATTGATCAGCCTCACCGGCGTCCGACCTTCCCCGCGGAGCGGCCGCCTTCCCCGCGAACCACCCCGGACGACAACGAATCACCGCCCACTGTACGCGCGCCCACCCACCCCCCGCCCACCCATATTTCCAGCCGATTTGCACTAGAGGGGGTCCCCTGGTGTACCTTCTCCCAGTCGCCCGGGAAACCGCGCGGCAACCATCCGGGGCTATGGCGCAGCTGGTAGCGCACCACACTGGCAGTGTGGGGGTCAGGGGTTCGAGTCCCCTTAGCTCCACAAGAAATGTGCGAGGCCGCAGGTTGATGACCTGCGGCCTCGCGTAGTTTTTCGATGATTGTGCGAGCGAATCCCGCTCCGTAACCGGGCAATCCGAACCTTGCGCGAGACGCAGGTGGAGAGCCGAGCCAGTGCCAAAGGCGGTGGACTCACTGCTTCTTCTCGCTCTCACGCACATGAGGAGTGTGGGCGGAGCTCACTGTTCAGCCCAGAATTGGTTGAGCCGGGCTACCGCCTGATCTTTGGTCATCTCCTCGATTTCCTCTGGGGTCAGGTGAACCAGGCGTATGAGCTTCTCGACGACACCGAGAGGGATTGGCTCCTTGTCGGGGATCGTGACAGACCCCGAGGTGCGTGCTGGACGAACTTGATCGTTTACGCATGCCCAGAACTGGGCTTCGCTGACCTCGAGTTGGTCCTTCAGGATCTGGCACCACAGCTTGGATCCGTAATCGGTGTTGTCCATTGGCCGCGAGATCCGGGTACGCAAGACGCGGCCGTCCGAAAGCGGCAGTTCCCATGTGCTGTGGTGCCTGACCACGCCACCTGTGGCGTTGCGGACTCGTACCCATTCATCGTGGTGGCAGAACGTTTCGTGGGCCTTCTTGTTACCCGGAGGGTATTGGGTCATTGTTCGGCCGCCGTCAACCACTCTCTCAGCTGTTCGTCCGTGGATAGCTCCACGAACTGCACGAAGTCGACGTTCTTCTGATGGTTGAGCGCGGCATGGAGATGGTCTTGCCAGTCAGCGGTGTACTCGCGCATGGCTTCGATCAAGGCGGTGATCGCCGTATCGAGGTCGGGCTCCTCCACGGCCAGTGGAAGACCTGGCAGGTATGCGACCCAGTTGTTGTTTTCCCGCACTACTTGCGGTTCGTGGACACGGATGATGTGGGAAAGCAGCCACCGGAGCCGCCCAACCTCCACGAGCGCGGAATCCTTACCCTTACGAGACACCACGGCGACGTTGCCCTCTTCGGCGGCCGTCAGCATTTGGGCGAAGTGTTCTCTAGCGCTGTTCATGGAGCTGTATCGCTCGACAGACGTGATTCGCTCTGTGGTCGTCATCGGTCCCTCGATCTCTTCCGTTGCGGCCAGATGTACATCATGTACATGATGTACATCTGGCCGGCGACGCGCTAGGTGCGACATGCCACTTGGCATGATCGTGATCTACCAGCGGGGCATGTACCGCCCGGATCACGATTTCAGGAGCGTCGACCAGCACCACCCGGTTCGTATGCTGGTCTGTCAGGTCCACTCGAACGCGAGGCTCAGGTCCTACGGATCTCCGGGCCTGAGCTGTTCGATGCGACCGGACCTATGTTCCGTTTGCCACTTCCCGATCTTGGGTGTGTGTCAACGAATTCGGCGACCGCCGCCTTCTCCCTTGTCGGTGATGCTCGGGTGTCCCATGTCGGCCTTCGTAACCCAGAGGGTTCGGGTGGCGTCGTCGATCGCGTACCAGATACGTCCACCCGCGGTGACCTCGTACTGCCACTGCTCGAATTCCTCATCGCCGAGTTTGACCGATTTCAGATCGGCTTTCAGGCGGTGCTGCCGTTGGGGCTTCGCGACGCTGCGGGGGTCGGCGGTGATGTCGACCCAGGCCCGTCGAGCGCATCGATTGCGTTCCGCTGCATCTCCGTCCAGCCGCGCGCCGTCTGGGTACTGTGCAGCAGGATTCGCCACGGCTTGGGGCGCGGGGCTTCGTCGCCGCGCTTCAGTTTGCTCATCCGGTATTTCCAGGTCGCTGCACCTCACTGAACTCGGCACGCTGGAACGGTCCGGTGAGCTGCGCGACCAGCGATGGATCGGTGTGGATCTGGGCAGTGTGCTTCCACGCGATCAGGTTCCGCATGAACGGCAGGTAGTAGCCGGTGTCCACCCCGGCGAGCAGATCGTCGAGCAATTCCGTCACAGCTTCGCTGCGGTGCTCCGGCGGCAGCCAAACCAGCCAGGGCAGTTCGACAGCCAGCACCTCTTCCGCCATTACCCGGTTCGCCTTCGCTACCAGAGCGAGCGACCTGGCCGCGATGCGCAGCGCGCCATCCATCGCCCGATACCGTTCGTCGCGCATCAGCACGACGTTCTCCGCGTCCCGCCGCTCGAGCAGTACGTCGGCATCCTCCAGGAGCGGGAACACCGATGTCTGTTTCCTGATCAGCTCGCTGAAGGGTAGTGACCTCATGCATCCATGGTAGCCGCCACTGCTGAATTAGTTCAGCTCTTCGGGTGAAGACTCGTCACCGCCGTGCAGGCACCCACCGCGCGAATCACGATGTCCGGCCTGTCCGCCAGCCGGCGCGGTTACGTCAAACCTGTTGGACCACACAGCACTTTCGCAGTTTGCCGGTTCGCCCAGGGCTTGGTGGGTCATCGGTATTGACGGATGTTCTTGGGCCGCAATAGATTCCGTTTACGAGACCGCTGCTGTCGGGGTAACCCCGACCGCAGCGGTCATGGCGTGCCGGATGCGGCTATCAGCCGAAGGAGCCGGTGCTGGGCTTGGGGGTCGGAGTGGGGGTGGGGGTCGGGGTATCGGCCACGGTCACTGCCTGGGTGGTGGTGGAACCGGATACGCCGGTGCGGCCGGAGAAGGTGGCTGCGATGTTGTAGGTGCCCGCGGCGCCGGGGGTCCAGACGATCGAGGCGGTGCCGTTGGCGGCGACGGGGATGTCACCGAGAACCTGGTCGCCCGCCTTGAACTGGATGGTGCCGCCCGCGGCCGCCGGGGAGACGGTTGCCTGCAGAGTGACGGCCTTGTTGACCTGGGCGCCGCTCACCGGGGCGAGCGTGGTGGTCGATACGGCGTCGCTGGACACGGTGATGTTCGGGCCCTTGTCGGTGTAGTTGCCGGAGCCGAGGGAGCCGTTGTAGCTCATGGAGGTCGGCAACGGGGTGTCGCGGGCGCAGTTGACGCCCACGGTGTACTGCACCTCGAAGGTCTGGGACTTCGGTGAGATGTTCGGGTACACAGGGTATTTGACGATGCTGAAGGAGGCGCTCACCGAGTCCGGGGCCGAGGTGTCGAGCGTGACCTGGTCGCCGCCCATCCTGCCCGAGCCCGCGACCGGAGTCAGGCAGGTGGGGTGTGCGTCCTTGACCGAGTAGATGTACTCGACCGGGATGCCGGTCCGCTCGAACATCGTCGTGACGGTGATGGTTTCGCCGGCGATCGGGTTGGTGTCCGAGACCGTCCGGGTGAACTTGCTGTTCCCGTCGGTCCAGGTGACCGTTCCCGATGCGGCCGAGGCCGTGCCGGGGATCGCGGCGACCGCGAAACCGGCCGCCACCGCGAACGCGGCCATCGAACCGGCGGCCCGCCGCATACTGCTGTCCATCATCGTTTCTCCCACAGACCTCGGGTGTCCCGCGACACGGTCGTCGAGGGGTTGCCGCACCCGAGTTGGGCAGCATTAGATCACGGTGAAATGGTCAGTGGACCAGTTTCTGAAATGATCGTGATTCAGTTTTTGTGAGTGCCGCGGCGGACCAGGTCGTCATGGACCGGTGAGCGCGGCCGCACGGTCAGCCCGCGTCTGCCGGCGAACGCACTGTAGACGTTGGGACACAGGATCTTCACGCCACTGTTGGAACGCTTGCCCCGCGCGGGCGCAGCTCCAGCCGTCACAAGGCATTGGCACGGATCTCGACCGTGGTTGTGCCAAACCACTATCGGCCTGGCATATTCCCGAGACGAATCGCAGCTATCCAGGAGTAAGTAACCGCGTTCACTCATTTCGAGTACTGGTCCTGGGGAAGTGCTGATGCGCACTCGATTTCGCTGTCTCGTCGCGGCCGGGCTGGTCATGGCCGCCACCCTGCTCCTGGTGCCCGGGGCCGCCCGCACCGCACCGGAAAGACACATCGGCGTGCTCGGCGACGATTTTCTCTGGGGTGTGGCGGCCTCCGGATTCCAATCCGAAGGCCAGTCACCCGACAGCAATTGGACCCATTACATCGAAGACAATCCGGGCTGGGATCGGCTCGGCGATTCCGTCGATTTCCATTCCCGGTTCCGGTCGGATATCGCCTTGGCCGAGAACCTCGGCGTCAAGGTGTTTCGGATCGGGGTGGAATGGGCACGGCTGGAACCCCAACCGGGAGTATGGGATCTGGCCGCCTTCGCCTTCTACGACGACGTGATCGACGCCATCTTGGCAGCCGGTATGCGCCCCATGCTGACGCTGGACCACTGGGTGTATCCGGGCTGGGAAGCGGACGTGGGCGGCTGGCGCAATCCCGGGATGGTGGCGGACTGGCTCACCAATATGCGGAAGGTGGTCGACCGCTACGCGGCTCGCAACCCGATCTGGGTGACGATAAACGAGCCGGTCGCCTACATCATGCACGAGGTACGTCAGAACCGGACCGATGCCGACCGGATGCTGAACGAGGTGGCGCAGGCGCACAACAGCATCTACGACTATATCCATCAGGTGCAGCCGAACGCGCTGGTGACCAGCAATGTCGGCTACGTTGCCGGGGCGGAGTCCCAGCTCAACGGACCTCTGCTGGAACGCATCGGCGACAGACTCGATTTCATCGGCATCGACTACTACTTCGGCTACCAACCACCGGACCTCGCCGCCGCGAACACGCCCGGGGGCTCGGCGCCCGCCCCGGCGGGAATGTGGGATCTTCCGGTCCGGCCCGAGGGTATCTACTTTGCGCTGCAACACTATTCGCAACGGTTTCCCGGCAAGCCACTATGGATCGTGGAGAACGGCATGCCCACCGAGAACGGGCAACCCCGCGCAGACGGTTACACCCGCTCCGAGCATCTGCGAGACACCGTCTACTGGCTGCAGCGCGCGAAGACCGACGGCATGAACCTCATCGGCTACAACTACTGGAGCCTGACCGATAACTACGAATGGGGCTCCTACACACCACGATTCGGCCTCTACACCGTGAACGTGCGCAGCGACCCGGCCCTGAACCGCGTACCCACCGACGCGGTCGACGCCTACCGCGACATCATCGCCCACAATGGCGTGGCCGCCGAGTACCTACCGGTCCGCGCCCCCGCCGACTGCGAGCTGGTCGATCCCCCCGCCAGCTGCAACACCCCGGTCACAGCACCCTGAGCACCACATGGACGACATTCGATGCTCGACCGACCCCACCTGCCGGCTGCCATGCTGATTGGCCTGATGACCACGCTCTCGACCGTCATGCGCGGCATGTGGAATCAGCAGAGCGACGCCGACGCAGCACGCAGCTTCCAGAACTTCCTCCAACACGCCGCCACCAACCGCGTGCTGTCCACGCTCACGATCATCCCCAACATCAGCGCCGTCTGGATGGCGTTCCTCCATGCAACCGGACACCAGTGCCAAGGTTTGCGCCCTGACCGGCGGCGGCGTGTTCCTGATCGGCTTCTTCGTGTGGACCGCCGTGTTCAACCTGCCGATCTACCAAGCCGTCGCACAATGGAGCCAAGCCGAGGCCGTACCGGACGATGTCCGCACCGAAATCGGCCGCTTCCACGCCTCCAACGTCGGCCGCCTCACCGCAGCGCTCGCCACGAGTGTGCTGTTCTTCCTGGCGATCTGAGCGCCTGATGATCCCGGCGGGGCCGAAGCCGCGGGTTGTGCGGCTTCGGCCCCGTTCTCGTTGTCGGGTTGGGGATTTCAGATGTGGTCGACCAGGCCTCTGGCACCCTCGGACAGGGCGCAGTGCGCACAGCAGAAGAACCTGCCGTCTGCCTCCACGCCGTGACCGATGATCTTGCATTCGCAGTGCTCGCAGATGGGTGCCATTCGGTGGATCGCACATTCGAAGCAGTCGAAAACGTGCCGTACTCCCTGAGCTTCGACGACGATCGGCATCGCGTAATCGTTACCGCAAACCTCGCATGCGCTCATGGATCGCACGCTACTCCGTGGGACCGGTTCGATGTCTGCAGTTCCGGTTTATAGGTCGTTGACCAGCCGAGTTGTGGTGCCGAGGGGCTGCCTCGGCTACGCCGGAAGGCCGGCCCGGCGGCGGGCCACGGCGGCAACGGCGGCCCAGTCCTTGTCGGCGTCGCCGTGGGCGAGGGCGTCGAGGAAGGCGTCGCGCAGCACGCTGCCGAAGGGCAGCGGGACGTTCGCCGCGGCGCCGGCGGTCAGGGCCAGGTTGACGTCCTTGAGACCGAGTGGCAGCCGGAAGCCGGCCGGTTCGTAGCGGCGCTCGGCGACCATCGCGCCGTAGCCGGTGTAGATCGGACCGGGAAACAGTGTGCCGCTGAACATTTCGACCAGGTCGGCGGGCCGGACACCGTGGGACTCCGCCAAACTGCACGCCTCGGCCATGGACTCGATGGCGCAGGCGATCAGGAAGTTGGCGCTGATCTTCGCGGCGTTGGCGTGGCTGGGGCGGGTGCCGAAAGGCCAGGTGTGCCGGCCCATCGCGGACAGCAACGGTGCCGCCTGCGCCAGCGCCGTGTCACCGCCGGCGGCGAGGATGTTCAGTTCGCCGGCGGCGGCGACCTGGGGCCGGCCGAGGACGGGCGCGGCGACGTATCCGATGCCGTGCTCGGTGTGCAGGGCCGCGGCCCGGTCGGCGAGCGCGATCGAGACTGTCGCCATGTTGACGTGCACGGCGGCCTTCGCGCCGGCCAGCAGCGCCGGGTCGAGCAGCAGCTGTTCGACGGCGTCGTCGTTGGCCAGCATGGACACGACCGCCTCGGCGGCGAACACGTCAGCGAGGCTTCCGGCCGCGTCGGCGCCCTGGGCGACCAGCGCGGCGACCGGCTCGGGGGAGCGGTTCCAGACCCGGAGCCGATGGCCGGCCCGCAGCAGGCTGGCGGCCATGCCCTGTCCCATTGCGCCGAGCCCGATGAAACCAACTGTCATTCCGGTCATCACACACTCCTCGTTGTCGTCGTCGGCCGACCGGGTGAGCGGCGGCCGTCTCCAGGTCGAAGGCCAGTGGGGCCGGGCGGACCGAGCCCGATCCATCGTCCTCCCCTCGTCCGACATCGCCTCGTCCGACATCGCCGCTGTCTATCCCGCGGTGCGGTTTTCGCTGCTGAGCAGCCACGCCTGCTTCTCGAGTTGATGGATGACGGCATGGAGCAGGTCCGCGGTGGACGGATCTTCGGTATCGGTGTCGTCGTGCACGGCGCGCAGTGTCGCCACCACGTCGCGAATCTGTGTGGTGATCAGGTCGACGATCACGGCGGTGTGCTGCTCACCGGCCGGGAGTTCCGGCAGGAGGCTGGTCGCCGCGACCGTCTGGGGCCGGCCGTCCGGCACCGCGTCGAGGGCGCGCATCCGTTCGGCGATGGTGTCACCGGCTTCGCGTGCGGCATCGACGATTTCGTCGAGCTGCAGGTGCAGGTCACGGAAGTTGTGACCGACGACGTTCCAATGCGCCTGCTTGCCGTTGAGGTGGAGAGCGGTGAGCTCGACGAGGACCTGCTGCAGATTGCCGGCCAGTCGTGACGACGCGCGAAACGCGATTGCCGATTCCATGTGGGTGGTCATGATGGTGCTCCTGAATGTGTTGGGGTGGTGGACTATTCGGGCCAGAGGTTTAGTGCTCGTCGCTCTGTACCGGGATACCGGCATCGGTCGTCGTCGCTCTGGGCGCCGTGTTGGTCATGGTCTTGCCTTTCTGGTGGTGCGAACATCCCCATCACCGATCAGCTCCTCGGTTTGCCTTCTGGGACTTCCAGAATCGCTGTCACCCGAGCCGGTGTCGTCGCTGCTGACATCCATCGGTGCTCCCGGCCAGCACCACAGTGGGTATGGCGGCTACCTGCAATCGGCCCGGTTATGCTCGACCTCTATCGGCCATCCATGTCCGGAGCAAGGAAGGCGAGAGTTCAGTGACGACTCCGTTGCGGGTGCTGCTGGCCGATGACGATGTGCTGCTCCGGGAGGGGTTGGCGAGCCTGCTCACGCGTTCGGGTTTCGACGTCGTGGCCCAGGCCAGAGACGCCTCGCGCTTGCTGGAGCTGGTCCGGGACGCGCGGCCCGATCTGGTGGTGGTCGACATTCGAATGCCGCCGACCCACACCACCGAGGGGCTCGACGCGGCCCGCGCGATCCGCGACGAATTCCCGGAAACCGGCATTCTCGTGCTGTCGGCCCACTCGGATGTCGAGCACGCGATGGAGTTGCTGGCCGGCGGCCGGGCGATCGGCTACCTCCTCAAGAGCCGGGTCACCGATGTGGAGGATTTCATCGACACGCTCCAGCGAATCGCCAAGGGCGCGGCGGTCGTCGATCCGGCGCTGGTGACGGAGTTGGTGTCCGCCCGCCGGCGCAACGATCCGCTCGCAGCGCTCAGCGCACGCGAGCACGAGGTGCTGGCCCTGATGGCGCAGGGGCGTTCCAACGCCGGCATCGCCCGGCAGTTGTGGGTCACCGAAGGCACCGTCGAGAAGCACGTGCGCAGCATCCTGACCAAGCTGAATCTGGCCGAGACCCACGACGATCATCGCCGGGTGCTGGCGGTGATCACCTTCCTCGAGTCGCGCTGACCCGGGCCGCTCCCGCGCCCCGCAGCAGGGCCGCCGTGCTGCGCCGACGCAGGGCCGCCGGGCTGCGCCGCAGCAGGGCCGCCGTGCTGCGCCGACGCAGGGCCGCCGTCCTGCGCAACGCAGGGCAGGTGCAGCTGCCGGGAAGGCCGGGATTGCTGCTGGCAGGAATCGTCGATGGGCGCTGGCCGTGGCGACAGGCGCCTTCCGAAGCGCGACAGTAGGCAGCAAGACCCCTACAGAGATTCGGAGAGCGACATGAAGACAACAATTTTGGGAAGAAGCGGACTGCACGTTTCCCGAATTGCCTTCGGCACTTGGCAACTCGGCGGTGATTGGGGGCGGTTCGACGAGGACGCCGCGATCACGGCGATCCGGCGCGCCCGTGATCTCGGCGTCAACTTCTTCGACACCGCGCAGGCATACGGCTTCGGTGCGTCCGAACGGATCCTGGGCCGGGCGCTGCGCCCCGAACTCGCCAGCGCCCGTGAAGAACTCGTGATCGCCACGAAGGGCGGGCTGCGCAGGACCGAAGCCGGCCTGGTCCGCGACGCGAGCCCCGACTGGTTGCGCAGGGGAGTCGAGGCCAGCCTGGCCGCGCTCGGCGTCGACCACATCGACCTCTATCAGGTGCACTGGCCGGATACGGCCGTGCCGGCCGCCGAGACCGCGGGCGCGCTGGCCGACCTCGTCGCCGCGGGCAAGATCCGCCACGTCGGGGTCTCGAACTACAGCCCGGCGCAGATCGCGGAATTCTCCGCCGTGCTGCCGGTGGAGACGGTGCAACCGCCATACCACCTGTTCCGGCGGGACATCGAGGACGACCTGCTGCCGTACTGCCGGGTTCAGAACGTCGGCGTGCTGGTGTACGGGCCGCTGGCACATGGCTTGCTGACCGGAACGCTGCATCGAGATACGACATTCGCCGATGACGACTGGCGCAGCACGAGCCCCGACTTCACCGGCGACGTCTACCGGCAGAATCTGACAGCCCTGTGGGAACTGGAGACATTCGCCGCCGACCACAACATCACGGTCGGTCAACTGGCGATCGCCTGGACATTGGCCAATCCCGCCGTACAGGTCGCGATCGTCGGCGCCCGGCAGGCCGGCCATATCCAGGACAGCCTCCGCGCCGCGGACATCGTGCTCGACGATTCCGACCTGGACGAGATCGACAAGATCATGGCCTGGGCCATGCCGATCGCCGGGCCGTCTCCGGAGAGTGTGTGAGCTGGTGACCGTCACCGGCGCCGGCACGTTCACGCTCGCCCGCGCTCTCGGCACGAGCCCGTCGGGCGGCGCCGCCGACGGGCGGCGGTGAGGAAGGCGTAGAGCCCACCGGCGACAAGACTGCCCGATAGCCAGGAGAAGTCGGTATTGGCCAGGGCCTTGGCAAGTGGGCCTTGCATCGCGGGGACCAGACCGTATTGCCAACTCCAACTGGCGAGCAAGCCGGCCACGACACTTACCAGGCCGGGGATGTTGACCTTGCCGTAGGCCGAGATCGTGGCATCGCGGTACAGGTCGGGGATCGACGGGGTGCGGCGGTGGATCAGGAAATAATCGACGAGCAGGATGGACATCCAGGGACTGATCCACATGAGTATGGAAACCATCCAATTGTCGAAGGCGTGGGCGAAGCTCGATGAGTTGATGAAGATCGCCAGAACGACAGCGGCGATCGCACCGGCGAAGAGGGTGATCTTCCACCGGGCGGTGCGGATGCCGATGGTCAGGGCGGCCAGCGAGCACGAGTAGAGGTTGAGGATATTGGTGGCGATCGGGCCGTGCATGATCAGCAGGAGTACGGGGATCGCGAGGGCACCGAAGGTGCCGACGACCAAGGTGGACGGGTCGGCGCTGCCGCCGGCGCTGGCGAGACAGGCGCCGAGGGCAGCGAGCCAGACCGTCGGAATGTACATGCCGGAGGCCGAAGCCCAGAAGACGGTCCGGGCGGGCAGCTCCGGGCGGGCGAAGCGGCTGTAGTCGGCGGCGTAGGGGATCCAGGTCAAGCCCCAGCCGACGCCGATGGCGGTGACGAGCTGCGTGATGGCGGTGAGCTTTTCGGCGGGGGAGTCGGCCTTGGCAGGTGACCAGTCGAGGTGGGTTCGGGCGAGCGCCACCACCGTCATCACCACCATGACCGCGACAGTGAGCGGTACCGTGTACTTCTCGAAGGCGCGGATGGCGTAGAAGCCGTACAGCGCGAGGGCGAGCTGCACGGCCATGATGACCGCCGCCACAGCGATTTTCAGCCCCAGACCACCTCGGATGCCTATCTGCTCGAGTACGGCCAGTACCAGGTCGAGCACCACCCAGCTGTTCACGCCGACCCAGGCCATGGTCAGCAGACCTTGCACGATGGCCGGCAGCGCCGCGCCGCTGATACCGAAGGCCGAGCGCCCCAGCACCATCTGATTGACGGCAGTGCGGTGACCGATCACATTGAACAGGCCGAATATCGCGCAGCCGAAGAGATTTCCGACCACAACGACGATCAGGGTCTCGAACAGGCTGAGCCCGAGGGTGATGCCGAGCGCACCGAGCACCCAGTTGATGGGAGCGATATTCGCGCCGCACCAGATCCAGAACAGTTCCCAGGATGAGCAGTCGCGCTGCTGGTCGGGAATGGGCAGGATGCCGTGCTCGTCGAAGCGGACGCCGGTATCGGTGGGGGACGTGATCTCAGCGGTGCCGGGTGGTTGCGGAGAGGACATAGCGGAGTTCCTTCGTAGTGAGGTACCTCATAACAGCACCGTCAATGCCAGCGAAGGGATGGATGTTCATCCACCAATTACCGGCTCTCCGTGTACATTCCACCAGGTGTTGACTATTGGCCGACTCGTCGCGGATCCTGCCCTGGGGCTGCGAGTCGTGACGGCGGAACTCACCGAATCCTTGGGGACGGAGATCCACTGGCTGCACACGACGGAGCTCGCCGACCCGTCGCCCTATGTCCGGTCCGGCGAACTCGTGCTCACCAATGGCCTGTGGCTGTCACATGTTTCGGCGGACCGGTTCGTGGCGGCCGTCGCGGGGGCGGGTGCGGCCGGGTTGGTGTTCGGGCTCACGGCGCAAACCCCGTCGCTGCCCGAAGAGCTTGCCGCGCTGTGCCTTTCGCACGGATTGCCGCTCATCGAGCTGTGTGCCGGGGTGCCGTTCGCCGCGCTCACCCGAGCGGCCGCCCGGATCCAGAACGAGGTGCTGCAGGCGGAACTGACTGCCACTGTCCATCGTGGCGACGCCCTCGCCACCGCTCTCTCGCGCGGCAGCGGTGCGGCGGGCGTACTCGAAATCCTGCGTGGCGAAACGGAATTGCCGCTGCTCGTGGTAGACCGCAAAGGTCGCCGTCTGGCCAGTATCGGCTGTGAGCCCACCGATGAGCAGGTGCGGATGGCCGCGGCCGCGCTCAATCGCACCCCGCCGCCGATCGAGGTCGATCTGCTCGGGCCCGGACCGGCGGCGTTGTATCTCGTGGAGGGTGCGATGGGGGAGATCGACGCCGGGCTCTACTGCCTGGAACCGGCGGCGACTCTCACCGCTGCCGATCGGGACGCGCTGGCCCAGGCGGCGCGCTTCCTGAGCTTGGAGGTCACCAAACAGCAGGCCGTACACGCCATCGAGGCGCGTTTCGCCACCGAGCTATTGGAGATGATCCTCTCCGGCCCCCGAAGTAGCGGTGAGGTGATTCGCCGCCTGCGCGCCTATGGCGTGCCGCCGGACCGGCCGCTGGGAGTGCTCGTGTCCGCACCGGTCGCCGCCTCCGACGCCGATGCCCTGCCCGGCGATATCGCGCACGCGATCGGCGCGTTCTTCGCCACCCACGGCATACCCGTCTTCACCGCGGCGGGCAGCCGGGATGTGGTGTCCATCTGCCTGTGGGAGCGCTCGGCGGACGAGTTGGCGCGCTTCGCCCGCGACCTGGCCGCGGAGGTCGGCAGACGGGTCTCCGCCGACCGGGTCGTGATCGGCGTGGGAGATATCGCCACGGCCGGCGGGCTGCGGGAATCGCTGGTGCGCGCCCGCGAGGTCTGCCAGATCCTGCGAGTGCAGCAGGGCCCGGACACCGCTGTCTTCGCCGATATCGCGACCTTCCGGATGCTGCTCGGCCTGCTCGACGACCAGGTGCGGCAACGGTTCTCGGAGCAGGTGCTGGGCGTCATCCGTGACCACGACGCCCGCACCCACACCGATCTCGAGCACACCCTGCGCACCTTCCTCGCCCACGACGGCCAGTGGGCGGTCACGGCCGCTGCCCTGCACGTCCACGTCAACACCCTGCGCAATCGCATGGCCCGCATCACCGAGCTGACCGGCCGCAATGTCAATCGCCTCGAGGACACCATCGACCTGTACCTGGCCCTGGTGGCCGAACCGCCGGGCCCGTGAGCGTGTGCTACCGCGGGTAGACGGCTTCGTCCACGTCGTAGGCAGGCAGGGGACGGGCCGGAGTGTGGGCGTCCTCCCGTGCCCAGGTCGCTGCCTCGCGGCAGCGGGCGAAGGTGACGTCTCCGCATTCCTGGGCGTAGGCGATCAGGTTGCGCAGGGCCAGCATTCGGCCCGGACGACCGGTCAGGAACGGATGCATGCACACGTTGAACAGGCAGCCGTAGTGACGCATGCCGTCGAGCTCGGCCCGCCACATCTGCTCGACCTTGACCGGCGACTCGATGACCGAGCCGATGCGCGGTGCGGGCAGGTACGCGTACTGCTCCCAGTCGTCCAACGACCAGTGCACGGGCAGTTCGATGACCGAGCCCTGTGGGGTGTCCACGTGGTACGGCCGGTCATCGCCCATCAGCGAGGAGTCGTAGGCCAGGCCGTATTCCGCTATCAGGGAAAGGGTTTCGCGACTGGCGCTCCACATCGCGGCGCGATGCCCGGCGATCTCGATGCCCTGGGACATGAATACCTTCAGGGCGCGTTCGAAATCGGCGCGCTCGGCGCCGGCGGGCAGCGAGGTGGGCGGCCGGTGGCTGTAGGAATGGTGCGCGACCTCGTGCCCGCGCTCGACGATCGACGCGGCCAGTCCCGGGCGTTGCTCGGCGACCCAACCGGGTACGAAGAACGTTGCGGGAACACCCATCTCGTCGAGCAGGTCGAGAATGCGCGGCACCCCCACATCCGGTCCGTAGGCCTGGTGTGACATCACCATGGGGTGCTCGGCGTAGTGCCGGCCCTCGGCGAGGATCGGCGTCTCGGCGTCCACGTCGAAGGTCAGCGTCGCCACCGCGGCCCCGCCGCGGGTCCAGGTCCGAGCGCTCATTCGCCCGTGCGCTCGCGCCAGGCCGCGGCGCAGTCCAGAGTTGCCATGGGGTGCAGCATCTCATGATCGAACGAGGAGAGTTCGGCCCCGGCCTCGACCCGGCGCGGCAGGTCCGGATTGGCCAGTGCGCCCGTACCCAGCGACAGGATGTCGGCGTGCCCACCGGTCAGCACATCGGCGGCCTGGGGCAGATTGTGCATGCCCCCGTTGGCGATGACCGGGCGGCCGGACACCTCCCGAGCCAGCTGGGTGACGGTCGTGCCGCCGGGGAGTTTCGCGGTCTCGAGGAAGTCCCGGCCCTCACTGGCGATGTGCAGGTACGTCGCCTCGGTCAGGGCCGCGAAGATGGTGCGCGCGTCGGCCTCACCCTCCGGCCAGCGATAGGTGAAGTCGTTGACCTTGGTCTGCGACAGCCGGACTCCGATCGGAAAGTCCCCGAGGGCGTCACGAATCGCACGCAGCACCCGCGCGGTGAGCCGGATGCGATTCCGCACCGGCCCGCCGTATTCGTCGGTGCGCTGGTTGGTGTAGTCGGTCAGGAACTGATCGAGCAGATAGCCGTTGGCCCCATGGATCTCGACACCGTCGAAACCAGCCGCGCGGGCGTTCTCCGCCGCCGCGACGAAACCGGCCACGACATCGTCGATGTCGTGCGCGGTCATCTCCCGGGGCGCGTTCCACGCTCCACCGACTCCGCCGTAATCGACCATCATCTGCCCGCGGGGCGCCACCGCGGACGGCCCGATGGTCTCGAAACCGTGCGCATTGCCCTGGGAAATGGCTCCGGCGTGCATCAGCTGCGCGACGATCGGAGTCCCGGCCGCGTGCACGGCGTCGACCACCGCGCGCCAGCCCGCGACGTGCTGTTCGGTGACCAGGCCGGGCTGATTGAAGTAACCCTGGCTGTGGGCGGCGTCCGGATAGATGCCCTCGGTGACGATCAGGCCGAATCCGCCCAGCGCGTATTCGCGGTAATACGCGGCCATCTGCGCGGTGGGAGTGCCATCGGGGGCGGCCGAGACCCGGGTCATCGGCGCCACGGCGAATCGGTTGCGTAGTTTCAGGGTGTCCAGCCCGAACGGCTCGAGCGCGGGGTGGGCGAGTTCGGTGGTGGTCATCGGTGGTTCTCCTCGCTGGTCGGGGGAAGGACGGTCAGGGCCAGTGGCGTGGGCCGCGCCCCATTGATGGGGTTGTGGTCTTGCGGACAGGCGGAAACCACCACCAGGCAGTCCATTTCGGCGCGGAAGGTGATGGCGTCCCCGGGCGCGGTGGCGGCCTCGAGCCAGGTCAGGCTCTCGTCCGCGGCTACCGGAATGCGCATGAACACATTGATCGGTTGCGGAATGAACGGCGGCGCACCGTATCCCAGCTCGGTCAACAGGTGGCGCAGATTGTCGGCGCAGTTGGCGTGTCCCGGATCCCCGTACGCCGCATAGCGTTCCGGGTCGCAGGCGGCGATCAGCATGTCGTGCACACCCGGCGAGGTGTCGTCGGCATACGTGAGGATCGGTCGCCGCCGGTTGGTCACGAATGACTCGCCGAGCGCGGGAAACAGTCGCGCGGTGTGGGTGCGCGTGTGAGAGGCGCTGTGGTGCTCGGTGAGGTCGTGGGCGTTGTAGGCGAACACATCACCCACCTGGCCGCCATCGACGTCGGTGATCCGCAACCGCTCACCGGCGCTCAGGGTCACCGCTCGGGCTCGCCTCGCCGGCACGGTAATCGGCTCCGGATGGCTCAACACTGTCATGGAGGTCAGTCAACCGAACGACCGGGCGCTGTTGAAATGGATGATCACACAGCATCATTGGAATTCGGTGGATCTTCCTACATACCGAAGCGGAAATGCTGCTGGGTAGCGTCCTGTCCATGACCACCGCCACCGCCATGGCTCAGGCACTCGCAGCGGGCGGCACGACCGCGGCCCACCTGGCCGCCGTCGCCGTCGACCGGGCCCAGCAATCGGATTCGACCGCGGTACTCATCACCGTCACCGCCGAGCGCGCCGGATACCAGGCCGCGGCTGCCGATCGCCGCCGCCTGCGCGGCACCCGGCGCGGTCCGCTCGACGGAGTCCCGATCGCGTGGAAGGACGTCTTCGATATCCAGGGCACGGTCACGACCAGCGGCTCGGCCGGCCACCTGCACGACGAACCCGCCGCGGTGGACAGCCGCCTCGTCCGGCGCGCCCATGACAGCGGGCTGGTCACCATCGGCAAGACCAACCTCAGCGAGTTCGCCTTCTCCGGTCTCGGGATCAACCTCCACTTCGGCACCCCGGCCAATCCCGTCGACCCGGAGCTGGTCCCGGGCGGCTCCTCATCCGGATCCGCGGTGGCGGTCGCGCGCGGCATCGTCCCGCTGGCGGTCGGCACCGACACCTCGGGATCGGTACGGGTGCCCGCCGCCTACTGCGGAATCGTCGGGTATCGCGCCAGCCCGGGACGCTACGGTGCGAACGACTTCGCGCCCCTGTCCAGCACACTCGACAGCACCGGCATCCTCGCCACCAGCGTGAACGACATCATCGCTCTCGACCGGATTTTCGCGCCCATTCGACACGGCGAGCACTCGCCGCTTCGTCGATTCATCGTTCCCGGCGGCGAGTGGACAGAAGACGTCACGCCTGGGATCGCCGCCGATTTCGAGGCCGCACTTGCCGAAATCCGCCGCGCCGGAGCTGATATTCGCAGGCGCGACATGGCATCGCTGAGTGCTGCACAGGAATTGATGGACGGTGGCGGCACCATCGTGGGCGCGGAGGCATACCGTCTGCACCGTCACCGTCTCGGCTCCGGCCTGCCGATCGAGCCCGCCACCCGGCGAAGGCTCGAAAGCAACTCGCACACAGCGGATTCCATCGCCCCGGTGTACGCCAGGATGCGCGCCCTGCGCGCGGAATTCGCCGCTGAACTCGACGGAGCGGCACTGCTGTGCCCCACCGTGCGTCACCCACCGCCACGCCTGGCCGATCTCCGCGACCCGGCCGGCTACGACAGCGCGAATGCCGCCACTCTGCGCACCACGATGGTCCTCAGCTACCTGGGCACCTGCGGAATTACGCTGCCTGTCGGGACTTCGGCAGGCGGGCCCGCGTGTGGGCTGCTGCTGTCGCTGCCGTCCGGGCGCGACGGCGACCTGCTGGCGCACGCCGAGTGGGCGCGGCGCATCTTCGTGAACGCGCGGACGCCGTGACGGCCGTGCGTGCCGTCCCGGACCGCGTCGCGAGCCGCTGACCCGCCACTCCGATGTCCATCGCCGAACAGGTGCCGGACGGTACGTAGGCTGCAAGGTGACGATCGAGATCCAATTCGAGGACCTTGTCCGAGCCCGTCGGCTTGACGTGAACGCTGGGTGATGATGTGGAAACGGTCTGAAGTGCACGACTGGCAAACTTCCACGCCAGGTGCAGAATCCGCGCGCTACCAGTCCGATAAGCCCCTCTTCTCGATGCGTGCACATGTGCTGTCGTGGTCGATGCGCCCGACGACCCCGCCCCTGCCGTTGGGCGTCGCGGTGGCCGCGTTCTTCATTGCGGCGGAGTCGGTTCTCGTCCTCTGGCTCGGGCAGATCGCTCCCGGCAATGCCTTCGGTGTCGTCTATCTGCTGGGTGTTCTGGTGGTGTCGACGGTGTGGGGACTCGGCCTGGCGGTGACGACATCGGTCGCCAGCGCCATCGCCTTCGGCTATTTCCAGAACTGGCCGGAGCAATCCAGTCCGACCGCAGTCCAGAACGGCGTCACCATCGCGGTCTTCCTCTGCGTGGCGCTTCTGGCCAATACCCTTGCGGCAGTGGCCCGATCGCATGCCGCGGAGGCGAATCGCCGCCGCCGTGCCGCCGACCTCGTCGCCCAGCAGCAAGCCGCGTTGCGGCGGGTCGCCACCCTGGTCGCGCGCGGTGCGACATCGTCGGAGGTGTTCTCCGCGGTGGCGTACGAGTCGGCCAGGTGTCTGGGCGTGGTCAACGCCTCCCTGTTCCGCTACGCACCCGATGGCTCGGGCAGGTTCGTCGCGGCACGCGACGAACCCGGACTGCCCAGGATGCCGGTCGGCGAGCGGTTCACACTCGAGGGCGAGAACATCGCGGCGATGGTGCTGCGCACCGGCGGCACCGCCCGGATGGACAGCCACGACCAGGCGACCGGTTCCGCCGCCGCGCGCATCCGTGAGCTGGGTCTGCGCTCGGGCGTCGGGGCGCCGATCGTCGTCGACGGCCACCTCTGGGGCGCGATCGTCGCCGGATCGTCGCGCCGCGGGCCCCTGCCGGCCGACACCGAGGAGCGCCTCGCCGAATTCGCGGACCTCGTCGCGACCGCGATCGCGAATACCGAGGCCCGGGCCGAACTCACCGCATCCCGCGCCCGCATCGTCGCGGCCGCCGACGAGGCACGGCGCCGGATCGAACGTGATCTGCACGACGGCGCGCAACAACGCCTCGTCTCGTTGGGACTCGCGCTCCGCACCGCCGAGGCATCGGTGCCACCCGAGCTGACCACGCTCGAAGCGCAACTTTCCGACGTCGTGCAGGGCCTGGTCGGCGTCTCGGACGAACTCCGCGAGATCTGCCGCGGGATCCATCCGGCGATCCTGTCGAAGGGCGGACTCGGCCCGGCGCTGAAGGCGCTCGCCCGTCGCTGCACCGTTCCGGTGAACCTCGACCTGAACCTCGGCACGCCCATGCCCGAATCCACCGAGACAGCCGCCTATTACATCGCGGCAGAGGCGCTGACGAACACGGCCAAACACGCGCGGGCCACCGAAGTGACCGTGCGCATCACCACCGTCGGTCACCAGCTCCAGCTTTCGATCCGAGACGACGGAATCGGCGGCGCCGACCTGGCCAAGGGCTCCGGGCTGGTCGGATTGCGAGATCGCATCGAAGCCCTCGGCGGCCGGATGGAGCTGACCAGCCATCCGGGCGAGGGGACGTCGCTGCAGGCAGGCATCCCGTTCGCGACCTCGGCTGCGATATCCGAGGAATAGCCTCGTCTGGGCCCGATCGTGCAGAAAACAGGTATGGGGGTAGGTAGATATCCCGTCGTCCGAGCGGCGCTTCCCGAAGAAGGTGGTGGAGGACAGGTCAGCCACTACCGCTCGGGAACATCATGGATGGACGGAATCAGCAGCGAGGTCGCGACGCGTTCTGGGTTCGGTCGGCGCTGAGTCAGCTGGCGTTTCTCACGTCCGGCAGATCGATCGAACCGGACGCGAGGTCGGTGATCGAATTCGCGATCCGGTGGGCGCCGTTCGGTGGTGCGAGCGCGGGCGAGCTGTTGGTGGCATTCGGTGTCGACCGGCGGCGGTTCATGACGCTGCTCGAGGAAGGGCTGCGGACCCGGCGATCCGACAATTCGGAGCAGCGGTGGTTCAAGCAGCGATTGTCGGACGCGTTGACATCGGCGTGGCGCGTTGATGGCCACATCAGGGCTGGTGATCTTCGATGCTGACCCGTGCCGAGGAAGCCCGGTTGTCGGCCCAGGGCGATGTGCACGTGCGGATCTGGTTGGGCGGAACGGTGTTCGACTACCGGGCAACCTTGGCCGCCGCGCGGAATCTGATTCATGATTGTCGCCGAAAGTGCTGGTGTGCAATCGAATTGATCATGCAGGAGCTCGAGGAATCGCTGCCGGAAACGCGCCTGCCGAATGAGCGATTGTTCCTCGATCCGCAACCTGTCGGGTGGTAACCGAGTGAGCGGATTCAGGATTCGGGCTGCTCGGCCGCCCATGTCGCGATCTGCAAGCGCGAAGTGAAGCCGAGCTTGGTCAGGATGTGTTCGACGTGACCTTCCGCGGTGCGCTGTGAGATCACGAGCTGGGCGGCGATCGCCCTGTTGGACAAACCTCGGGCAACGAGCTCGGCGACCTGGCGCTCCCGTTTCGTCAGGGTCGCACCGGGACCCTGGGCGGGTGCGGCGGCGCTGGACTGCTCGCCGAGCGCAAAGGCCACAGCGGAATCGAACGTCATGGCGGCGCCTTCCTGGCGGGCCGCCTCGAATGCTCTCGCACCGAGCGCCTCCCGGGTGGTGCGCACGCAGTCGTCGCGGTGAACGCGCAGAACGGGAAACACGAAGGCGGAGCTGTCGGCAACGCTCACCAGCGAATCGGCGGCACCCATCAGCACAGCTGCGCGTCGATCAGGGTGTTGCCCGGCCGTGACCCAGGCCAGTGCCTCCATACAGGCCGCGGCGACGAGCGGATCCGCCGCCAGCCGGGCCAGCCGAATGCCCTCCTCCAGCAAGCGCGCAGCGCGGTCGGGCTCGCCCCCGCGCCAAGCGGTGTACCCCGCTGCCCACAATGTCCAGGACCGGAGCATCGTTTCGTGGGCGGATTCGGTGATTGCGAGCACCCGCTCGAAGCATTGGATGGCCCGCGACATGTCACCCAGGAGCGCGCAAGACCATCCGAGGGAGATCAGCGCATCCAATTGCAGGCTGAGCTCACCGAATGCTTCGTAGATCTCGACGGCTTCGGCCACGAGCTTGTGCGCGTGATCCACGTCAGCGTCGCCCCTCATCAGAACGGTGTTGCCGGCAGAGTGAGCGAGCAGAGCCCCAACCACGGGTTCGGTGGTCTGTTCGGCCACGTGCCTGAGTTGTGCCAGTTTGTCGGTGGCATCGGCGAGGTCGCCTTGCAGCGTGGCCATTGCCTCGGCGGCATGGAGCGCCTTGGCCCGGTCAATGGTCCGCGCCCCGGCCGTGTGGGTGAGTGCACGAGCGGCCCAGCGGCGGCCCTCGCTGAGCCGTCCGCGCATTATCCAGAACGGGTAGAGGGCCATCGTCATCCGCAACGCTGCCTCGTTCGCCTCGGACAGCGCGAATTCCAGTGCTTTACGGAGATTCGGCAGTTCCCGCTCCAGCCTGGCAACCCACTGCATCTGGTGCGGTCCGATCCATTCCGCCTCTGCCTGCAGCGCCAGACCGAAGCACCAATCCTGGTGTCGCCGAACGGAATCCATGTACTCGCCGGCGTCCTCAGCCTGGTGCCTACCGTATTCCTGGACGGTCTCGAGCATCCGGAAGCGGACAGTTCGATCGACTTCCTCGCGGATCAGAATCGACTTGTCGACCAGTGCGGACAAGGAGTCGAGCAACTCCGATTGCGTCAGGTCGCCACGGCATATCTGTTCGGCGGCGTCGAGCTCGAAACCGCCTGCGAAGACCGACAATCGGGTCCACAACCGTTGTTCGTCCGGCGTGCACAGGTCATAGCTCCAGCCTATGCACCAGGCCAGGGTCTGCTGTCGCATCGGGGCGCCGCGCCGTCCGCGAGTCAGCAGACCGTAGCGGTCGTCGAGCCGGGTCAGAATCTGGTCGAGCGACATCGTGCGCAGCCGGGCCGCCGCAAGTTCGATCGCCAGCGGGAGTCCGTCCAAGCGAGCACAGATCCGGGTCACGCAGGCTCTGTTGTCGTCGTCGACTTCGAAGCCGGGCACCACCGCGGCGGCTCGTTCGGCGAACAGGGCCACGGCGTCTTCACGAGCAACTCTCGATGCCGACTTGACCGCTGGATCGGGAATCGTCAACGGGGGCACCGTGAGCACCGATTCTCCGCTGACATTGAGAGCCTCGCGGCTGGTCGCCAGAATCCGCACCTCCGGACAGGCCCTCAGCAGCGATTCGGTCAGTGCCGTGACCGCGTCGATCACCTGCTCGCAGTTGTCCAGCACCACCAGCACGTTGCGGGTGGACAGATATCCGACCAGCACGTCGAGCATCGGTCCGCCCCCTCTGCTGCGGAGGCCGAGCGCGGTGGCGACGATGTCGATCAGTAATGCCGGATCCCGCATATCGCCCAGCTCGACCAGCCACACGCCGTCGGTGAACTCTCCGGTCACCTTGTGCGCGACACGCAGTGCGAGCCGCGACTTACCGACCCCGCCGATCCCGGTCAGCGTCACCAGACGCGAACCGGCGAGCAGGTTCTTGACCTCGGTCACCTGGATGCGGCGATCCACGAAACTGGTCAACTCGAGCGGAAGATTCCCGGCGCCGTTCGGTGCCGTGTCCGCCGATGTCGCCACCGAGTAGGACTCGGTTCCAGGTTCGGCCCGCAGGGGCATGCGGTCGACCAGGAAGCCGTACCGGCGCTGGAGCTCCCGGAGTTGGTCTCCCAGCTCCGCGGCGGTGGGGCGGTCGAGCGGGTTGCGCGCCATCGCACCCTCGATCAGCGTGCACACATCCTCGGGAATGTCGTTGTCGCGCAGATCCGGAATCGGTTGCTGGGTGATGCGCAGAAACTGAGCGACCACCTGTTCACCGCTGCGGCGCTCGAAGGCCGCGTGACCGGTCAGCGCGCAGAACAATGTGGCTCCCAGCCCGTAGACATCCGAGGCCCGGCTCGGAGCCTCCCCACTGAGCACCTCGGGTGCGGTGAAAGCCGGAGAAGCGGTGATCGTGCCGGTCGTGGTCTCGAAACCGCCGGTGATGTGCGCGATCCCGAAATCCGTCAACGCCGGCTCACCGTAGTCGGTCAGCAGAATGTTCCCCGGCTTGATATCGCGGTGCAGAACGCCGGTGCGATGCGACGTTTCGAGCGCACCGGCGATCTTCACCCCGAGGTGCAGGATCTCCGGCAGCGGCAACGGGCCGTCGCGCTGAATGCGCGTCTGCAGCGAGCCGAACGAGTGGTACGGCATCACCAGGTAGGGGTGACCGCTGCCGGTGGCACCGACCTCCAGCATGCCGACGATGTTCGGGTGTCCGGTCAACCGACCCATCGCTCGCTGCTCGCGCAGGAACCGCTCGCGATTCTCGTCGAATTCCTCGGTCAGCACCTTCACCGCCACCGTGCGATCCACACCGACCTGGCGACACCGGTACACCGCTCCGAACCCGCCCCGCCCGATCTCCACCGCGTCCTCGAAACCGGCAGTTCTCAGCTCCGTGATGACATCGACGCCGACATCACGCTGGGTCTTGCAGGGATCGTTCTCGACCATCGGTTACTCGTGATCTACCAGCGGGCACCAGCCAGAATATCTCCGTCGGCGCTCGTCCGGACCGGATGTTCGTACGCTGCCGCCAGGCCCCGGTCAGGGGTCCGCGTTCAGCGTTTCAGCGCGAAGCCCTCCGCGGACCCGACATCGATGAAGGTGCGTGGCAGCCGGACGGGTCCTTCGCACGTGCGGGCGCCGCATCGCATGTTCGATATCCGAGGGGGTTGCTTGTCGATCAGCGGAATATCGCCGATCGCAGTGCGGCCAGCACTCTGCCGGTGTTGGGGCCGAAGCTGAGTAGGACACTGTCGGACATGTCGATGATCCGGTGCGCGTGCCCGGCGGGGGTTTGTGCGATGCCCGGGATTTTGAGCAATCCCGTTGTGCCACCGATCGAATCGAGCCCGTCGGTCATGACGAGGAGGATGTCCGGGCGGGCCGCGATCATGGCCTCGCCGGTGATGGCGAGTGTGCGTCGACGATCAGCATGATCAGAAACCTGCCATCTCGAATGTGCTGTTACACAGCGTCTTTCGCAGATGATCACGTCACGTGGCCGGTTCGCGAGCGGAGCACCTCGAGTTCCGAAGCCGAACAACCTCTTGGGACGATCGGGCAGCTGACCCCAGGACCTACCAACGCATTGGAATGCCGATTATGCGATGTTGGACAAGCATTCCGTGTCAGAGGTCTCGCGCTCGGTCAGGTGTCGAGTGATTGGCGATCGGCGAGCCAGGTTTGTGGGTTTTCGCCGGTGGCGAGGAAGATGGTGCGGCGTCCGACTTGTACGGCGTGGTCGGCAAACCGCTCGTAGTAGCGACCTAGCAGAGCGAGATCCACAGCGGCAGTTACTCCGCCGTGCCAGTCCGGAGCGAGTACCACGGTGAACAGTTCGCGGTGCAGTTCGTCCATCACGTCGTCCTGCTGATCGAGTTGCGCGGCGTCGTCGGGGTCGCGAAACTCCAAAACCGCTGCGGCGCTGGTGACTATGGCAACCGCAGCCGCACCCATGCTCGCGACAATGGGGCGGACCGAGTCCGGGACGGCATGGTCGGGGTGCCGGCGTCGGGCGACGGTGGCGATGTGGCTGGCCAGGGTGCCCATGCGGGCGAGGTCGCCGACGAGCTGGAGGGCGGTCACGACCTGGCGCAGTTCACCGGCGACCGGGGCTTGCCGGGCCAGAAGATCGACGGCGGCCTGTTCGCAGTGATCACGCATGGTCTCGATCTCCGTGCACATGTCGATAGCGTGCTCGGCCTGTTCGATGTCGGCGTTGAGCAACGCGTTCGTCGCCGACGCCACCGCGGTCCGATCGCGCAGACTCATCGCCACGAGCAGCGTGGCGAGACGAGCGAGACTCTCGTGATACTCGGTCCGCATGGCTCCATCTTCGTCGAACCACGACAGTTGCGCTGACCAGCAGAAACAGGCTAACGGTGGGCAATGCCACCGGACTTCGTGACCCTCGAGAAACGGAACCCGGCGGGCCGGTCAGTCCCTGTGGGGCCGGTCGGCCCGGTGCGATAAGCGCTCGGTGAATGTCTCCGCCCATGCCGCCGACTCCGATACCTCGGCGGTGTCGTAGGTGCGCCGGGTCGCGGTCGAGCCGCTGTAGCTTTCGCGTCGCGGTGCCCCGCCGGGTCTGGCCTGCATCGCCAGTAGCCGTACGCCCCAGGACACGTATGCCTCCACGCTCATCCCCGCATCGTCGGCTGCATCCTTCAAGGTGAGCCAGTCGTCATCGCCGACGGTCACCACGATGTCCCTGCTTGCCATACCCGGGAACGGTAGACCGCAGACTCCGCAGACGCCCGCCGACACGTACCGAGCAATGGTCATGTATCTGCGGCCCGACGAGGTCCGGCAACTGGCAGTGGACTTCCGGCGCGAGGAGATCGCCTGGTGGGTGGTCGACATCGTGTCGGTCGTGATTGCCGAGCGTCTGGGGCGTAGTGGTGACAGCCTGATGAAGAACGCGCCGTTCTTTTCCCGTCTGCCGCAACCGAATCCACGCAAGCCCGGCACCGTCATCCCGTGGAGCATCGTGCTCCGACCGACCACCCATCCGCCCTCTGGGCTCAAGAAGCCGTGAACGTACCCAGCCCCGAGGACAGGTTGATGGCGACGCCGTTGGCGGTGGCGGCTGCGACGATCCGGCCTGCTCCGGTGAACACCGACACCGATGCCGGGGCGCAGTCGCAGGATTGCTGTGATATTGCTCGAATTGGCAGGTCGGTCACCGCCGTTTTTCCGGTCGTCAGGTTCGCCCAGTGGATCTGGACGGCCGAGTCGGGCATGCTGCCACCGTCGAACTGTGGTGGGGTGGCGACACCGAAGGTGGTGACGCCGCGTTGCTCGCCGACGGTCGCCGTCAAGCCGATCGTGAACTGCCTGGGGCCTCCGATTGATTGGGACACTTCCATCAACGGGAGCTGGAACGTGGTCGTCTCCGCGGCGTGAGCGACGGCGTGCTGCCCCAGAACCAGCGCACTTGCCATGGCACCCGCGAAACCCAGCTTGCCGACCGCGCCGGCAACCCGGCGGATCACGTTGTTCGTCACTAGCCCTCCTCACAGTTGGTTCCTGCTGATTCCTGCGTGCATCGAGATCGGCGACGCGCTGACGACTGCCCTGAACGAGCACCCTGCCAGTAAAACAACCCGAGATCCGATATTCACGGCATCGCCCCGCGCGTCGCCGCGGGGCAACCCGGTGGCGGCGCACTGCCGCCGAACGCGAGCTAGGAATTTGCTCGACAACGGGACACAATACTTGCAGGGATGACTGTTCCAGAGCGATCTGCCGTTTTCGGCAGACCCACCTCGTCCGCACTGATTGGGGCGGAACCGACATGCACCGAGACGGTGAGCGACCGAAACGCCTCAGTGTTTCCGCGCTGGCGGCGGTAGCCAACCCGTCGTACTCGCGAATCGATACCTGGAATCTTCTCGACGACGCCTGCCGTCAGCTGGCCGATGTCGACCGTGCCGGTCAGGACACCACACATGAGGCCGCCGTGGTGCGACGTCTGCTCGATCGTCTCGGCGCCTACGAGCGGTACTGGCTGTATCCGGGAGCGGAGCGACTGGCGGCGTTTCACAGATATGTCGACGACCTGGCCACGGCGCGGCTCACCGAGGAGGTGTCGCTGGCCGTGCGCCTGCTCTCCGAATACGGCGACCGCACAGCCCTGTTCGACACCTCCGCGCCCTTGGCCGATCAGGAGCTCGTGGCTCGGACCAAACAGCAGCAGTTCTATACCGTCGTGCTCGGCGACGATTCCCCGCCCGGGGCTCCCGAGAGCCTGGCGGAGAGCCTGCGGGCGCTTCGTGACCCGTGCGACGATGTGCAGTTCGAGCTGCTCGTCGTCACGAGCATCGAGGACGCCATCACCGCCGTCGCGTTGAACGGCGAGATTCAGGCGGCGATCATCCGGCATGACCTGCCGCTGCGTTCCCGCGACCGGGTGCCGTTGATGAACACGCTGCTCGGCGCCAACGAAGACGTGGTCGTGACCGACCGCACCCACGACTGGGTCGAATGCGGTGAGTGGATCCGGAAGCTGCGGCCTCATATCGACCTGTATCTGCTGACCGACGAGTCGATCGCAGCGGAGACCGAGGGCGAGCTGGACGTGTACGACCGCACGTTCTATCGGCTCAACGATGTCACCGACCTGTACAGCACAGTGCTCGCCGGCATCCGGAACCGGTTCGCCACACCATTTTTCGATGCTCTGCGCGCCTATGCGGCCGCACCGGTCGGCCAATTCCACGCCCTTCCCGTCGCGCGCGGCGCCAGCATCTTCAACTCCAAGTCGCTGCAGGACATGGGCGAGTTCTACGGCCGCAACATCTTCATGGCGGAGACGTCGTCCACCTCCGGCGGGCTGGACTCGCTGCTGGACCCGCACGGCACGATCCGGGCGGCCATGGACAAGGCCGCCGCGACCTGGTGTGCCGATCAGACGTACTTCGTCACCAACGGAACATCCACCGCGAACAAGATCGTCGTGCAGGCCCTGACCCGGCCGGGCGACATCGTTCTGATCGACCGCAATTGCCACAAGTCGCACCATTACGGCCTGGTGCTCGCCGGCGCGTACCCGATGTACCTGGACGCCTACCCCCTCGCGCCGTTCGCGATCTACGGAGCGGTGTCCCTGCACACCATCAAGAAGGCGTTGCTGGACCTCGAGGCTGCCGGGCAGCTGGACCGGGTGCGCATGCTGCTGCTCACCAACTGCACGTTCGATGGCATCGTCTACAACCCCCGGCGGGTGATGGAGGAGGTCCTGGCGATCAAGCCGGACATCTGCTTCCTGTGGGACGAGGCGTGGTACGCGTTCGCGACCGCGGTGCCGTGGGCCCGGCAGCGGACCGCGATGGTCGCCGCCGAGCAACTCGAATCGACATTGTCCTCACCCGGTTACGCCCAGGAGTACCGCCGGTGGCAGGCGTCGATGGAGGGCGTGGACCGTGCCGAGTGGGCCGACCGCCGGCTGCTTCCCGACCCCGGGCGGGCGCGGGTGCGCGTATACGCGACGCATTCCACCCACAAGTCGCTGTCGGCGCTTCGGCAGGCGTCGATGATCCATATCCGCGACCAGGATTTCGCCGCCCTCGTCCGCGAGATGTTCACCGAGGCGTTTCTGACCCATACCTCGACGTCGCCGAACCAGCAACTGCTGGCGTCGTTGGACCTGGCGCGCCGGCAGGTCGACATCGAGGGCTTCCAGCTGGTCCGCAACGTCTACGACATGGCGCTGGTCTTCCGGCACCGGGTCCGCAAGGACCGGCTGATCGGCAAGTGGTTCCGCATCCTGGACGAGGCCGACCTGGTGCCCGAGGAGTTCCGGGCCTCCGAGGTCAGCTCGTACCGGCAGGTCAGGCAGGGTGGGCTGGCGGAGTGGAACGAGGCGTGGCGGTCCGATCAGTTCGTGCTCGACGCGACGCGGGTCACCCTGTTCATCGGCAAGACCGGCATGAACGGATACGAGTTCCGCGGGAAGATCCTGATGGACCGCTTCGGCATCCAGATCAACAAGACCTCGATCAACAGCGTGCTGTTGATCTTCACGATCGGCGTCACCTGGTCGAGCGTGCAGTACCTGCTCGACGTGCTGCGGCGGATCGCCATGGACTTCGAGCGCAGCGAGAGCGCGGCCGGCAAGGCCGATCGCGCCCTGCAGCTGCGCCGGGTCGACGCGATCACCAAGGATCTGCCCGCGCTACCCGACTTCAGCGAGTTCGACACCGCCTTCCGTCCCGACGGCGCCAGCTCGTTCGGCGACATGCGATCGGCCTTCTACGCCGGATATGAGGAGTCCGACCGCGAACACGTCCTGCTCGGCGAGGCCGGGCGCCGGATCGCCCAGGGAAAGACCCTGGTGTCGACGACGTTCGTCGTCCCCTATCCGCCAGGCTTCCCGGTGCTGGTCCCTGGTCAGGTGATCTCGCGGGAGATCCTCTATTTCCTGGCCGAGCTCGACGTCAAGGAAATCCACGGCTACAACCCCGACCTCGGGTTGTCGGTCTTCACCGATGCCGCGCTCGCGCGGCTCACGGCCCGGCGCCTGGGTGTCGCCACGGTCGATGGTGTGCCGACTGTGACGAGGCAGGATCAGTCCTCCGCGGCGTCGGTGTAGCGCTGGAGATAGAGGGCTTCGCCGAGCTTCTCGAGGAGGTCGAGTTCGGTCTGCAGGTAGTCGACGTGCTGCTCTTCGTCCTCGAGGATCTGTTCGAAGAGGCGAGCCGAGATCGCGTCGCCTCGCGAGCGCATCAGCTCGATGCCCGGGCGCAGCCGGTCGACGGCGTCGATTTCGATCTGCAGATCGGCCTGCAGCTGTTCGGCGATGGTCTGTCCGATACGTAGCAGGCCGAGTTTCTGGTAGTTGGGAAGCCCATCGAGAAACAGGATTCGATCGGTGAGGATTTCCGCGTGCCGCATCTCGTCGATCGACTCGTGGCGGGTGTGCTGGGCCAGTTTCGGGAAGCCCCAGTGCTCCTGCATCTTGGCATGCAGAAAGTACTGGTTGATCGCGGTGAGTTCGGCCGTCAGCTGGTCATTGAGCAGTGCAATGATGTCCTTGTCGCCCTTCATGGCGTGATCGTGGCACAGATCACACGGGGCGGCGAGGTGCGAGCGCGCGTGTCGGATCAGGCCGCTGAGGACTCGGCGCCGGACGACGCCTGAGCCTGGCTGAAAACCTCCGCCAGTCGCCTCGCGCAGTTGCCGCAGCCCGGTCGCCAGCCGCAAGCGCGTTTGACCTGTCGGACGGAGTGGGCGCCACGCGAAACGCAGTCGTGCACATCGTCTTCGGAGACGGCGTTGCAGATGCAGACATACACGGGCGGGCCTCGCTGGCGGGAGTTGTTTTCCGAAGAGGCCCACCACTCAGAGGTAAGCCTCCCCTAATTTATAGCACCGGATGGGGGAATCGGGAAGGCCGCGCTCGCGGGGGTCGCCGCTCGACAGCCGGGTGCCGTTGCCGGGGCCGACAATGGTCATATGACCGGCAGTGTTCAACTGCGCGTGTACGCCGAGCTGAACGACTTCCTGCACCAGGACGTCCGGTACACGGCGCAGCCTCGGCCGATCCGTCCCCATCAGACCGTGAAAGACGTCGTCGAGGCTGCCGGTATCCCGCACACCGAGGTCGACTTGATCCTGGTGAACGGCGAATCCGTAGGCTTCGGCCACCACCCGCAGCCGGGCGATCGGCTCGTCGCCTACCCGATGTTCGAGACGCTGGATATCGGCCCGCTGACCCGGGTACGCCCCCATCCGCTGCGTGATCCGCGTTTCGTCGTCGATGTCAATCTCGGCGGGCTCGGACCGCTGCTGCGACTGATGGGACTCGACGCTCGCTGTGAGTGGGACGCCGACGACGCCACTCTCGCCGCGACGGCCGCCGCGGAGAATCGCATCCTGCTCACCCGCGACCGCGGACTTCTGAAGCGGCGCAACGTGACCCACGGCGTCTTCGTCCGCTCGAACCGCCCGTTCGAACAGCTGGTGGAGGTGATCCGCCGCCTCGACCTGGCCGATCGGCTGGCCCCCTTCACCCGTTGCCTGCGCTGCGGCGGCCTGCTCACCGACGTGCCCAAGCAGGACATCATCGATCGGCTCCAACCCCTCACCCGCCGCTATTACGACACCTTCCGCGAGTGCCCGGAGTGCGGCCGGATCTACTGGCAGGGCTCGCATCAGCCCCGCCTGAACAGCCTCGTCGCCCGAATCCGCGCCGCGATCGGGTCGCCGTAGCGGGCCGAGAAAAAAATTGCCACCGATGTGCCCGCATGTATTGACTACGGGCAAAGGTGGAGGACACTTGTGTATACACCGAAACACCGGAGAACGCCGCAATGGCGATGGAGACGTCCGTCAAAATGAGCGGTGGAGCCCACAGGATTCGGCCAGGCCCCCGGCAAGTCGATTGGAAAATCGAGTGGTCAGCGACGACTGAGACTCGAGATTTCGATAGAGACTACCGGGGACTGATCTGTTCGGGGGCAAACGTACAGCGGCGGGGGGCCCAACCACCGGGCCGCGCCGGCGTTGGTGCAGTGCAAGCCCACCCCCGCGTGACCAGAAGTTCCGCAGCCGGCCGAGGGGGGGGACGCGCGCGCCGGGCAGGCC